>JACQCD010000010.1 GCA_016201825.1 Nitrospirota bacterium | reverse complement strand
TCAGTCACGTGCGAATGTGGCAATCAAAAAGCGCCTGAATAACTGATTGCAAGATCGGTTCGTCCCCATCGTCTAGCCTGGCCTAGGACGCCGGCCTTTCAAGCCGGCAACACGGGTTCAAATCCCGTTGGGGACGCCATTTTGAGTGGAGCAATGGGGCTGGGCAGGAGCCGGATGTAGGTTTCTTGCCCAGTGACCGGGTAACCCTTCCGCCCTTCTTCCTCGAACGCTTCGCAAACTAAAGGGGCTTCGATAAACTTCTTGAGGATATGCCTTGTCTGGATCAGACAAGGCATATCACTGGACCTACAAATTGAACATATTAGAGGGCTCTAAGAGTCTCATGCGAAGGCTCAAAATGTCAGAACCTTGTCCGAGTTCATGACCCACAGAGCCAGTTGGCTTATCGTGCTGATCTCAGCGCCCTCGATCAGTTTCAGCGCCTGGATGCCACGTCCCTCGGCGCAGGTGCCGCAGATCTTGACCTGTCCCCCCTTCCCGATGACCGCTTTGAACATCCGCTCGACGTTGTAATAGCCCTGCGGGGTTGACTGGTTCGGCAGGCCAGCGGTTACAGCATCCGCCATCAGGAAGAGCAGAATGTCCATATCAGCGTGCTCCTGCTGCAACTTCATGGCCAGCCGGAGCGCGTTGTACACTTTCTCGGACCCATACGGGGCATCGTTCAGGATAAAGAGGATCTTCATGGAGCACCTCACCTCTCAGGTTTTCTGGGCACTCAGCACGATAAAAGCGCCATCGCTATAGCCCTCGCGAATCTCCAGATTTCTCGTTGAAAGCTCGCTCGGATCACCGAACAGGGCCTCACAGAACCACAGCGAACCAAAGCCAGCTTTTTTCACCCAGCTTGCCACCTCCTCTATCGAGTAAAACCGCGCATTTTGGTAAAACATGCTTGTTTCCTTACGCCGCTCGTACATCCGGCCGAGCTCACTGTTCCGATTGATGAAGCCGATGACGAGTCGTCCCTCCCGCTTCAGAACCCGATGAAGTTCCTGCAACAACGTCGGCACATCGTCCACGAAACAAATGACGGTGACCAGCAGAACCAGGTCGAACTGGCCATCGCGAAAGGGCATCCGCTCGCCTGCGGCCTGACAGACCGAAAGGCTTCGCCGACGGGCCACCTGTAGCATACGTCGGCTCGGATCGATACCCAACTTGACTCCAAGCGGGACTGCAAAGCGTCCGGTCCCCACTCCCACTTCAATCCCTCGACCCGTAGCAGGAACGAACTTCCGGAGTGCCGCGAGTTCGGCCTGATAGACCGGCTCGTGTGCATCGAACCACTCGTCGTACGCCGGCGCGTGTTCTTCAAAAACCGTCACGACGGGCATCTGCGGCCGCCTCCCACACAATCTGTGTCAGAACTCATACCGCACCGTCATCGCCAGATTGTCATCAGCATCGAATTGCCCAAAGAAGGTCGTGGTCCGACGCCCACCGAAGATATTCCCAGTGGCCGATACCCACAAGTTGTCGGTGATGCTATAGCGGACCTCTGGAATGAGGTAATAGTCCTGATCCGTGGGACTGTAGAAGGCGAAGAGCCCCACCCGCAGGGTCTGGTTCCAGAAGAGTTGCGTGAGCCTGACAGTCGCAAGCTGCCGGTGCTGATCTTGGCCGGGAAATCCAGACGATAAGGTGGCCCGATAGGCATCGTACTGAAGCATCAATTCGCCATAGTACTGCAGGCCGATCGTGAAGTCCTCCCACAGTTGCCGCTGATAGCCTGCGAGATAGCGGAACGAACTGTTGGGGATGGCCGGATCACGGCCGGCCCGATCCGCAAGCGAATCATAGTAGCCAACTTCCGCACTCACCACCCCGCCCAGCGCATTTCCTCGCGTGCTGGCGCCATACACCGCCAGCCTCGGGAACGTTTCGGTGACGAGGGTTGGGGAGGTCGTCTGATTCGCTTGCAGGGCTGGCACGTGAAAGAACCCTCGGTAAAAATAGAGGGCCGTATCAAATCCCCACGTCGTCCCGTAGAACCGCGCAGCCAGCTCCGTGTTCTGAATCCCCAGGCCGGGCGTCTGTGCGGTCCGCGCAACACCGGGGAATGGATCAAACTGCACAAAGCGGTTGCGCGGCGGGAGCTTGTCTTCCTGGAAAAACGGAATCGCGACAATCTCGGCCGAGAGCCCTGTGGTCCCCAGATCCAGTTTGACGGCGTTCTGGGGCACTCGCAGATACTCCACGGGCCTTCCGGAGAAGAAGGCTCCCCAGTCCTTGGCGAAGATGTCGTTGATGAAGAGGTAATCGCCTGCCCCCCAGATGAGGATTTGGCGGCCTGCTCTCAAATCGGATGGCCCTACACTGCCCTCAGCATAGGCTTCGCGCGACTCAACACCAGGCCGGTTGGCCACATGGTCATAGAAAAAGTCAGTCCGTGTGAACAGGCGAACCTTCTCGTTGGAATGGCCCAGCCGCAGTTGAAATCGTTCTTCCCCGAACAGGAGGTCGCCGCCCTGCGGGTTCGGGGGATACTGGCCGGTGAGGCGGGTGTCATAGTTGGTCTGCAAAAACCCATGGATGGAAAGCTCCTCGGCCGAGGCGCGTGAGGCGTAAGGCGTAAGGGGTGAGGCGTGAAAACAGAAGAGCGCGGAGGCCAGGAAAATGACCCGTCGAAGCATCCCCCACCCCTCACTCCTTACCCCTTACTCCTCACTGTCACTTGAGCCATTTCTCCGGTGGCCGCCGGAGCGCTCGTTCGGTAAAGATCTCATCGCCGAGCCCGACGTTGTACGCCACGCTCTCGAGCACGACTTCAGTCTTATGCCCGGTCTTCATGTTCATCATCGTGCGCTTCGTGGCAGTGGGAAATCCCTGCACATCCCGGATCTCATCCGCCGTGAAAATCTTGTATAACTCGCCTTGCAGGTCATAATGCTCTTCTTTCAGCGGAAGAAATGTCGTCTGATCGATCCAGGTGAGCTTCCGAGCGTAATCGGCCTCCCGCATCGGCACGCTCTCGATGACCACGGCTTGCCGGTTCCCCAGCGCCTCCGTTCGGAGCACCCGATGGGTGTCGGCTTCGACATCGCGCCCGGAGACATCCTCGTAGGAGAAGTCGGAGCCCACGAAACTGGTTCGGCTGTCGCGCGCCGCGACCCGTTGGACCAGGTTGAGCGCCGGGATGAACAGCCAGCGGTCATCGTCCTTCACAGGATATTTGTAGACCATGAAGATGGTTCCGCTCACGTCGGCCGGGCTGTGAAAGTAGAGGAAGTACTTCTGTTCCCCGGCGGAGAAGTTTTTGCGCAGCATGGTGAGCTCGCGCAATCGCTGCTGACCTTCGCGGGTCATGAGCACCATCTTGATGCGCGCTCTCAGGTCCTGGCCTGCTTCAAAAAATGCGGCCTGGGATTTCTGCACGATCTCCATCGCGTCCACAGCCACAGCAGTACTCGGTTGCACAACCGTTGCCAGAACAATGAGGGACAAGGTTGCGCAGAATGCGATCCATGTTTTCACCGTGGTATCTCCTCCGATGAGAGCGGAAGCCGTTTATGAAAGAGCACGATCAGGGCCGGAAGCCCCACAAGGGTCAAGACAGCCGAGAGCAGCATGATGCCGATGATGAGGATCCCCACCGTGATGTAGGTTGTGAGTGAGGCAAAGACCATGACCGAGAAGGCCACTGCAAAGAGTACGGCGTTTCGCATGATCCCCTTTCCCGGTCGAATGACGGTCCAGAGGAGGGCCTTCTCTAAGTCGGGCTCGGTGGCATAGTGGCGCCGGAACCGGCCCACAAAGTGAATGGCGAAATCGATCGCCATACCGAGCGACAAGGTCGAGAGCACCGCGACAGGCATGTCGAAATCCTTCCCCACAAACCCGACGACCCCATAGATGAAGGCGATGGTGAAAAAGAGGGGGAGGAAGGCGAGTATCCCCCACAGGAGCGAGCGCAGTTGGATGATCACGAGGATCAGGACGAGCGCGAGGCCCGCCAGGAAGCTCCTCACCATTCCCCAGAGGACCTCGTCGCTCCACACCATATTGAAATAGGCGATGCCGGCAGGCCGGAGAGTTGCCCCTCCGGTGAGAGGATGGGCTTGCAAGTAGACCTCTGTCCGACGGAGGAGGTCCGCCATGACCCCGGCATCCCAACTCTTGAGTTGAAGGAAGATGTTGGCCTTCTGGAACGGATAGTCCACGACGTTGTCGAGATCGGAGGGTTTCGCCGCCATCCCGAAAAGGAAGAGGCCCTGGGCGATCTCGGTCACCGAGTCGGGAATGCGGTCGTAGGCTGGGGCGTCTCGGTGAAGGACCCGGTTGATCAGTTCCACATAGTCGACCACCGAGAAGGTCTTCCCCACCCGGGGATCTTCCTCCAGCTCCCGCTGCAGCCCCTCGATGTCGCGGAGCATGGCGGGCGTTTTCATCACGTCCTCTGTCGAACCCTGAATGACGAGGTAGGCCGTGGCCGTGCCACCGAGACGTGCGTTCATGACGCGGTCTGCCGTGCGAATGTCGCTGTCAGGCTTGAACCAGTGGACCATGTTGTTATTGGCCTCGATCCGGGAGAGTCCGAGGCCCGCGATGACGAGCAACGCGCAGCCCACTATGCCAATCGACTTCGGATTCCGCACAGAGAATTCTCCGAGACTGGAGAGCCAGGACGAGGACGCTGCGTCGATGCTTCGCACCTCCTGGAGAAGGCGATCCTTATTGAGCTGAATTAAGACCGCGGGGACGAGCGTGAAACTCATCAGCAGGATAATGAGGGTTCCGAACCCGACCAGGAGCCCGAAGATTTTCACGGGGACGATCGCTACCGTCACCAGCGCGACGAACCCGACCGCAGTGGCCAGGTCGGAATACAAGACAGGCCCGCCCACAGCCGCGATCGTCTCGAACACTGCCTCCCGCTTATCCCGAACCTCCCTGAGCCGGAAGCCAAACTCGTTGAAGATGTGGATGCTGTCGGTGGCGATGGCCATCAGGAAGACGGGGCTCATCGAGCTCATGATATGGATGGGATACCCCAGGCCGATGAGCAGCCCCGTGCTCCAGATGATGCTGACCATCGCGACCCCTATCACCGCCAAGACCAGCGTGAGGCTCCGAAACATCCACCAGAGGACGACAAACATCACCAGCCCGGCGATCGGGGATAGGATGGCCATCTGATAGAACATCTGAATGCCGAAGGTATCGCGGGCCACAGGGTCCCCGGCGAGGTAGTACCGCTCACTGCCCACTTCCCTCGCCAGCACCTCCTTGATCCGATCTGCAATCACCGTGGCGTTCGCACCTCCCTCCAAGGGCACGTAGATCGCCGTGGTGGTCCCGTCCTTCGAGAGCAATCTGTCCACAAAGAGGGGATTGGAGAGGAGGGTCTGTTTCAGGGCTACCATCGCCACCGGGATGCGCGGGATCTCGGCGACAGCCGGCCTCACCACCAGCTGGCCGTCTTCTGCCAGGACGTTATCCGTTGTGGTGAGGCTGGTCACGTCCCGAACCACGACGCCAGGAATCTTCAGGATGGCGTGTGTGATCCGGGCAATCCGTTCCAGAGTCCCCTGGGTAAAGATCCCTTCATCGTTCACGATTCCCAGGACCATCACATCCTTGTGGAGGGCAAACCACCGCTCGACCTCATCATTGGAGACCCGCACAGTCGACGTGGCGGGCAGCATGTTCTTGGGATCCGTATCGGTCTCGACCTGCGGGAACTGCGTGAGGAAGAGGAGGGTGATCGCCAGAATCCCGGCAATCACCCACCCGGGCCTTTCAACAGAAGACCGGGTCAGCCAGGGAACCGCTTGTGCGGACTCGCTGTGGAGACTCTTCATTATTCACCCGCAGCCTTGAACGGAAGTCTCGTAATATCGGAATCTTTTAACTGATAGACACAACAAACTCGTCACGCCTTCAGCCGCTTCGCCAACCGTTCACCTTCTTTGAGCTGTTCGAGGAGAACCTGCCGCATGAGGTCGCAGGCCTGGATGATCTTGGGATTCGCGATCCGGTAATAGATATTGAGGCCCTCGCGGCGGGTCGCCACCACCTTCTTCTGACGCAGAACCGCGAGATGCTGCGACACGTTCGCTTTGGGGATATTGAGCTTGGCGATCACTTCGCTTACGGTCAATTCCGTGTCGCGCAACGCCTCGATGATCTGCAGGCGCTTGGGGTGCGAAAAAATCTTGCAAACTTCAGCATGGAGCTCAAAAAGCGATGTGTCTTGAGCCCGTGAAGGCATAGATTTCATAGTTGCGAACCTTTGAAACTAGCGCGAGGCTACATCACTCAAACCTGGCTTGTCAACAGACCCTGACCGAAAAGGGCGTGTCGAGGGTGGCCGCGGCCAAGTCCCCGTCTCAGTAACACGGGGACTACGGATACCCGGGCTGTAGGGGGTGTGCCAAGGGCCCCGCCTCTCTAAGCGGGGGCGGGGATATTCGCTGGAGTCTCTGAGAGGGCTTGTGTATAATTGAACAATATTGACAAAAGCTTGAATCGGGAATGTCCAAGGCGTGCTCCAACCTTCAGAAATTCCCGTTGGGGCCGCCATTCGTTCGTGGTTCTCCCGCGCGATCCTCACAACAAGGCATCGAAGGGTTCTGTGAAGCCGGAGGGCGTTCGTGCGACTCTTACGCATAGCGGGACAAGGGGGGGTGCTGCTGGCCGGTCTTCTCACCATGGGGGCGGGGGAAGCGCCGACCAATTCGACGTCGCCGGTGGCGCCGATCGAGCTGAGCGGAAAGGACGGGGCTCCGATGGTCGTGATTCCGGAGGGGCCCTTTATCATGGGCAGCAACGACGGGGCCGGCAATGAGCGGCCGGAACGTAAGGTCTATCTGGATCAATACGCGATCGACAAGTTTGAGGTGACGATCGGCCGTTACGCCAAGTTTCTGGGGGGTGCCAAGCACGCATCGCCTTCCGCCTGGGATGACGACTCGGTGACGGCTGCGGGCGATCGGCCGGCGGTGGGATTGAGCTGGTTGGATGCCGAGGCCTACTGTAAATGGGCGGGGAAGCGGCTGCCTACGGAAGCGGAATGGGAGAAGGCTGCCCGTGGAACGGACGGCCGCCGCTATCCCTGGGGACATATGCAGCCCTTTGTGGACATCGCCAACTACAATCGTGGTGTCTGGGTCAGCGATGCCGTGACCCTCGCGCCGGTGGCCAGCGGTGTGCAGGGGATGAGTGTGCGGCATGGCACCAAAGAGGGGGGGAAGAGCCCGTACGGACTCTATCAGATGGCCGGCAATGCGGCCGAATGGGTGGCGGACTGGTATGATCGTGAGTACTACCAGAAAAGCCCGGAACGAAATCCCAAAGGGCCGGCCGAAGGTGACAAGCGTGTCATCAGGGGCGGGTCGTGGAATGACCCGCCGTCCGGCATCCGTACGACGGTTCGGGTGTCCGCTGAGCCGGATTTCCAGGACCGCACGGTTGGCGTTCGGTGCGCCATGGACGTTCCGAAATAGTCGTCCGCTGAGGAGCTGAGGAATAGAAGCATGATGCGAGAAGGCGAGAAGGAATGATAAGCGACCAGATGTCACAGATCGGCCGTACCATCAAGTGGGTCCGCTAGAAGAGGAGTCAGTATGCCAACACATCCAAAAGTCACCGCAGCCAAGCGCCAGCGCGAGCGCGACAAGGCTGAAAAGCGAAAAGAAAAGGAGCTCCGACGGACGGAGCGGAAGAAGACGAAGGACCCCGTGGTCCGCAATCCTGCCGAGCCGGATCCTGATCTGGAAGGGATGCGGCCGGGTCCGCAGGCGCCCCTGTATTATTAACGGCGGCCGGAGGCTGGCCGGTGTCCAACCATGACAGGGACGCACGTGACCGTCGCTCCAGCCGCTTGGCCCGGCTGTTCCTTCTGATCGGTGGCGTGCTGCTCGTGCTGACCCTGCTCTCTTTCTGGCTGGGATCGATTCTCGCCCAGAAGCAATCTACCCCTCAAGCGTCCGCGCTCGATCCCGCTCTGGTGCCGTTGGTGACGGGCACGGAACCGATCCCGGAGATCTTTACCCGGGCGGGATGTTCGGCATGTCATACGATTCCCGGTATTCCTGGCGCTGAAGGCCGTGTGGGCCCGAAACTTGTCCTGGGATCGACGGGGCCGCTGCGGCTGGGCGACCCTGCCTATCGCGGGCAAGCCAAGACCGTGCACGAGTATGTGATCGAATCGATTCTCAGCCCCGGGGCCTACATGGTGCCCGGTTTCCCAGCCCAGGCCATGCCGCGCTGGTACGGCCAGAAGCTCAGCGCCGGGGCGTTGGAGAAAATGGCCGCTTACCTGGAATCGCTTGCCGACGAGCAGCAACCAGACAACCGCTGATGTGCTCAGGGACGTCGAGCCGATGGGTTAGAGCTTGCGCCGCGTGGC
>JACQCD010000144.1 GCA_016201825.1 Nitrospirota bacterium | reverse complement strand
TCGAGCGCGATTGATGGGATCCAGGACCGCCCCACCGCCGGTCGAAATCACCTGGGAGGCCCCCTTGACCGCCCGGCCAAGCACGCGGCGTTCCAGGGCCCGGAACCTGGATTCTCCTCCGGCGCGGAAAATCTCGACGATCGACCGACCGGCTTCCTGTTCGATCAAACCATCGGTATCCACGAACTTCAGCCCCAACTGTTCCGCCAGACGGCGACCGATCGTTGTCTTACCCGCGCCCGTCGACCCAACGAGGATGAAATTATTCCCAGATCCCGCCACCCAGCACGCTCCTAGCTCTTCTTGACGACGGTGGGCGTAATGAAGATAAGCAGTTCACGGTTCTGATCGCTGACGCTCTGCCGTTTGAAGAGCCACCCCAGACCTGGAATTTTGGCCAACCAGGGAACGCCGGTTTCGGTTTCGGATTTGGAGGTCTCGAAGATCCCCCCGATGACGGTGGTCTCACCGTCCTGGACCATGACTTCGGTGGCCGCCTCCCGCTTGCTGATGCTGGGCGCCCCGAGACGAGACCTAAAATCTCCGATCGCATTCTTGGTCGCCTTGATCTTCATAATCACGCTGCCATTGGGAGTGATATGCGGCGTGACGGTCAGATTCAGCGTGGCATCGACGAATTGCGTTTGCGTTCCCTTGTCGGACACGGTCTCGAACGGAACGGAATCCCCTTGTTGGATGACCGCTTCTCGGTTATCCAACGTCACGACCCGGGGGCTGGAGATGATCTTGGTCTCACCGGACGCCTCACCCGCCGATAGGCGAACGTCTAAATTGAAAGGATTGCGTCCCGTGAGATGCCCCAGCGTAAACCCCAGGTTACCGACCGACCCGGCCCCCCCGCTTGCGGGAAGATTGATGGCAAAGTTCGAAACCTGGCCGCCAAATGGATCGGCAGACGACGGCCCGGCATTCAGCCCGAGCTGATTTCCGCCAAACGTATCCTTGGCAGAGAGCCCCCATTGGACCCCCAGATCACGGGCAAAATTGGTGTTGGCTTGCACGATCCGAGTCTCGATGAGGACTTGCGGAGTCGGCAGGTCCAACAATTTGATCAACTGCTGGATATCGGCGATGTTTTGCGGCACATCCTTTGCGATCAAACTATTGGTCGCCTCATTGACGGTCAGCTCGCCGCGAGAACTCAAGTTCTTCTTCAGCGTCGTCGACAGATCGGCGGCTTTGGCATAGTTGATCGGAATGATCAGGGTTTTAAGGTCTTCGGCCTTGACCTGGGCTTCCTTGGCCTTCGCTGCTTCGTCTTGCTGCTTGGCAATATTCGCGTTGGTGTCGATCCGAATGATGTTCCCCTCGCGGACCTGCCCCAACCCTTTGGATTTGAGGGTGATATCAAGAGACTGATCCCATGGAACGTTAAACAATTTCAACGTCACCTTGCCCTTGACCTCTTCCCCGACCACCATATTCAAGCCGCTGACATCCGCAATGAGGCGCAGGACGTTGCTCACCTCGGCATCTTGAAAATCGAGCGAGATCTTTTGGCCCGAATAGCCGTTGGTGCCCAGCGTCTTCGCCCCAGCGGCACCGGCAGACGACACCACGGGCGGCACTTCAGGCACTTCAACAGAAGGTTGAGCCACCGAAGCAGGCGCGGCCTCCGCCTCTGCTTCATCAGCCGGAGGATTGACCGGCGCGGACGACGCCTGCACCTGAGGTGCCGGAGGTTCCGCCGGTTTGGGAGCGGGCACAGGCAGTTCCGTCGTCTTCGGAGCGGGCGCGGCAGGCGCCTGGAGCTTTGTTCGCGTCAGCCGCACCGTGAGGGAATTGCCGCGCGCTTCGACGCTGTGCTCCACCGCTCGCTTGAGGTCGAGAACCACTCGGACCTTCATCGGATCTTGATGTTGACCGATTCGGGCCTGTCTCACGAGCGTATTGGTATCCGCCTTGATGACCGCGGGCTTCACCGCACTGCGCGTATCGGGCAGATCCACGACCAGACGATTGTTGCCAAGCGAGAAGATCCTCGGCTGAACGATCGGGCCGTCGGCTTCAATGCGCACATCCACAAATGCCCGTTGCGGGACGATTTGGACCGAGGTGATCCGCGGCTGGGGCGTCGCCGGCGTTGGTGCGCTCTGGACCGGCGGCGTCGGCTGAGACGGCGCCACTTCCTCGGCTGCCGGCGGTTGGGCCATCGCCTCGACGGGTCGTTGCTTCGAAAAATCGATCGTGAGGAGGGTTCCGTCTTCTTCACGATGGATCAGATAGTCGGCGTCACGACTCAGCATAAAACTGAGTCGTGACGTTCCTCCCGCATCCGCGGCCTGCTCCGGAACAATTTCTTTGACCGGATCGAGTCCCACATCGCGCGGGGCGGCCAACACCCCGAGGTTGGCTCCGGAGAGATCGATGATGAGTTCAAGCGGTTCTTCGAGTTTAAACGCCGTATAGTTTAACGGGCCGTTCCCCTTCAGCGCGATCCGCGAAGCATCCGGCAAATCAGTCACGATCACGTCGGTGATCGTGGTCGTCGCCGTGGGCTCCGTGTCCGGCGACTTGATTTCGGCCGGCTGTGACGCGCAGCCGACCAACACGACGGCACCCAGGATTATCAGGAACACCTTCCGCTTCATTCCAGGCCCTCCTCGCGGGTCCGCAACTCCAGGACGACTTCCCGCGTCCTGGTCTCCCCGAAGAAATCGACATACCGTTCCAACACGGTGAGGTCTTTCGCCGTGATCCGCTTTACCACACCGTGGTTCGGTCCCACGCGTGTCCCCACTCTGACCGCATACCCTTTTCCATCCGGCATCTCGATCATCCCATAGGTTCCTAGGTTCCCCCACACCACCGCCACGAATTTCAGCTCCGACACTTCGCGACGCTGCAGCGGAGGCAGAAACTCCACATTCTTCTTCCCACCCGTTATGATGAGCGATCGAAATGGGTCTCGTCGGCCCGCGGGGTTATACGTGTAGGTCTCAGGTTCAGCAACCGTCGGTGGCTGAGCGGCGGGCGCTGCCTGAGCCGCAGGACGGGCGGGCGCCGGCGCCGCGGGAGGGGCCGGGGGAGACTCTCCGCACCCAACCGCAAGCAACACGCTCCCGATGGCGGCGATACAAGCGGCCATGCCGACCGGAACTCGATCTCGGCGGCTACGCCCCCTAGGCACCCGAACCTCCCTTGGCGCCCTTGTCTTCCGGCTTTGCCGGCGTGGCACTCCCGGGGGCCGATTGCGTGCCGCCTTCCGCCGTCGCAAACGCAGTCGCTCGAAATGTCGTCTGGATCATCAAGCGGTTCTTCTCTATTTTGGTGTTGGTCATTTTGAGACCCGAGACGTTGACGATGCGGGGAAGCTTTCCAATCCGATCGAAGAACGCGGCCACGGCGTGATAGCCACCAGCGACTTCCACCTCCACGGGAATCTCGGTATACAAACCAGAGGGCGCCGGACGCCGGTCGGTGGGCTTCCACAGTTTGAAATCCAGGCCGGTTTTAGTGCCCAAATCCGACACCTGCTTGAGCAGGCTCGCCACCTCCGACTCGGGAGGGAGCTGTTCTTTCAGCACCGCCAATTGTCGCGCCAGTTCGGTGTTCTCGCGCTTTAATTCTTCGAAACGGCGCGCTTTGGCTTGGTTCACGTTGATCTGATTGTTGATTTCGGCGACTTTCTGTTCAAGCGCAGCGATCTCGGCATTCTTGGGAATGTAGACAAACCAGACAAACGCGCCCGCGGCGGCAATCACCAAGATCGCCACCATCAAGGCTTTCTGATAGCCCGGCAGGGCCTTGATCGAATCGAGGTTGAGGTCGAGAGCCATGGTCTCAGAGCACCATCGTGCACTTCAGTTTGAACGTGTACACAGGAATGCCCCCTTCGGCGGTCTGTCGGGATTCGATCGACTGAATCTCGGATATGTACCGTGAGGTTTTCAGGTTATTGATGAAGTCCACGATCTCGCCGTTCGTCACCGCTTTTCCTTCGAGATCGATTTTCCCGCCCTGTTCGCTCAGCGAGATCAGCCAGACACGATCGGGCAGACTGCGGCTGATTTCCTCCAACAAGTGAACGGGACCGCTTTGATTCTTCCGTAACTGCTCAATGATGCCGATCTTCTCCTCGAAATTCTTCTTGTTCTTTTCGTAATCCTCGACTTCCTTGACTTTGATTTTCAGGGCCGCCAAGTCCCGATCGAGGGTGACCGTTTGTGTCGTCAGGGCTTGAACGCGATCCGACAAGTACCACCACACATACCCCATGCTCACCACCAGCAGGAGAAACAATCCCAGCCCCCCCACCGTTTGATACGGAATCCCGGTGGGCTTATGCGCGCGTTTAGGACGCCCTCCGCCGAGGAGATTGATCTTGATCATCGATCGTCCGGTCTTCGGATGGCGAGACCAACCACCACGGCAGCCTGCGGACCAACCGCTTTGAGCAAATCAGGATCAACGAGCTTACTATTGACTTGGATCTTTCGAAACGGATCGAGCACGTCGACGGGCACTCCCAATCGCTCGTTCATGAACGGCACTAACCCTGGAACTTTCGCCGTCCCTCCGCCGAGCAGCACGCGATCGATGGTTTCCTGCGTGGAGGTCGAGCGGAAATAATCGAACGACCGGCCTATTTCAGCCACCAGCTCGCCGTTCATCGTCGCGATGATTCCGTCAAGGGCCTCGGAACTCACCCCTGCGACACTCTCACCCCGCTTGGCTTGCTCGGCGGCTTCGTAGCTCACGTTCAGATCGCGCTGGATCATTTCAGTATAGCGATTGCCGCCGGTCGAGATATCGCGGGTAAAGGAAAAATTCCCTCCCTTGATGATGTGGATATTCATCACGCTGGCCCCGATGTTCACCAGCGCAACAACCTCGGAGGGCGAGACGTCGTACTCCATCCCGTACAGATTCTCCAGGGTAAAGGCGTCGACATCCACCACCACCGGATTGAGCCCGGCTTCCATCACCAGCGACGTGTATTCCGCCAATCGATCCTTTTTCACGGCAACCAGGACGACGGTCATCGTCTCTTTCCCGTCGCCGGCGGCATCGCCGGGCGGCAAGATGTGGAAATCGATATTGACATCGTTGACATCGAACGGGATGTACTGTTCCGCCTCCCACTTGATCGACTCTTCCAGCTCATCCTCGGTCATCGGAGGAAGGCTGATCTTCTTGACGATCACGGAATGGCCCGAGACGGAGATGACGACGTCCTTCACCTTCACGGCTTGCTCACGCAGCAAGTCCTTGACCGCATCCACCACCCGTCCGGCATCCATGATGGCCCCGTCCACGATCAATTCCGGATCGATGGTTTTGATCCCGAACTTCTCCAACACGTAGCCCTTCTTGGAAGGCTTGAGCTGCAACAGCTTAATCGCGCTGGAGCCGATGTCAAGTCCGATGACCGGATGCGTTCGTTGAAACAACATGTCGATGTCCCCCGCTTACCGCCGGTCGTTCCGTCGCTTGATCAACCGTTCGATCTCGCGGCGGTTTTTTTCCGTATACAGCCGCCAGTTTCGCCAGTCTCGCCCCACGTCGGTGATCAACCCTTCGCGTTCCCACCGAAACAACGTGGCCTTCGAGATGTCGAAGGTCTCGCAGATTTCTTTCGCCTTATAGGAACGCTGCCGCGACTGGCCCATCATCTCTCGACTGCAACCCGATTCGGAATGTCCTAATGTCCTATAGAAACGGTAGTAAGTATACTTAGTATGGTCAGTCTGTCAAGGAAAATTCGGGAGGGTAAGGGACACGAGAACACGGGAGGATCGCTTAGAAATCCGACCGCGCCGAAACGAGCGCCCGATGGCCCCTATGGATGCACCGGCGCGGGCAATTCCGTCCCGTGCATCCGGGCAAACACGGCCCAGTCGAAGGGCTTGGCCGCCACCGCGTGGAGAGGGATGGCGTTGATCACCCCTTCCCCGGAGGACGCCATCATGCATCCCACGATCGTCGCGGGCTCTTCCACCAAACGGCGCACCGTTTCATAGGCAAACAACTGGGCGAGCGCTTTATCCTCGGGAACCGGTGGCGCGCCTCGGAGCGTATGGCCGAGAATCGTGGCCTTCGTTGCGACGCTCAGCGGATACCGATCCGGCCCCGCTTGGAGGTGGGGCCATGCCGCGATCGTGCGCGCCACATACTCGACCATGCCATGCACACCGCCTTTGGCATGATGGCGGTGAGGCGTCCGTTCCGCCACCACGAACAGGTGACTCTTGTTCGGCACCCCGAGCGTTCGCTTGAGCGTGCCCAGGATCACGTCGTCGATGTACGCGTCGGGATCCGGGTGCTCGTTGACCAAGATGCCCTCTGCCCGGGCCTGATACGCGCACGCCAGCGCGAGATGACCGGACCCCGCGCCCATCACCTCGACGAAGAACACGCTGCCCATCGCCGCGCTGGTCGCTTTCAACGATTCCAACGATTGATTCGCGAGCGCCACCGCGGCGTGGAACCCGAGCGAGGTGGTGCCCGCCACGTTGTTGTCGATCGTGCCCGGAATGCCCACCACCTGGACACCGAATCCCTCGAACACCGCGCGAGCGCCGCGTAGGCTCCCATCGCCGCCGATGACCACCAACGCTCCGTCTTTCAGGTACGTGGCGGCGTGCTGCATCGCGGCGCCCTGGACACGTTCATCCTTAAAATCCTCAAACCGGCTGCTCCCGATGGGGCTGCTGGCGTGATTGGCCATCCCGCGCGTGAATTGCTCGGTCACGCGTTCGATCCAGTTGTTGGCGAGCCCCAGAAATCCGTGGCGGACGAAGTGGACGGCGAGCCCCAGTCGATCCCCGGTCACGCGCAGTTCCTTCAGCGCGGCCCCGGCTCCGGCAAAGTCGCCGCCCGATACCAGGGCCACGACCTGCCGAATCCGCCGGGGTGCAAGCGTCACCCGATCGCGCCGTTCGCGTTCGACCGTCACCCAGACGTCGCGCGCGGCGCGTTCTCGGGAGGACAACCCCACGGCCGTGGAATAACCGGACAACTGGTCCTGCTCGTACGCCAACAGGACCACGTTGTCTTGTCCTTCTTTGTATTCGCCGAACTCGCCAAATGCTTCGCGGAAGGGCCGCGGGTCGAGATAGATCACGAGAGCCCGGAGAGTGGAGCTGTGGGTGTAGAGGCACGCCACCCCTCCGCGATGCGACCGTGCCAGCCGGTGCACGCCGTCGACCACGTCGAGGTACAGATCGAAAAACGAGTGACCGCCGGGATAGCTGTATAAGGAATGCTTCAGCAAACGCTTCGCGGTGTTCACGTCGACGCCGAACGCGCGCGCGGCTTCCTCGGCTTCGACGGTCTTCTCGATCCCCGTCGCCCAGCCGAAGTCCTGCGATTCCATCGCCGCGTCGGCCACCGGAGTCGGGAGACCGGATCCCGGCGAGAGCGCCGCCGCCACGCGCCCGAACAACTGGGTGGTATTCGGGCTGTGACTGACGTAATGCGCGAACGTCCCGGGATCGAGGTAATTGGGAAGGCGCAACAAGTCCAATTGGCGGCCCACCACTCCGACCATCCGGGCGAGCGCCGCCCCGAGCGCCTCGGCCTTGGGAACGCCGCGCTCGGGGTCGAGGGCATTGGCCAGACGCCGACCCACCCGGTGAGTCCCGCTCTCCACTCGTGACACCCCGTGCCGCAAGGCGAAGAGGAGCGTGCGCCCCGCGAGATCGCGCGGCAACAACCAGAACCGCTCGTCACCGAGGTCGAGGACGATCCGGTCCTCGGCCAACTGCGGCGTGAGGTGCGGCCGGGGCACGATCGCCACCGGACGTCGGCGCGTGGGCTTGACGGCGTGGCCGATCGGCGCGCGCACGAGCGGCGCAAGCCCGCCCTCGGCCAGAACCCGGTTCCACGCGGCGAAGAAGACCAGCGCGTCCCCTCCGCACCCGTCCGTCAAAAGGGTTCGTCGCTCCGTCTCGTACGTCTCGGCGTCCGGACAGCCGGCCTGGACCCGCTCGACGAACGCGCGGACGCGTGCCGCGGCTATTCGCGCTCGATCCACGCGGTCGATCGATGCCGCCGGCGCTGGGGGACGTTCCACCTTGTCGACCGTCGGTTCCCGGCGCGCCAACGTGTCACCGTACGCCACCAAGCCTTCGATCGTGGCGAACTCCAGATCCTCAGCGCCGCGTTCCATGTCGTGCTCAGAGCGTCTGGACCAGGGCGACGATCGTGTGCAGTCCCGAGGTCCCGGACGGATAGGCCCGCGAGGCCGTCGCGACCTGCCGCACGCCGTCACGGCCCTGGGCGCGCACGACGAGGGTGTACGCGCCGGGAGCGGGCGCCTCCCACTCCAGGGTCCAGGGCACCCACGCGTCGGGCGGAGCAGGGGCCAGGGTCGCGTCACGCCACGTCTGTCCGCCGTCGACGCTCAGCTCCACGCGTTCGATGCCGTGCAAGCCTCCGAACGCAAGGCCCCTCACCGTCTGCCGGCCGCCCCGCAGAAACTGATAATGACCCGGGCGATCGATCCGCGAGGTCACCGGGATCACGCCCTCGTCGGTCCACCCTCGTTCCTGCCAGTATCCTTGGTGGTCGAACTCGACCACCTCGATCTCCGTCAGCCACTTGACGTTCTTGATGCCAAAGATCCCCGGGACGACGGCGCGCAGCGGATACCCGTGGTCCCGCGGCAACGCCGACCCGTTCATCGAATGCGCCAAGAGCACATCGCCTCGCATGGCGCGCTCGAGAGTGATGCTGTCATGGTAGCCGTCGGCGCCCCGCAAGACGACGTCGCGCGCCGTCTCCGACGGGCCGGCCTGTTCGAGCAGCCGGGAGAGCGGAAACCCGCCCCACATCGCGTTGCTCATCAGGCTCCCGCCTGGCTCGTTATCGACGCACTGCAGCGTCACCATCCGCTCGCTCACTCGTTGCTCCAGGACATCGGCATACCGAAGACGACTCGGCCGCTCGACGGCGCCATAGACCGGCAGCGACCACTGGTCGAGTCGCAGCGACGCGCCCACTTCCAGCGAGTGGTCGCTGTAGTTGACGCGATAGAATTGATCGTTGGGGGTGATGAACGGCGTGTCGCGGGGCGGGACCGCAAACAGCCGGCCCCAGAAGAAGATGCCCGCCTCGGCGGGGCGGGCCACGCCGGCGCCCAGCAGTGCCCCAGCCGCACCGATGAAGCCTCGTCGGCTGATCGACCGAGGCCTCGTGCGAGTTCCGGGGGCGCTTCCCTCAGCGCGCGTGGGGCTGGGCATCGACGATCTCGATTCGTCCCCGATCGTTGATGAACGCGTTCGCCACCCCGCTGACGAGACTCAGCAGGATGGCGCCAAACACCGCCGACCAAAACCCGTGCACGGAAAATCCCTTCACCACCGACCCGACCAAGTACAGCATGAAGCCGTTCAGGACCAGCGCAAAGAGTCCCAGGGTCACAATCGTCAACGGGAGCGTCAGAATCAAAAGGATCGGTCTGAGAACGGCGTTGAAGACGCCCAAGACGGCGGCCGCCGCCAACGCCGCCACGACGCCATCCACCTCAATCCCACGAATGACTTGACTGATCAGGAGGAGCGCGACCGCATTGATCAGCCATCGAATCACGAAGCCCGGCATTGCTCACCTCTCTCCGCTAGGTGATACCAGATTGCCGTTGCACCCAGCGGATGTAGCCGACGATGCGCGTCACGTCATCATCGGACACGCCGGGGATCGGCGGCATGTCCCCGAAGCGCCAATGATGGGCCGTCACGCCTCGCCGGGCGGCCATGAGAAAACTCGCATCCCCGTGGTGGTTCGGCTCGTAGATCTTCGAGAGAAACGCCGGCCCGTGGTCGGTCCCCGCGCCTCCGGAACCGTGACACCGCGCGCAGTGGGCCTCGAAGAGTCGCCGGCCCTCGGCGTGCTCCGCGGGCACTTCCGCGGCCACCGTCGGCGATACCGTGGGTGGCTCGGATCGGGAACACCCCGCGGCGCCGAACCACCCCACGGACAGAACGGCCAGGACCACGAAACGGCCGGCCCGTCCCCACCCCGTTGCGGCTTCGATCGCATCACTCATCGTCATGTCCCGCGGTGTTCTTTCCGACTCGTCATGATCTCAGCGCGATGATAGTGCACCGCACCGAGGAAACGCAATGACTCATTCCTGCAGCGCCATGAGGCGGGAGAATACGCCCGACACCTTCCCCAATTCCCGCATTTGCGACAGAACGGCCCGAGGGCTCAACCGCAGGTTCACGTGCGTGAACATCGTCGTGAGAACCAACTCCGACGCGGGAAACCGTTGATGAAGCCGCACGCTGTGCGTGTAGGGCAAGACGTGGTCGTAGCAGCTATGGAGGAGGATGAGTCGGCTGCGAAGGCGGTCCGCCGACTCCCGGACCGACAACGCCTCGCAGCGCTCGCGAGCGTCGCGGAGGATGGTTTGCCACAGCTCGGGCGATCGGTCGGGATGAAAGGTCCGCAGTCGGTCGAACGCCGCTCGGCCCTGCGGGGACAGGCGGCCCGCCGCGGCCTCGATGACCTCGGACGCCTCGCATCGCCCGCAGCGCAAGGCCAGCTCGCAAATGAGGTCGCGGTCGGCGGGAGGCGGATCAAAGTACTCCACCACCGATCGCAGGACGAGAAATCGACCGTAGGGATCCACGGGCACGTCGGTGTCGTCCCAGCGGTAGGCCTCCTGAAACACATCGCGCATCAGAAGCGCGAAGTCCTCGTATCCTCCAAAGATCCCGAGGTAGGCCGGAGGCACATCGAGATCCGGCCGCAGCGCGGCTTTCAAGCTCAACGTGGCCATGTAACTCAAACCGATCACCGCCAAGGGTCGCCCGGCGCCCAGTTCAGGATCGCGTCCCACCGCTGCAATCACATCGTGGACCTGGTCGATCGTCTCCGGGGTGAAGGTCAGCGAGCGGACGGCGGGATAGTCGGGCGTGAGCGCCAGAAATCCGACCTCGGCCAAGGCGGTCGCAAAATTCTTGAGCCGGGGATCGTCGGTCGACTCCTCCACGAACCCGCCGTTCACTACGACCGTCGCATACGGCCGGCGCGGCCGATAGACCACCACGCGCACCCGCGCGCCGGCCGCCGGCACCTCGCGGTTCTCGATGGCAACGGCTTGCGCCAAGCCCCTCAACGGCGATGGCGCCTTGGGACGGGCGATTCGCCAGAAGACGTGCCCGGTTTTCAGCCAGCGCAACCAGCCTGGAGCCCGGCCGCCGCCCGAGGGGAGTGTGCTCATCGCGTCTCCATGAGGTTCCAGCCGGGCAGCGTACCCAAGGATGGGGGGAAAACACAAGCGTCCAGTCTCGGGCGGGCACACGTTTCTTGAAATCCCGGGGAGGCCCATGCTAAGGTGGGCACGGCAGCGGAATGAATCACGAAGCGGATCTGCAATGACGGACGGCGAAGAAGGGCGCGGGTTTTCGGTGAGCGATCGTCGCGGGCGGGCCAGCGAACCCGCACGCGATCAGGCGGCCGCTCCCGCTGCGCCGCCCCCGAGGAACGCGCCGGAGAGAGGATCGGAGTCCGCGGCCGGCCCCGTCGAGTTCTCCGGATTTCTCCTGTCCCTCGCGTCCACCGCAATGATCCACCTCGGCGAGACGATGCCGGATGGTCGGACCGCGCCGGTGAACGTGCCGCGGGCTCAGGAAATGATCGACTTACTGGCGTTGCTGGAGGAGAAAACCCGGGGCAACCTCACACCGGCCGAATCCTCGCTCCTCACCGATCTGCTCTACACGCTCCGCCTTCGGTATGTGGAAAAAGCCCGGTAGCCCCACGCGACCGACGCTTCCATAACGGAGGTTCGTTCCTCCCTTTATGCGCACAGCCTTCCGCGTCGGGTTGATTGGTGGCCTCCTGCTCGTCATCGTCGCGGGCGTGGCGTACGTCACCCAACGCGAGCGGGTTCTCACCCGGTTCACCCGAACCCTCGAAACCACCCTCGCGGAACAGGTCGGGAGTCCCATCGAGATCGGGCGGCTCCGGCTCAGCCTGGCGCCGCTCGCGCTCATCGCCGAGCATGTCACGGTCCGCTCGCCGGAGGCCACGCTCTCCACCCCACCGTTGACGGTCGAGCGGATCACCGTGAGGCCGAGCCTCATCTCGTTTCTGACCGAGACCCCGGTCATCCGTTCGCTGCTCATCGAACATCCGCGTCTGACCGTCACCGCCAGCCCCACCGGAACCTCGAACCTTCCTTCATTTGGACCCGCCGCGCCCCCGCCGACCACGCCGCACCCACCGGTCTTGGTGGGACAGATCGAGATCAGGAACGGTGACTTGGCGTATCGATCGCCGCGCGGCGGCATCACCCTGTCGGACGCCCACATCCTCGTGGTCCCGAATCGACAGATGACCCACTTCACGGTGAACCTCGACGCGCCCCGCGGTGCGTTCGAGGTCGGCGAGCGAACGGTGGCCCTCGGGACCAGCCGTCTTCGCGCCACGGCGGAAGCCGGGCGCATCACGCTGACCTCGGTCTCGATCGAAGGGCCGGGCCTGACCGGCACCGCCAAGGGACAGATTCCATTGGGCGAGCGTCCCGGCCTCGACCTGTCCGCGAGCGCGTCCCTCGATCTCGCGCCGTTGAGCGCGATCTTTGCCCCGGGCACGACCGTCTCCGGACGGGTGGCGGTCGAGGGCCGGATCACGGGGTCCGTCTCCGACCCCGCCATCAGGGGCCGCATCAACGCGCACGCGGTGGCGTACAACGGCATCCCCCTGGGAAATCTCGCCGCCACGCTCGCGCTCGCTCGCGGGCGCCTGGAAGGCACCGATCTCGTCGGCGAGGTCTTGGGCGGAACACTGCGCGGCAACGCGTCCTTCGACGGGCTCGACTCTTCCTCGGTCTGGTCGGTCACGCTCAGCACCGCGCACCTCCGTCCGACCGCGTTTCTTCGTCGTCTTACGCCGTGGGCCACGCTCCTGCCGCCGTTTGAAACATCCGGGCCGCTCGCCCTCCGCGGCCGAGGGTGGGCGCTCCGTGCGGTGGACGGAGAGGGACGGCTCAATCTCGCGCGGCACGAGGCACCCGCGCCCTCGGCCCCGACAGCGGGGAGCCCGACCGGCCCCAGGGTTCGCGCGCTGCTGGCGCTCATCGCGTCCGCCGACGCGCCCTGGACGCTTCGCAACGGCGCGCTCAGCATCGAAGGCGGCGCGATCGCAAGCGAGACCGGACGCCTGACCCTGTCGGGCTCGTTGACCCCATTCGGAGACGTCGATCTCGCGCTCGCGTTGTCGGACCAAGACGCCTCGGCGGTCGCGGAGGCGCTGCAGGTTCCGTTTGGGGTCGAGGGCCGGGCCGGGTTTGCCGGGCGGCTGAGCGGACCGCTCCGCGACCCGCTCGTGGAGGGCCGCGCCACGATACGCAATCTCGCCCTCCGGGGACGTCGCGCGGGCGATCTGGCCACGTCGCTGCGCTACGCCGATCGGACGCTCTCGTTTCGCGAGACCGACTGGCGAAAGGACGACGCCCGGTACGACGTGTCGGGAACGCTCGGTTGGACGTCACACTCCTCCCCGGAGTTTGATCTGACCGCGCGGCTCCGCAAGGGGCGCGTGGGCGACATCCTCCCCATCGCGTTCCGGCCCCTGCCGATCGAAGCCGTCGTGGACGGCACGTTCACCTTTCGCGGCTCCCCGGCCGATTTCCAGATCGCGGGCGACCTCGACCTGGCCGACGGGTCGATCTATGGTCAATCGTTCGATCAGGGACGCGTGGGGATGACATTCGACCGCCGGCAGGTGGTCTTCACCCACGCCGTGCTCAGCCGCGGCGAGAGCGAGGTGCGCGGGCACGGTTCCATTATGTATCACGGCGGATTCGACGCCCAGTTCGACGTCCCGCGGCTCCACCTGCAGACGGTCGACCTGTTCGGACTGAATTCTCTCCCGCTGTCCGGAACCGTCTCGGGCACGCTCACGACCCGCGGGACCTTTGACCGACCCGAGATGCACGCGGCGGTGGCCATTCTGCACCTGGAAGGTGCCGGACAGGTACTGGGCGCCGGCCGCGTCACGCTGGACGTCGCCGACCGTCGGGTCCACCTCGTGGCGGCGCTGGACGAACAGCACGCTCGACTCGAGAGCACGCTGAAGTGGGAGCCGGAATTCCCACTCTCGGCCGTGCTGAGCGTGGAGGATGGCTCGCTCGTCCCGTTGATTCGCCCCTGGTTGCCGGCCGCCCTCGCGGACATGACCGCGGTGGTAAGCGGCCGCGTCGCGCTGGACGGTCCGCTGCTTGATCCCCGGCAGTGGCGGGCCGAGAGCCGACTGAGTCGGCTCTCGGCCGACGTGGGTGAGTACGTCGTCGAGAACAACGGCGACCTCGTTCTCAGACTCGATCAGGGCCGGCTGACCATCGACGCGCTGCGCCTGCGGGGAACCGATACGACGCTCACGGTCTCGGGAGACGTCGACCTCTTCCGCGAATACCACCTCCTCATCACCGGCGAAGCGGATCTCCGCCTCACCCGCCTGATCGTGCCCACGATCACATCAGCCAGCGGGAAAACGTATCTCGTCTTGAAAATCTCCGACCGGTGGGACAGCCCCAAGATTCAGGGCGGCGTCACCGTCCAGGACGCCCGGTTGAAGAGCCGGGCGCTCCCGCAGCCGATCACGATCACGTCCCTCGGGTTGTTTTTCAACGAACGGCAGATCTTGCTGGAAGCGTTGGAAGGCGGCTTCGGTCGCGGACGCGTCTCCGCGACCGGCCAGATTCTGTTGGAGGGCTTCCGCCCAGCGCGGTTCGGCTATCTGATCGATCTCAGCGAAATCCAGTTCCCCCTCACCGAACAACTCACGCCCACGCTGAGCGGGCAACTGGTCTTTCAAGGCACCCCGGAGAGCCAGAGCCTGCGCGGTGAACTGACCGTCGACCGCGCGATCTACGACGCGCGCACCGATATTCAGGACTGGGTGCTGGATCTCCGTCAGCGCGCGGAGGTCCAGGCCGCCACATCGGAAGCCCCGACGCTTGCGCATCGGCTCTCGCTCAACATCCACTTCAGCGGCCGAAACCATATCGGGGTCCACAACAACCTCGCCGACATCCCGCTGGAGGTTGATCTGTTCTTGCGAGGAACGGCCGATCGTCCCTACTTGATCGGTCGGGTCGAAGCGCGGGAGGGCACGATCACGTTTCGTTCCAACGTGTTCCAGGTGCAGTCGGTCACCGTGGACTTCATCGATCCCACGCGCCTCCGGCCCGTGGTGGACCTGCGCGCGACGACGAAGGTGCAGAGCTATAACATCACGCTGCAATTGACCGGAACGGTCGAGCGCTTCGACCTCGACCTCACCTCGGATCCGGCATTGAGCGAAACCGACATTCTCGCTCTTCTCACGGTCGGCAGGACGACCGAACAGGTCGCGCAGTCACCGACCGGTTTCGGCCGCGAGGAAGCCGCGTCCATCGCCCTCCAAACCCTGCTGGAGGAGGGTGTCCACCGCTTGCCGGGCGCCAGTCGGTTGGTGGACAGTTTCCAGATCGATCCCTATTACGACGAGACGGTGAAACAAACCGCCCCGCGGCTCTCGGTCGGCAAGCAACTCCTGGAAAATCGACTGACCGTCCACTACACGACCACGCTCGACTCCTCGGGGCGGCAGGGCGTGCGGGTGGAGTACGAGATTGCCCGGAACCTTTTTCTGATCGGTGAGCAGGATAATCGCGGATTCGGCGGGGACGTGCGGTACCGCTTCGAATTTCGATGAGGCGTACCCGCTCCGCGCACGGCACGGCCCGACCCGGCTGGACGATGGCGGCCGCGATCGCGCTGGTCCTCCTGTGGACGTCCCCTGCTCGCGCGGCGCAACCGGTCGCGCCCGGCGTCTACGACGGCCGGCCGATCGTGGCCGTCGATCTCGTGGGCCCCAAGGCGCCGACCCGTGAAGCATTCGAGGAGCTGACGAAGATCCGACCGGGCAAGCCGTACTCCGCCGCCGCGCTCCGCCGCACGATCGACTTGCTGTACCGTCTCGGAGAGTACACCGACATCCGCGTCGACGCAGAACCCCGCGACGACGGGGTGGCGTTGACCATCTCCTTCGTGGCCAAGATCCGCTTCAAAGCGGTTGAGCTGAGGGGTCACCACCAATCCACCAGCGAACTGCGAGCCGTCGCCGGTTTGCACATCGGGGATGAGTTCTCGGATTCCGCCGTCCGCGACGCCGTCGATCGCCTCCGGGTGTGGTACGAGCGGCAGGGCTACCTCGTCGACCTCACGCCCTCGATCCAGATGGAGGATCACGGCACCCGCGCGCGCGTGATCATCCGCATCGACGAGAAAGACCGCGTGCGCATCACGCGCATCGTGTTATCCGGATCGCCCGCGTTCTCCCGCCTGCGGCACCTCGTGGCGCTCCGAATGGCCGAGGGCGAGTATTTTTCGCAGGACCGCCTGGACCGCGGGCTCGCCCGGCTTGTCGATCTGTATCATGCCGGCGGGTATCGCCAAGCCTCCATCGGCCCGCCTCAAGTGGCCCTGGACAGTCGCGGCGTCTCGATCTCGATCCCAATCGAGTCGGGCCCGCACTACCGCGTCGTCATAGAAGGCGCACCGAGCCGGCGGTGGACCCGGACACTCCTGGATGAACTCACCCTCTTCCACGAACGACGCGACGATGAGGATTTTTATGCGGAAGAGGCGGAGCGGTTGACCCGATTTCTGGTCGACCGAGGGTTTCGGCACGCAACGGTGCGGATCGAGCGTCGCCGGGAGAAGAGCGGGGGAACCCTCATTCGCGTCGTCGTCGACGCGGGGCCCGGCATGCGACTCACCCGAGTCACCATCGTCGGAAACGCCAAGGTGTCCGCTCGCGAATTGACGCCGCTGATCCGCACCACCCCCTCGAGCTGGTTGCGAACGCGGTACGCCAAGGAGGATGTCCTGGAGTCGGATCGCGACGGGATCGTCGCCTGGTATCGAGCACGAGGGTTTCTGTCGGCCACCGTGACGGTCGACGTCCAGGAGGACCCGGAGCATCGCCGCGCGGGTGTGACGTTTCGCATCGAGGAAGGGCCCCAAACCTTTGTCGGCGCGATTCGGGTTGAGGGCAATCACGCGTTCGACACCGCCACCCTGCTCGCCCAATTCGACCTCCCGACCGGCTCACCCTACGTGGAGGGCCGGTTTCGGGCCGCGCGCGCCGCGCTCCTCGAGTTCTACAACGAGCAAGGCTACATCTATAGCACGGTGGAGGCGGTCCCCGCGTTCAGCGTGGATCGCACGCGCGTGGACCTCGAGTTTCGGATCGACGAGGGCCTTCCGGTCGTGATCGGGCCGATCACGCTCAGCGGCAACCAGCGCACGCACGACAACGTGATTCTCCGCGAGCTGGAGGTCAAGTCGGGCGACGTCTACAACACCCGGCGGATTCTGGACAGCCAGCGCCGCGTCGCACGACTCGGTTTCTTACAAGAAGTCCGGCTCGAGCCGGTCGATCCCGAGCGCCACGAGCCCATGAAGACGCTGCACCTCTCCGTGAAAGAGCGAGACGCGGGTAGCGTGGACGTGGGGTTTGGATACGCCAACTTCGAAGGCGTGCGGGGTTTCGGGGAGATCGCGTACCGCAACCTGATGGGCACGGGGCGGCGGGTGGGATTACGCGTCGAGGGGAGCCGGATCGAACGGAAGACCGTGCTGAGTTATCGCCACCCGTGGCTGTTCGACCGGCCGATCGACGGCCGCGCCGCGCTGTACAACGAAATTCGAGACGAGACAACGCGCGGGTACCAGCGGACCACGTATGGCGCGAGCGTCGGCGTTGAAAAGAAGTTGGTCCTCCACCTGCTCGGCTCACTGGTCTACGACTACCAGTTAAACCAGTTCGACCCGGCGCCACCGCTCGACAACGACCGGGCCAATATCGGGAGCCTCACTCCGTCGCTCTCCTGGGATACGCGCGACGACCTGTTCAATCCTCACTCGGGCCTACTGTCGACGCTCGCGTTCGAGAACGCCGCCCTGTTGTTCGGCTCGCAGGAGCAGTTCTGGAAGGTCACCGGTGGCACGAGTTGGTTCCACGCGCTGGGGGGCTCGGTGGTTGCCGCGCTGGGCGCGCGGGCCGGGACGTCGAACCGGTTCGGCGAAACCAGGGCCAACCGGGCCGGGACCCAACTCTTACTCCCGGCCACCGAGCGATTTTACGTCGGCGGTCGGAACACGGTCCGGGGGTACGACGAAGACACGCTCGGGCCGATCGACCCCGCGACCGGAAAGCCCACGGGCGGCAACATCATGCTGGTGACCAACGCGGAGGTCCGCGTGCAGCTTCCCAAGTCGCTCGGCATTGTCCTGTTCTGGGACGGCGGCAACGTGTGGCACAACCAGGGTGATATCCGTTGGACCGACCTCAAGACCACGACGGGCGCGGGGCTGCGCTACAACACCCCGGTGGGCCCCCTGCGCCTCGATTATGGCCACAAACTCAATTGGCAACCGGGTGAGGCGCACGGCGCCTTCCATTTTACACTCGGGCACGCCTTCTAATGACGGATGCAGGCCATTGGTGGTAAGATGCGCCCACACCGCCATGTACGGCAGACTGGGACGACAAGTTGGCGGAGACGCACGGGGAGCGGTCACGCTCAGTGCGACGGCCGACCGACGCCGATCGGTCCTGGGCGTCGTCCTGGGTGTGCTGGTCTTGCTCGTGGAGCCTCACGGGGCCTCGGCGGGCAGCGAGCGGATCCGTCATCTCGACATCGCACACGAAGGGGGACGCATCCTGGTCTCGGCCGCGTTGGATCCCGCCCTCTCCGATCAAACGGAGGACGATATCCGGAAAGGCATCTCCAAGGATCTCTATTATTATGTCGTCTTGAAGCAGCGCCAAAAACTGTGGTTCGACGAAGAGAAAGCGTCGGTCACGGTCAAATACAGCATCAAGTACAACCTGCTCAAGCAAGAATACATGGTGACGGCCCGACTCCCCTCCGGCACGACGCAGTCCGTCTTTCCCGACTTTGAGAGCGCGCGGCGGATGGTCTCGCAGGTCGACCGCATCCCCATCGCCGCGATCGATCAACTCCGGCGCCGTAAGACCTACCTCATCAGCGTCAAGGCTGAGATGAAGGCTCCGCAGCTTCCGCTGTACCTGGATTACTTCTTGTTCTTCATTCCCTTTCTGGAAATCGACACCCCCTGGGCCGATTCGGCCCCCTTCCGAGCGCCCGATGCTCCGTAAGATCCGTTCCCCCGGATGGTCGAAGAAAGGGTTTCGCTCCCTGTGGCTGAGCCTGATTCTGATCCTGCTGTCGATCTCGGCGACCACCCTGTATTACAAGGGCCTGCAAACTCCGTCGCCGTTCTCGAACAATATCCTCGTCCTCACGTTGGTCAACGTCAATTTCATCCTGGTGATTTTGCTCATCCTGCTGCTGTCGCGCAATCTCATCAAGCTGTTCTTCGAACGGCGCCACCAACGACTGGGCACGGGGTTTCGAACCAAACTCACGGTGGCCTTCATCGGCTTGTCGCTGATTCCATCCCTCCTCCTGTTCGCCGTCGCCAGCGGACTCTTGACGACGGCGGTGGAGAGCTGGTTCGGCCTCCAGGTGGAGCGGTCGTTGACCAGCGCCCTCGACGTCGCGCAGGCGGTCTATAAAGAGCACCAGGCGTCCATCTTCGCGCAGGGGCGGACGCTGGCGCGTGAGATCGTGCGGCGGGAGTGGTGGCGCCCCGACGCGCGCGACGATCTCTCGGCGTTCCTTGCCGGAGAGGCAACCGGAGCCGCGCGGCGCACGATCTGGTTTGTGCCGCCGGTTCCGTCCCCCGGTCTGACCGGCGCCTGGGAGGGCGAACCGGTGCGGGTCGTCTCCTCGACCGCGCGGCCGCCGTTCGGCCCGCCGCCCGACGACCTCCTGCACGCCCCCGGAGGCGCCGAGCGCGCCGTCCTCCGCTCGACCGATCTGGGCGACGTGGTGTGGGGCGCCGTGCCCGTTGTCGACCGCGACGGCACCGCGCTCGGGACGGTCGTCATCGAGTCGCTCGTTCCCCAGGAACTGGTGGCCAAACTCGAAGGCATCAGCTCGGCGTTCGAGGATTACAACCAGCTCAAGACGTTCAAGAACCCGATCAAGGGAGGCTACATCCTCTCGTTCCTCATCATCACGCTCCTCATCATCTTCTCGGCGACCTGGTTCGGGTTCTACATGGCGCGCGGCGTCACCGTGCCCCTCCAGAAACTCGCCGAGGGTACCCACGAGGTCGCGCAGGGCAACCTCGATTTCACGATCGACGTCGAGGCCAGCGACGAACTTCGGGTCCTGGTCGATTCGTTCAACACCATGACCAAGGATCTCCGGACCAGCAAGGAGCAGGTGGAGCGGACCGCTCGTTCGCTGACCGCGTCTAACATCGAGATCGAGAGCCGCCGGGCCTATATCGAAACCATTTTGGAGAATATCGCGACCGGCGTCGTGTCGGTCGACGCGGAGGGACGCGTCACCACCTTCAACCAAGCCGCCGAGCGGATTTTGGGCCTGCGCGCGGCCGAGGCGAAGGGGCGGGGGCTCGCCGACGTGTTCGATCCCAGGCGGCTGGGGGTCCTCTCCGCGCTGGTGGAGACCGCCCGGGGATCGGCCGGCCTGATCGAGCGGGAGGTCCAGGTGGACGCCGACGGACGCTCGCTCTCGCTGCGAGTGATCGTCTCCCCGCTCCTGGGAGAGACTCGACAGGATCTCGGATGCGTGATGGTCTTCGACGACCTCTCCGCCCTGATCAAGGCGCAGAAGGCCGCGGCATGGCAGGAAGTGGCCCAGCGCATCGCCCACGAGATCAAGAACCCGCTCACGCCCATTCAGCTTTCGGCGCAGCGCCTGCGCAAGAAGGCGGTCGAACACGCGCCCGACCTGCGCGCGGTGGTCGACGACGCCACCACCGCAATCATCAACGAGGTCACCAGCCTCAAGACGCTGGTGGACGAATTCTCCAGCTTCGCCCGCATGCCGCTGCCGCAGCCCCGGGTGCTCGATCTGCACCAGGTGCTCCGCGAGGTCATCCAACTCTATCAAACCGCGTACCGCGACGTCCGCATCCACGAGCGCTTCGGCGCCGAGCTGCCCCTTGGATACGCCGACCGCGACCAAATGAAGCGCGTCTTCACCAATCTCTTCGACAACGCGGTCGAGGCGGTCAACAAACGCGGCGAGGTCTGGGTGGCCACGTCGGTCGCGGGCCACCCGCCGAAGATCCGCATCGAGGTCTCCGACGACGGCGCCGGCATCCATCCCGACGATCGCGACAAGCTCTTTGTCCCCTACTTTTCCAAGAAGAAGAGCGGCACCGGCCTCGGCCTCGCCATCGTGCAGCGGATCATTTCCGACCACAACGGCCAGATCCGCGTGATGGACCGGCGGCCCCACGGCACGACGTTCGTCGTGGAGCTGCCCATCGCCCCCGACGCCCGACCAGTCCCGCGAATCCCGGCCGCGACATAGGGAACCAGTTCGATGGCAGATACGATCCTTCTAGTCGACGACGAAGAGGGCATCCTCCAGGCGCTCTCGGCCATCCTGCGCGACGAGGGGTACCGGGTCGCCGAGGCCCAGGGCGGCGCGCAGGCCGTCAAGTCGGTCACTAAGGACCCGCCCTCTGCGGTCCTGTTGGACATTTGGATGCCGGACCAGGACGGCCTCGAAACGCTCCGGCAGATCCGCGAGCTCGCGCCGGACGTGCCCGTGATCATGATGTCGGGGCACGGCACGATCGAGACCGCCATCAAGGCGATCAAGCTGGGCGCGTACGACTACATCGAAAAGCCCCTGTCGCTGGACAAGGTGCTCCTTCTCGTGCAGCACGCGATCGAAACGCGCCGCCTGAGCGAGGAGAACGTCCGCCTTCGCGCCACGATCACCCGACGGCTCGCGTTGATCGGCGCCGGCCCGGCCATGACGCGGCTCAAGGCGGAGATCGCCACCGCGGCGTCGTCCCACAGCCGCGTGCTCATCTCGGGGGAGAACGGCACCGGCAAGGAGGTGGTCGCGCGCTTGATCCACGCGCAGAGCCCGCGCGCCGAGAAGCCGTTCGTCGACGTCAACTGCGCCGCCATTCCCGACACGCTCATCGAGAGCGAACTCTTCGGCCACGAGCGCGGCGCGTTCACCGGCGCGACCGCGATGAAACGCGGCCGCTTCGAAGATGCCGACGGGGGCACGCTGTTCCTCGACGAGGTGGGGGACATGAGTTTGGTCACGCAGGCCAAGGTGCTCCGCGTGCTTCAGGAACAACGGTTCACCCGCGTGGGGGGCGGCAAGCCTATCGAGGTCGACGTCCGCGTCATCAGCGCGTCCAACAAGCGCTTGACCGAGGAGATCGCGCGCGGCGCGTTTCGGGAGGATCTCTATTATCGGCTCAACGTCATCCCGTTGTTCGTGCCGCCGCTACGGGATCGCCGCGGCGACATCCCGGAGCTGGTCTCGCACTTCCTGCACGACATTGCCGCCGAGCAAGGCCTCAAACCCAAGGCCGTCCATCCGGATGTGCTCGATGCGTTCATGCACTACCACTGGCCCGGCAACGTTCGTGAACTGCGCAACACGGTCGAGCGCCTCTTGATCATGGTGCCCGGGCCGGTGATCACCCCGACCGACATCCCCCCGTTTCTCGACGGCGTGGCTTCGCCCGCGTCCGCGTCCCCCCGACGGGCCGCGTCGTTCCGGAAGGCGCGCACCACGTTCGAACGCGAGTTCATCACCCAGTCCTTAAAGGCGCACGAATGGAACGTGAGCAAGACCGCGGAAGCCCTCGGGCTCGAGCGCAGCCATCTCCACCGCAAGATCAAACTCCTGGCCATCGAGCTCCGGCCGGACGCATCTCCGCAGAGTGGGTAGCACCACGCCAGAGCAACCGCCCCCCCCGGCGGTCGGCGCGATGACGGTCGTCAAGGGCACGCCCCTGACCGTGACCATCGAAAAGATGGTACACGGCGGGCGGGGGATGGGCCGGTGGGACGGAGTCCCCGTGTTCATCGGGGGCGCGATCGAGGGCGAGACCATCGACGCGGTGGTGCACACGGCGCGCAAGGGATACCTCGAAGCCACCTCCGTCCGCATCGTGACGGCTTCCGGCGAGCGCGTGGAGCCTCCCTGCCCCCTCGTTCCGAGGTGCGGCGGGTGCCAGCTCCAGCACCTCGCGTACCGCGCTCAGCTCGAGGCCAAGCGCGCCATCGTCGCGGAGTCCTTTCGGAGGTTGGGGCGCCTCGCGGTGGACGTTCCGCCGCTGACGCCATCACCAGACGTCTCTGGGTATCGGTTGCGAGCGGGTCTCAAGGTCGGGGTGGTCGGCGGGCGTCGCGTGCTGGGGTTCTATGCGTCGGGCAGCCATGCCGTGGTGCCGGTCTCATCCTGCTTGGTCCTCCACCCCCGCCTGCAAGCCGCGCTCGGGCCACTCACCGATCTCCTCGCGCGCTCCGACCGCTGGATCGCCGACCTCGAGGAGATCGAGGTGCAGACAACGTCCTTCAGCGAGGAGGTGCTCGTCATTTTCCGAATGCACCACCTGGATCGCCGCGCGCTGGGCGCGATCGGACGCGAGCTGCAAGCCGTGCTGCCGTTGCGGGGGCTCATCGCATACGATCGGCAACGCCATCGCTGGGTGGGCGGCGCCGACGCGCTCGAAGAACGGATCGACGCCAGGCCACGATCTTGCGTCACGCTAGACGGGATCGTGTGCCGGGTGAGTGACCGCACGTTTCTCCAAATCAACGCCGGCGTCAACGCAGCGCTGGTCGCCGCACTCGGCGAGTGGGCCGCTCTGTCCGGCCGGGAGCGGATCATCGACCTGTACGCGGGCTTCGGGAATTTCAGCCTGCCGCTCGCGCGACGGGCGAGCCAGGTCACCCTCGTCGAATCTTCGCGGAGCGCCATCGACGACGCGCGGTTCAACACCCGCGCGTCCGGTCTCCCCGTGCGGGTGGTCGCGAGCCCGGTCGAATCCTGGACCCCGGACGAGCGGGATCGGCATCCCGACCTGGTGATCGTCGATCCACCGCGCGTGGGGCTCTCCCCGCTCGCCCTCGATCGTCTCATCGCGCTCGCGCCGGCTCGCCTGCTGTACGTGTCCTGTGAACCCGCGACCCTCGCCCGCGACGCCGAACGCCTCGCCCGATCCGGCTATCGTCTCACGCGTATCCGCGGCTTCGACATGTTTCCCCACACCGCTCACGTGGAGCTTCTAGCCGAATTCATCGGCCCGCCCGCCGACCGCGATTGACAAATCGACCCTGAGCGTTTATATCTTGCAGTTGTTTGTCCGGAGAAACGGAATGACACACCATCATCGTCTCGCCGCCTGGCTTCCCGCGTTAGCCCTCGCCCTGCTCGCGCCCCTCATCGGAACGCGGGCGGCGGCCCTGGAGATCCATGGCTTCGGCGGCGTGTCGTATGCTCGGGATCATCACGACGCCGACCCCAAGGAGAACAACGGGGCGTTCACCCTCGGCGCCCTGGATTTTTACGTCGCGGAGCCGATCGGTCCCCGCCTCGACGTCCTAACCGAATTCTCGTATGAGGCTGGCGGCGTCGATATCGAGCGTCTCCAGGTGGGGTATTTATTCTCGGACGCACTCAAAGTCTACGCCGGACGTTTTCACACCGCGCTGGGCTATTGGAATACGGCGTACCATCACGGCGCGTTCCTCCACCTAACCGTCGAACGACCGGTCTTCCTGCGCTTTGAGGACGATGGCGGCATCTTGCCCGTCCACACGGTGGGTCTGCTGGGATCGGGGGGGCACTTTTTACCAGCCGGAGAACTGTCGTACGCTATCATGGTCGGCAACGGCCCCTCCATCGCCCTGGATAACGGGGTACCAGCCCTGAATCCGAACAACGCCGGCGATCCGAACAAGAATAAGGCCGTCGGCCTGCACGGCGCGTTCGCACCCACCGGACTTCACGGGTGGGCGTTGGGCGCCTCGGTGTACGAAAGCCGCGTGGTCAGCGAACTATCGGGAAACCCGCTCGATGTGACTCAGACTATCGCGGGCGCCGATCTCAGCAAGACGATGGGCCCCTTCGAGCTACTCGCCGAATATTTCCTGCTCCGGCAAAAGAATCATCTGGGCACCGGCGGGTCGACCACCAACCACCTGTATTACGTGCAAGCCGGGTACGAATTCCGGGAGATGGTCACCCCCTACGCCAGACACGAACAGATGTCCTTCGAGGAAGGCGACCCCTATGCCTTGGCGCTCGGCGCCGTCGACACACGGATCGAAACGGCCGGGATACGGGTTCGACTCGGAGAGCAATCCGTCCTCAAATTCGAAGGGCGGTTTGTCACCATCGACGGCACGCCACACCACCAGGAGTATGGTGCACAATGGGCATTCACATTCTGATGACCAAGAAACGGCTAGGCACGGCGCTGCTCCTGCTCGCTGCGAGCGTACTGTGGGGGCTGTTCCCCCTGGCTTCTCTGTCGTTGGCCTCGGCCGCTCCTACGGATTTAATCTTCATCGCGGCAAAGAATTTCCCCGCTGATTCGCTCACCCTCGATGAGATCCAGAACATCTACCTTGGGAAGAAGCGCGTGGTCGGGGGGTCGGTCGTGGTCGCCGTGGATCAGGGCGAAGCGGAACCCATCAAATTGGAGTTCTTAGACCGCGTGATTCACCTGTCACACGCGGAGTACAAGGCGCAACTCCTCAAGCGACATTTCCAGGAGGGCGCCGCCACGCCGAAGTTCGAGCCCAACTCCGCGGCCGTTCTACGCGAGGTGGCGAACACCGAGGGCGCGGTGGGGTACGTCTATAAATCCGACATCGAATCGAACTCCGGCGTCAAAGTGCTGGCGATCGTGCCGACGAAGTAACACGTCGCACGCCAACCTACCGATATCCGCTGTTCTGATCCACCTTCGAGAGCAGGCGCTCGCAGATCTCACGATGTCGGCTGACCACCCCCTCGGGAAGCCGATCGACTCCCAGCCGCTGCTCGATCGCCGCCAGGACCTTCCGCAACGTGTCGGGCGGGGCATATTCTTCATCGGCCTGGAACCGCTTGAATTCCTCCTGCGCCGCGCGATCGACGCGGGTGTCGACATCCGTCTGATCGCCCGCCTCTTGTAACGTCAGGCTCAGGCTGGTCAGCAACCCCTCCCGTACCGCGTTGCTCGACAGCCATTTCTTGGTCAGCTTGGCGTCCAGATCACGGCGCGTTCGGCTCATCGTCGCTGTCCTCCTTCTCCAAGATACTAGGAGTGTGTCCGAGTATTGGGGTGTTGGAGCCGGTCCAGGAATGCGTCAGATGCAAGGCGGAGAGAGGAATCCCCCCGGAGCGTACTGGGTCGTACGTGAGGAGGGATTCCGAAGCGACAACGCCGCAGATGACCATTCCTGGACCGGCTCCTAGAACGGGGACCACGCCGGCATACGGTCATTCCCCGAGTCGCCGGTCAGCCGTTCTTCCCCGGTGCCGTCCACGCCGATTACGTATAGGTGGGTGGACCCTGCACGGTTGGACGCGAACACCAGGTGCCGGCCGTTCGGCGACCAGGACGGCGCTTCGTTATCCCACGCGGCGTCGGTCAACTGCACCCGCTGGGTGCCGTCCGGGCTGATCAGACACAGTTGCAGGTATGTCCCGGATCGGCACGTGTACGCGATCCAGTCCCCCTTCGGGGAAAACGCGGGCGTGGTGTTATACGGTCCCTCGAACGTGAGGCGTCGCTGATCGCTGCCGTCCGCATTCATCAGGTAGAGTTGGGGCGATCCTCCGCGGTCCGACGTCAACGCGATCTGCCGGCCGGTTGACGACCACGAGGGAGACAGATCATCTCCCGCCCCGAACGTCAGCCGCCGGGAATTACCGCCCTCACCATCGACGAGGTACAGATTGAGGCCCCCCGCTTGATTCGACGCAAACGCCAGACGCTCGCCATCTGGCGACCAGGCGGGCGACATCGTGAGACCGGGGAACTTGGTGACCTGCCATCGCCGGCCGCTTGCGAAGACGTACGAGTAAAGCGCGGGCCGGCCGTCGCGATAGGACACGTAGGTGACCAGTTTCCGATCGGGGCTCCAGCGCGGGGTGAGGGTAATCCCGCGGTCGCTCGTGACTTTGGCCGCTTGGGCCCCGTCGTAATCCATCACGTAGACTTCTGACCGCCCCGTGCGATCCGACACGAACGCAATGCGGCTTTCCGCGATCCCCTTTTCTCCGGTAAACGAGGCAACCAGCGCATCGGCGAATTTGTGCGCCATCGAACGCAGATACGCCGCCTCATCCTGTCCGCGGTACCATTTCTGCACGACGATCGAGCCGTTTCCGCCGTCATAGCCGGATCCCTCCCACAACAGGCCCCCGTCGCGTTCCCGCGTCAAGCGACCCCAGACGACCGCGTCGACGCCGCCCGACGCGGCTTGTTTGACCCGAGCCGCATCGGGCGGCCCGGCAGGAACCGGCCCAGAAAGCGGAACCAGTTCGAAGAGCTGGGAACGTCGCAAATCCGATTCGATGATCGACCGCAGCACGGCCGCCGCCGCGCCGAGCTCCGGCGCGGCCTGCACCCCGAGGATTCCAATTGGGATCTTGGCCCCCTTCGAACGGCTCAAGCCCAGGTACACCTCGGATGTATGGCCGATCTCCAGCCACGCGATCGACATCGCGACCAGAACAGCCCCGGCCACCGCCCAGCGTGCTCCGACTTTTCTCCGTGATCCCGAGATCAAGTCGTTACGGAGACCGGTTGGGGTCCAGGAGAAAACTGAAGTGTACCTTCAGGTTATCTTCGGGATATCCCGGAGGAAGAGGAGGAAACGGGATTGACCTCTGCACCGAACGAAGCGCCGCCTGATCATAGAATACGTTCCCCGAGCTTTGGCCGATTCCGGGGTCGCGCACGCTGCCGTCCCGAAGAATCGTAAACGTCACCAACACTTCGCGCCCCTCCCCCGAACCGGATCCAGGGGGCGACCAGTTGGCGTCCATCTTTCTCACCAGCGCATTCATATAGTACGGATACTTCAACGCGACGGCTTCCATCAACGGGGTGACGAGGGTGATTCCCGGATCCACCGGCTCGACGGCTTTGGCCACCTGATCGGGCGCCGGCTTCGGAGCCGGTTCGTTGTGAGGTTGCGTCGCGGGCGTCTCGACCGGCTCAGAAGACGCCACCACTGCTGGCTGGGGCCCTTTGATCGGCGTGGGCGCAACGACGGCCTCGACCGGTTTCTTCGGCGCTTTGAGTTTGACAACCGGCGGCGTCTTCTTCACCGGAGGTTTGCGCGGTGGCTCGGGCCGGGGCGCCGACGTCGCGGGCGGTTCGTGAGTCTGACTCGGATGTTCAACCGGCAGGCTGACCAATCGGACCTGATACGCTTGAAGCGGAACCCGAGAGGGCATCCAGGTCGGCGCCCACACGAGACCGATGGCAATCACCACATGGGCCACCGCCGAGGCGAGCACCATGGGACGCAGTGGTGCGTTCGAACCAGTCGGTGCCACGCGGCGCCCCGATACAATCCTATCGATAGAATGGCGAATCACGGATGCCGTCAGTGTACCACGACACCAGCCGCTCTCACCGCTCCGAACCGGACGCCGGCTCGGTGATCATCCCAAGCCGTTCGATGCCCGCGTGCTTGATGGCGTCCATCACCTCCACCACCGTTCCGTACGGCACATCCCGATCGGCACGAAGGTACACCGTGAGGTCGGGACGGGAACGCGCCAATTTGCCGAGGGCGTCGTCCAGCCCGATCCGCGGCACCCGTTCTTTGTCGATGAAGACCGCCCGGTCGCGCGAGACGGTGAGCACCACCCGCTCTTCCGGCTTGATCGTATTCACCGACGAACGAGGGAGGTCGATGTCGATCCCTCGATACATCAGCGGCGCCGTAATCATGAAGATGATCAGCAGCACCAGGACCACATCCACCAAGGGAACGACGTTGATTTCGGCCAAGAACCGGCCGGGGTCGCCGCGCCGTCGATCCGCCGGCATGGATCAGGACCTCAGATTCTTGGCCACGACCGCCGGCTCGACCTCATGGCGCCCCTCGAAGAACCCGATGAGGTCCTGGCGAAAGACCTCGATCTGTGTGGCGTGCCGGCGCAGTTGGTTGAGGAAGTAATTGTAGGCGACGACCGCCGGGATGGCGGTGAAGAGCCCCGCCGCGGTCGCGACGAGCGCTTCGGCCACTCCCGGCGCGACCGCGGCGATGCTCGCGGTGCCCTGGTGGCCGATTTCCTGAAAGGCTTGGATGATGCCGAGCACCGTCCCGAATAATCCCACGAAGGGGGACACGTTCCCCACCGTGGCCAGCGCCGCAACATATTCCTCTTCAAACAACAGTTGCCGCTCGGAGACTTGGCGCAGTCCACGCTCCAGTCGACGAGTCCCTTTCGCACCTCGCCGCCCTGATTCGTCCATCAGCCCATCGTCGGACAACGTCGTTCGATACGCTTCCACAAAGAGCTCGGCGAACGGGCTCTTCCCGATCGTCGCCGCCCGCCGCCGGATCTCTTTCGGATCATCGATGGCCTCATAGACTCCCAGAAAACGCCGGTCCTGCGAACGAATCGTTCTGAAGAGCTTCAGCTTGTACAGAATGACGGCCCAGGAGAAAATGGACAAGAGCAGGAGGAGAAACAGGACGGCTTGGCTAATCGGACTCGCCGTTCCGATCAGATCGAAGAAATCGGTCCGTCCCGTCACGCGGGTATCGCCCCTGCGTTACGCCCAGCAAGCTCGGAATGGCGGGGCCGGCGGGGCTCGAACCCGTGACCTCCGGCGTGACAGGCCGGCGTTCTAACCAGCTGAACTACGGCCCCGCTATCATTCCAAAACCATACCGATCGCGTGCAACTCATGGACAATCTACATTCCCAATACGGCCAACCGGCTCCGCACTCAGCGAGCGCGAAATTAGGCGGAAGGCGGATCGAACGCCTGGCCTCTGCCTTGTAAGGGCAGCGCTCTGCCATCTGAGCTATCCGCCTGATGGGGACGACATCCGTGGCGGCTCGTTAGGCACTGCGGACGTCGCACCTGCCACGCTATCTCGGCGCCGAGTACCGCGCCCGCGTGGTACTCGACAACTTCGTACGGCACGAGGCCATGCATTGCGACGCGTGAAAAAACTGCGTAGAATATAGCAACCTGGATCAAGCATTGTCAACGAAAAAGCTGAATTGCGCCGACGGCGCAAACTCAAAATCGCTCGTTCCTCGCAGCTCGCGCAGCAACCCGCACTGCGCCACGGACGCAGCTTCGACGACAGGTCTTCTCCTCGGTCGCGCCGCGCTCCTGTTGCTCGCGGTCTGGGGGGCGGCCTGCACGCCGGCTCCCGGCGCGAACCCCTCGGCCCGATGGACCAGCTTCGAAACCGGGGCGAACGTCAAATCGATCGCGCTGGACGGTCGCTATCTGTGGCTGGGGCTCCCGAGCGGCGTGATTCGGTACGATTCGACCACGCACGATACCCACGAAGTCTATACCGCTCAGCGGACCCACGGGGGATTACTCAGCAACGGCGTCTACGCGATTCGGATCGACCCCCAAGGCCGGCCCTGGATCGGCACCTACGGCGGCGGGCTGTCGCTGCTCGACGGCGACCGCTGGCTCACGTACACGCCGTATGGATCCGGCCGCGTCGCGTCGTACGGCAACGACTGGACCCGCTATCCGCCGGGCCGCGGCCTGGGCGATCTGTGGGTATACGACGTCGCCTTCGACCGTGATCGGACGATGTGGGTCGCGACTTGGAAAGGCCTCAGCCGATTCGACGGCGCCGGGTTCTCGACGTTCACCGTGGACGACGGCTTGGTCGATAAGTGGGTCTACGCCATTGCGGTCGACGGGGACGGTTCGCTCTGGCTCGGCACCGAGGGAGGGGTCAACCGATTCGACGGCACACGCTGGACGAGCTACACCCATCGCGACGGATTGGGGGCCGATCCCTCCCATCTTCCGGCGCGCCAACCGGTCGAGCCGCCCAGCCCTCATCACACGAGTTATGATAAGGCCGTGGCCCAGGCCAACCCCAATTACGTCCTCGCGATCGCCATCGACCGGGACGGACACAAATGGTTCGGAACGTGGGGCGCGGGGTTGAGTCGGTTCGACGGCACGCGCTGGACCACGTATACCACGTCGGAAGGCCTGGGAGGAAATTACGTCCACGCGTTAGGAGTCGATCGCGAGGGGCTATTGTGGGCCGGCACCGACGGCGGCGCGAGCTGGTACGACGGTCGACGGTGGCGCACGTACACAACCCGCGACGGGCTCTTGGATAACAATGTCTTTTCGCTGGCGTTCGACGAGCACGGCACGCGGTGGTTCGGTACCTGGAAGGGCCTGAGCAAGCTGGAGATCGACCGTTGACGCTGGTTTTGATCACGTGATAAGGTGATTGACTTTCAATGAGAGTCATTGCGGGACGCATGAAGGGGCGCCATCTGAGGGCGCCCAAGGGGTACGATGTTCGGCCGACGTCGGACAAGGTCAAGGGGGCGCTGTTCAACATTCTCGGACCGCGCATTGCGGGGGCCACGATGATCGACTTGTTCGCGGGGACCGGGAGCGTGGGAATCGAGGCCGTCAGCCGTGGCGCGGACCACGTCCTCTTCGTCGAAGACAATCCCCAGGCACGCGCGGCCTTAACCGCCAACCTTGCGGCATGCGGATTGTCCGAACACGACACCACCGTGTGGACGAAGGGAGGCGTGGCCGGCCTGCTGGGCCATCTCAAGCGGAATTCCGGGCTCACCTACGACGTGGTCTTCGCGGACCCGCCGTATCATCGACCCGAGATCCTCCGCCTGCTGCGGAGCTTTCTCGCGGGCCTCGGCCTCGCGCCAGGCGGCTGGCTGGTGATCGAACACGCCGAGGACACGCCGCCCCCGCCGCCGGTCGCGCCCATGACCCACGTCAGAAGCTACCGGTATGGTGACACGGTATTGGCGGTCTACACCAAATCGGAGCCGTCGTGAACCGGATCGGGGTTTGCCCAGGCACGTTCGATCCCATCACCAACGGTCACCTCGACATCGTGAGCCGGAGCCTGAAGTTTTTTGACACGGTCATCGTCGCGGTGGCGCTTAACCCCCTGAAGACGCCGCTCTTCGACATCAAGGAGCGGCTGGAGATGATCGCGGACTCGACCACAGGCTTGACCACCGTGCAGGTCGAGGCATTCGACGGTCTGCTGGTCGATTATCTGAAGCGCAAAGGCGCCCATGGGATCATCCGTGGGTTGCGGGCGGTCTCGGATTTCGAATACGAATTGCAGATGGCGATGATGAACCGCCACCTCGATCAAACCGTGGAGACCCTGTTTCTCATGCCGAGCGTGGAGTATTCCTTCTTGACGTCGACCATCATCAAGACCGTGGCGAGTTACGGCGGCAGCATCGACGGCCTCGTCCCGCCGTTGGTCGCCCGACGCCTGCGCGCGAAATTTTCAACGAGAGCGGATCGGAGCGCGCCATGAAGCTGGCCCAGCGCGTCGGCCGGATCCAACCCTCTCCGACCATGGCGATGGCCGCGAGGGCCAAAGCGCTCGCGGCCCAGGGAATCGACGTCATCGACTTCGGCGTCGGCGAGCCCGACTTCGATACGCCCGATCCCATCAAGGACGCCGCGATCGCGGCCATCAAGGCGGGATTCACCAAGTACACGCCGCCGTCCGGCACTGATGAGCTCAAGCAGGCGATCATCCGGCGCCTGGAGACGGATCAGGGCCTGCGCTACCAACCCAACGAGGTCGTGGTCTCGTGCGGAGCCAAGCACACGCTGTACAACCTCGCCCAGGCGCTGTTCGAGCACGGCGACGAGGTGCTGATCCCCGCCCCCTACTGGGTCTCGTATCCCGATCAGGTACTCCTCAACGACGCCGGCCCGGTCATCATTACGACGCGGGTCGAGGACGGCTTCATCCTCGATCCGCGGCAATTCGAGTCGGCGATCACGCCTCGCACCAAGGCCCTGATCTTAAACTCGCCCTCCAACCCGACCGGAGCCGGATACACCCGGGGACAACTCGAGCCGATCGCCGAGGTGGCATTGCGGCATCGAGTGATCGTGATCTCGGACGAAATCTACGGCCAGATCGTCTACGATGGATTTCGCCACATCAGCATCGCCTCGCTGTCGCCCGAGATGAAGGCGCTCACCGTGGTCGTCGACGGGGTGTCCAAGTCCTACGCGATGACCGGGTGGCGGATCGGCTACGCGGCGGGGCCCGCCCCGCTCATGACGGCCGTCGCCAATATCCAGAGCCAAAGCACGTCCAATCCGGCGTCGATCTCCCAAAAAGCAGCCGTCGCCGCGTTGAACGGTCCCCGCGCATCGATCGAACGGATGGTCGCCGAATTTGCGTCCCGCCGCAATGAAATGGTCCGCCGGTTGTCGGCCATGCCGGGCGTGTCGTGCTTTCAACCCCAGGGCGCGTTTTATGCCTTTCCGAATGTGGGATCGCTGTACGGCAGGCGGCACAACGGGACCGTCATCGCCGGCTCCCAATCGTTGGCGAACTACCTGCTCGAGGAAGCTCGGATTGCGGTGGTCGCCGGTGCGGCGTTCGGCGATGATCGGCACATCCGGTTGTCGTACGCCACCTCGCTTGATAAAATCCGTAAGGGCTTGGATCGGATGGAAGCGGCGTTGGCCAAACTGAAATAGGTGTCATAAGGAAGGAACTATGCCGATCTACGAATACGAATGTGAACGATGCCACCATCGAGTCGACCTCATCCAGAAGCGCAGCGACCCCCCGTTGACGGTCTGTCCTCGCTGTCAGGCCGAGGGAGCGATGAAAAAGCTCTTAGCCGCCCCCGCGTTGCAGTTTAAGGGGTCCGGCTTTTATATCACCGATTATTCGAACAAGGGCAAGGATCAAACCGAGAAAGCAACCAGCGGATCCAAGCCTGAGGCAAGCACAACCCCCACGGCACAGCCCGCCACCTCCGAAACGAAGACCGAGAAGAAGACCGACTCGAGCGCGAGCACGCCGGCGCCGCCGCCCAAATCCGACGGCAACGGCAACAAGACCTAACCCCCTCCGAACCTCCGTCCAGATTCGTTCCATATATGGAGCCTGTTCAGGGATGGCCAGATGCAAGGCCGACTGACAACGCAGCAGATGGTCATTGCTGCGCCACCTGCAGGGTCCCTCCGGGCCGATGAGCATTCGCGCCCTCGGCGCGTGCAGGTTCATGGACAGGCTCTTAGATCAAGAGTTCCGACGCGCGCTTGACCATCTCATCCCAGACGCCTTCTGACTCCTGGTCGAAAATCGTGGCTGGATCGGCCCGAACGAGTCCCCAACTGCCCAGTTCGATCTCGGCTTCGAGCTGACCCGGCGCCCACCCCGCGTAGCCGGCATACGCGCGAAAGGCAATCTTGGGATCATCGCCATCGGTCAGGAGGCGGCTCAGCCCATCAAGATCCGACGTCACATACACGTCGCCGAACACATGGCGGAACGACGGGACCGCAACGGCCGCCCGAACCAACAGCACCAACGTCTGCTGAAGAACGGGACCGCCGAGGAAGAGCACCTCGGATCGGCCGGCCAGCGCTTTCTCGTCCGGCACAGCCCGCGCGAGCGGCACGTTCGTCGGCCGGTTGATGACGACCCCCGCCGTCCCCCGCGACCCGTGATCGATGATGAGGACGACCGTTCGGTTGAAATTGGGGTCCCGGAGATCGGGGGCGGCAACCAGGAACATCCCGCGCGCGAGATCCGGTTGGGCTTCCCCCGAAGCGGATTCCACTCCAGGCGCGGATCGAGCCATACTCACAAGAGCCGCAATCACGAGCGCAGCAGAGAAGCCCGCGAGGCCGACCGTTCGTCGCGTCACGCGTGGCGGTCTCTCCCGTCTCCTCATGAACTCCCGGCACCGTGCGAACGACTTATCCATGACCGTTTCTTCCATGGAGAAGGAGCGGCTTGGGCAGCCACGTCCCGAATTTCACCCACACGTATGCTTGCCAGCCGAAGATCAAAATGCCCGCAAGACGCGGAAACACTCCCGCCATCCCAAGCCAGATGGCGAACAGACCGGCCAGGGTTTCGCGTCTTGCGTTGCCGGGTTTCCCGCTCACGGACCTCGGCTCTATCCCGTCCCCGTGCGGCCCGGGGTCCTGGGCCGCGCTTGCCGCTCTGAGGCCACCGGAGATATAATCGCCCGCACGGGGTAGCCCGACCGGCCTCGCTCGGGAACGGCTCCCCCCAACGATGGAGCGAATGCCATGACCGTGTTCGAATTGATCAAGCGCTTCCGCGAAATCCCCCCCGACCTGCACAGCGAGTCCGTGCTGGAGAAATTTGCCGCGACGTTCGACCAGTTTCTCAAGGTCGCACAGAAACCCAGCGCGTGCTCGACCCAGTACGACGCGGGGAATCACTCTTACATGAAGCTCATCGCCCCCATGGGCATCTACGGCTATCGGCTGTGCACGCGCGAGGATTGCTTACAGCAGCTTCAGACCCTGCTCGACCAGCATGCCGCCGATCCTGCGGCCTTCGCCGCGGGCCTGCTGCCCTCCGGCGCCGCGGCGAAAGAGGTCAAAGGGCCGGGATGTTCGTGATCCGAGCGATCGGCGCGCGGAACGGGCCAGAGTCCGCCTGAAGAGTCCGGGCTCGGCGTGGCCTCCCGCGCGGGCCAATCAGGATCCCGCCTCCTCCGGCGGAGGCTGATTCGGCCCGGGGATCAGTCCCGCAAGATCCGGGTCTTCACCACCGGCCCGCGGCGTATCGCGGGTCTTTTCCCCCTTACGGGCCAGTTGCTTCGCGGCTTTCTCTTTCTGCTTTTTCTGCCGCTTCAGTTCCTTCTGGCGTTTCTCGAACGTGGCCTTCGATTTGTCCCCCATGCTTCGTCTCCCCGATCATCGTTGCGACCAGGATACCGTGACCGCGGTCGAAGATCAATCGTGTTCGCAGGCGCACGGTCCGCTTGATTCCGTGGCACCGCTCGGCCTATAGTTCCCGCCCGGACGCCGAGCCTCGACTCCATCGGCAAAAGAGATCAGCCCCGGGATCCTCGACGAGGCATTGCCGTGAGAGAAAAGACTCTGCTCTTCGTGAAGTTACTTCTCCTGTTCGTCTTGGCCTTGTTCGTGGGCCGAGCGTACTTCTTTCTGAAATACCTCGTCTCGTTTTCTGGAAATCCTCCGTCTGAGATTGTCCTGTCGTTCCTGCGAGGGGTTCGCTTCGATCTGTCGACCGCCTGCATCGTGTCGATCCCCTTCTTCGTGATCCTCCTCCTGCCGGGGATGTCCAGGAATCGGTACGCACGGCAGGGGGTGCTCGCCACGCTCCTTCTGTGGTACGTCGTCCTGCTGGTCTACAACTTCATCGATATTCAGTACTACGCCTTTGCGCAACGACACGTGACGTTCGAGCTGAAAAACGCGTGGGGCGATACGCGCGTCCTCCTGGGAATCGGGCTCGAACAATACGTCGTCGAACTCCTTGGCCTCCTGCTATTCCTCGGCGCCTTTACGCTGGCGTTCAGGCGGCTGACGAACGACTTTACGCAACGGGCGCGAGCCCGCGACTCCGCTGCGTGGCATCGACGCCTCCTGTGGGATGTGCCGCTCACGATCGTGATGGCCGCCTTCTTCGTCGTGTTCATCCGGGGCGGACTGCAAGCAAAGCCACTCGGGGTAAAGAACGCCTTCTCCAGCGACGCGGTCGAACTGGGCATCTTGAGTCTGAACGGCATCTACACCACGTTCAACGCGCTCGCCGAAAGTCGCGACGGCCGGGATCCGGTGGCCCGTCTGAAGTCGTTACATGCCTCGGCCGGCACGCCCAGTCAGGACGAGGTGGTGCGGATGATCACGTCGAGCGACCGGGAGTCCCACGAGCCCGACTATCCCCTCTTTCGGCGGTTCACCTATCCGCTGGCCGAACGAAAACCGCTGAACGTCGTGATCTTCGTCCTGGAGAGTTGGTCGGCCAAGTTTATCGGCGCGCTGAACGGATCCCCCGATGCGACTCCCGTCTTCGACGAACTCTCGCGGCATGGCCTGTTGCTCACCAACTGTTTTGCGAACGCCCAGCGATCGATCGAGGGGCTCTCGGCCCTGCTCGGCTCGGTCCCGGTGTGGAAGGGCGTCGTGCTCGGTCAGGGCGGGCTCCTGTACCAAACCAGGCTTGAGCCCATCGGACACATTTTCAAAAACTACGGCTATGAGACGGTGTTCATCCACGGGGCGCGACACGGCTCGATGGGGTTTGACGGACTGACCAAGCGGGTCGGATTTACACGACACATCTCCCGGGATGATTTTGAGATCAACAGCGTCACCGACGACGGGGTGTGGGGGATCTACGACGAGTATTCTTTTCTCAGGGCTCATCACGAGTTCGAGCAAATGCGCCAGCCATTTTTCTCCGTCGTGTACTCCCTGAGTTCTCACACGCCCTACACGCTGCCCTCCAAGGCCTTCGAACGCTTCGCACCCTCGGTGCCCCACCGGGAGTTTTTAAACTCCATGGGATATTCGGATGATGCGCTGGGGAAATTCTTCAGCGCGGCGCGAACGGCTCCCTACTTCCGGGATACCGTGTTCCTCATCGTCGCCGACCACACGGAAGGGCCATCGACCGGCGGCAACCTCTACGAGGGGTACCACATCCCCTGCCTGCTCTATAGTCCGGCCCACCTCCCGCCGGGCCGCGAACCTCGCGTCGTCAGCCAACTCGATCTCGCCCCCACGCTGCTCGATTTTTTACGAATCTCCGCCCCATACACCTCGTGGGGAAAATCGATCTTCGCTGACGGCGACCGCGTGGCGCTGCTTCCGCGTGGAGACCACTTCGTGTACGTACGGGAACCGTACCTGCTACTGACCGACCTGGACCAGCCGATCGGCCTTTACGATTATCGAGCCAACCCCGCAGCCAACCTGCTTGAAACGCCTGACCCCGAACGGACAAACGTCTCGGACCGGATGAATCTCGAGGTGGAGTCGTATCTGCGGTTTAGCTATGACGCGCTGATCGGCAACAAAGTCCGCCCCGCCCCTTAGCAGGCTGCTGAAAAAGTCCATCTGCTGCGTTGCTTCGCGATCCGTAGGGAGATCGGTTTCCAGCCGCCCCTTCGGAGCGGTGCGGATTCTCGATCGTCGGAAATCCTCACGTACGACCTGTAGGGGCGGGTCGGTGACCCGCCCTGGGCGAGGCAGCGCCTCGCCCCTACAAGGGCGAAAGATTTCCCTGCGGCCTTGCATCTGGAGCTTTTTGAGCAGCCTGTTAGAGATCGATCGTGCTGACCGACTCGGCGATGCGGCTCGGGCGATAAGGAAAGCGGTCGATGTCCTCGCGCCGGGTCACCCCGGTCAGGACGAGGATCGTCTCCATCCCGCTCTCGATCCCGACCACGACATCGGTATCCATTCGATCGCCGACCATCACGGTATTCTCGGAGTGTTCTTGCAGTTGGTGGAGCGCCGTCCGCATCATCAACGGATTCGGCTTGCCTACGAAGTAGGCTTGGCGGCCCGTCGCCTTCTCGATCAACGCGACCAGCGCCCCGGTCGCGGGCACGATCCCGGTCTCGGTGGGACCCGTCACGTCGGGGTTGGTGGCGATGAACCGCGCCCCGTCGTGGATCAACCGGATCGCCTGCGTGATCCGCTGATGGTCGTAGTGCGGCGTGTCGCCGACCACGACGTAATCGGGATGATACTCCGTGACCACGTAGCCCACGTCGTGAAGCGCTTCCATGAGGCCGGATTCGCCGATCACGAACGCCGTGCCCTTGGGCCGCTGGCTGTTCAGAAACCGCGCCGTCGCCAGGGCGGAGGTGTAGATGTGGTCGGACGCGACCTTGAGGCCGATCTTTTTCAGTCGGTGCTCAAGATCCTTGGGGGTGCGCTCCGAATTGTTGGTGAGGATCAGAAATTTCCGGCCCTGGGCCTTGAGCCGTTCGATGAAGGCGTCGGCCCCGGGGATCAGGTTCGGCCCCCGCACCAGGACCCCATCCATATCGATGAGGAAGCTCTTCAACGGTCTTGGGGAAGGTGGCTTCACGCCGCGGTGTGGCTCGCTTCGTACCGCCGGATCTTCTCTTCGTGTTGGAGGGTCAGGCCGATGTCGTCGAGGCCGTTGAGCAGGCAGAGACGGCGGAATTCGTCGACCTCAAAACCGAAGGCGAGGCCGTCGCCGGCGGTGATCGTCTTCTTTTCGAGGTCGATGGTGAGCCGAAACCCCGGCGTGGCGCGGACGCGCTGGAAGAGCGTCTCGACCTGATCTTCGCCGAGCCGGATGGGAAGGATCCCGTTCTTGAAGCAATTGTTGTAGAAGATGTCCGCGAACGACGGGGCGATGAGGCAGCGGAAGCCGTAGTCGAGCAGCGCCCACGGCGCGTGCTCGCGCGAGGAGCCGCAGCCAAAGTTGGCCCGCGTCACCAAGATTCCCGCCCCGCGATAGCGATCGGCGTTCATCTCGAAGTCGGGATTCGGCCGCGTGCCGTCGATGAACCGCCAATCGTAGAAGAGGAACTGCCCGAAGCCCGTACGCTCGATGCGTTTGAGAAACTGCTTCGGGATAATCTGATCGGTGTCGACGTTCGGGAGATCCAACAGCGTGACCAGCCCATCCAGCGTGCGGAACGGTTCCACTCTAACCCTCCTTTAACTCGTACTGGCGAATATCGACAAACCGACCCTCCACGGCCGCGGCCGCGGCCATGAGCGGGCTCACGAGGTGTGTACGGCCGCCCTTGCCCTGGCGGCCCTCGAAGTTGCGGTTGGACGTCGAGGCGCAGCGCTCGCCGGGCTTCAGCGTATCGGGATTCATGCCGAGGCACATCGAGCATCCCGACTCGCGCCAATCGAACCCCGCCGCCTTGAAGATCCGATCCAAACCTTCCTCCTCGGCCTTCCGCTTGATCCGCTGCGAGCCAGGAACGACCATCGCGTAGACCCTCGGCGACACGCGACGTCCCTTGACGAATCGCGCAACCCGACGCAGGTCTTCGATCCGGGAGTTCGTACACGAGCCGATGAAGACGCGGTCGATCGCGATCTCGGTGATGGGGGTGCCCCCCTGGAGGCCCATGTAGTCCAGCGCGCGTTCGGCCGACTTTCTCGCGTTGGGATCGGCACACTCGGCGGGGTTCGGGACGCGCCCGTCGATCGCGACCACCTGGCCGGGGTTGGTGCCCCACGTGACCTGGGGGGTCAGCGAACGCGCGTCGATTCGCAGCGTGCGATCGAATCGCGCGCCGGGATCGCTGGGCAAGGTCTTCCACCGCGCCACCGCCGCGTCGAACGCCTTCGGGGCGTGGGACCGTCCGCGCAGATACGCGAACGTCTTCTCGTCGGGCGCGATCATGCCGGCGCGGGCTCCCCCTTCGATCGACATGTTGCACACGGTCATGCGTTCCTCCATCGACAGCCCGCGGATCGCGTCGCCCGCGTACTCGATCACGCTGCCGGTGCCGCCCTCCGTCCCGATCCGGCCGATGATCGAAAGGATGACGTCCTTGGCCTCGACCCCATACGGGCGGGCGCCGGCGACCTCAATCAAGAACGTCTTCGGTCGCTCTTGGAGCAAGCACTGCGTGGCCAGGACGTGCTCCACCTCGCTCGTGCCGATCCCGAACGCCAGCGCCCCGAACGCCCCGTGCGTGGAGGTGTGGCTGTCGCCGCAGACGAGCGTGGCGCCGGGCAGCGTCAACCCCAACTCCGGGCCAATCACGTGGACGATGCCTTGCTCCGGGCTTGCAAGGTCAAACAAGGTGATCCCAAATTCTTTGCAGTTTCGCGACAACGTATCCATCTGGAGGGCCGACGTTGCGTCCTCGATCGGCAGCGAACGGGCCGTCGTCGGCACGTTGTGATCCATGGTCGCGAACGTGAGTTCCGGGCGCCGCACCCGACGCTTGGCGAGCCGCAGACCGTCGAATGCCTGGGGCGACGTGACCTCGTGGATCAAGTGCCGGTCGATGTAAATAAGCGACGGCTGGCCCGGCTCCTCGTGGACCACGTGGGCTTCCCAAATCTTTTCGAACATCGTGTGTGGTGTCATGGCCTCAATGAACCTCTCTGCAACGGGTCTGATCGGAGTGGCTTATTATCGCACAACGACCCACGAGAGTTCACCCCCTTGCCGTCCTTTTCATGATCTCACCCCTCATGTTATACTCCAACCCGATAGGGGAATCACTCTTCCCCAAGTCTCCCACGGGGGGAGGCGCCCCAGGAGCCGGGCAGCGGCGGTCCGGTGAATGGGTGCTCGCGGGTCTGGGTCCGCGCGCTGCGGTGTCCCGCCGATGAAAGGAGGTGGTCTAGTGGGCAGTACCAACCCTACGGCGAGTGAGGTGGCGGCGTCCTAGCCACGCCCCTTCTTTCGGCGGAGCTGGGATGCAAGCCCCAGCGCCACCAGACCCGGAAGCGCGGACGCCGGAGCCGCACCAGGATCGCAGGATCCGCTTCCGGGTTTTTCTTTTGTCTTCCCGACTTCGCGCCCTCTCTAAAATAAGCGTCTCTGTTCCGTACCCCGATGTTTAGTGGCCTACAGGATCTTCAGCAGCGCGACTTCGAACACCAGCGTGGCATCGGGCGGAATGACCTTCCCCGCTCCCCGAGCACCGTATCCCAACGGGGCGGGAACGGTGAGTTTCCGGACCCCTCCGACCCGCATCCCCTGAACGCCCTCATCCCAGCCGCGGATCACGCGGCCGGCGCCCAAGGGGAACTTGAATGGCTCGTTCCGATCCTTGCTCGAGTCAAACTTCTTGCCATCGGTCAGCCATCCCGTGTAGTGGACCGACACGGTCTGTCCCGCTCTCGCCGGTTCCCCTTCGCCCACGGTCAGGTCTTCGTACTTGAGACCCGTCGAACTGGTCATCTCCGCCATGCCGTCTCCTTTTCAGTGAACGTGGTGGGATCAGAGTTCGGACCGCTGATCCCGAAAGGGTTCCAGGATAATGGTCTTTCCCACCGCGGGTCAAGCCCGTTCGCGGGACCAAAACCCTCCGTTTGGGGGATACGCGCCCGGCGACGGCTTGCGAAGGATCCCTGGCTTCGCCTACACTAGACCGTATGATGTCTCTTCACGGCGGCCATCTTTTTCGGGGCGCGGCACTGTGGGCGGCGCTGATCTGGAGCGTGTTAGTATCCAGCGCCTGGGCCGCCGCGCCGTCGATCTCACGAACGTTCGCGCCCTTCGAACTCGGGATGCCGATCGCGGAATTCCTGTCGGCGGTCCCCGCCGACGAGATCGGAGCGAGTGGCGACGACCGGCTGTTTTCCGTGATCGGACTCCGGATTAACGTGACCGGCATCTGGTGCACGTTTACCCAAGAGCGACTGTCGCGGATCGAGATCACGTTCTCGGTCGAATACTCGTCGCGCACGGCATGGAACGAATTCCTGGCCTCCGCCACGCGGGAGTATGGCACCGGGTTTCACCTCCCGGTCCCCGGCGGCGACGTGGAGATGTGGGACGACGGCCGAACGACGCTGGTCCTCGAACGCCGACCCGTCACGGCGCGGGATCGGGCCTACGTGGTCACGCTCTTCGATGACGCGGTCGCGATCGAACGCGGCGGCCGGTGCGCCCCGAAATACTCCGTGTAGGGCGTCGTCAAGCGGCGGAATGCCTCAGCGGTGACGGCGAGGTATCGGTTCGGGCCGGTGCTCGCGGTTGGCGACGATCACCTGATCCAGGATGTCCCCGCAATTCAGGCAGTGCCACGCCGTGAAATTGATCTGCCCGGCTTCGTCGAGGAGATCCTGATACCGCTCCGGAACCATCAGTCCTTCACATCGCAGACAGGTCATGGCGGCCTCCTTCTCCTGATTTCCTATCTCTCCTCCTCCACCATACCGAATCTCCGTGGTGAGCACCATCCACCGGAAGCCCCGAATTCTCCGGGGAAAGAGTCCCACCACGACCCCGTCTCATGGCCTACCGACGGGGCACGTCCCATCGGTCGATCGCGGCGTCCGACTGGGTCATCTAGGCCGTCTTCTCATGGTGTTGGAGTGAAGGCTTCTG
>JACQCD010000143.1 GCA_016201825.1 Nitrospirota bacterium | reverse complement strand
GGTTCGTCCGGGGCGTACCCAAACCGCCTGCGCTCCCCCAGGCCGTGTGGATCAACAAACCGAGGACGCCGGCCGGGTCCACTGAGGCGTTGGACACTAAATTCTGACCGGCAGTGTCTCATTCTTGTTGACACGTTCCGGCCGACCCACGCGCTGGTGACTCAGCGTGCGATAGTTACCGACGGTCACTTAACGCGGGAACCGTCGTGACGGGTCTTTATTGAAAGACTTCGCTGGGTCTACGCCCGATCCACTTCGACCTGGAGCGCGATTTCGCGGAGGATGTCGGCGACGTGCTCGCAGGCGGCGTGCGCGCCGGCGTAGCAGACGGCTCGACCGCTTGCGTGGGCGCAGAACGTGATCGCGAAGGCCTCGTCCGTGGAGACGCCGGTGGCTTTTTGGACCTGGCGGACCACGACGTCGAAGGCGTGGTGGTCGTCGTTGTAGAGGATGACGTGGTGAGGCTCTCCCGTGGAGACGCCGGTGGTCTGGTTCTCATGGATGACGGGAAGGTGGACGGTTCGGGCCGAGGGGGTCATCCGGCGGGGAGCAGCTTCCTCAGTTCGGCTTCCATCGTGGACAGCCATTGGTCGAGGGGCACGTCGGCGTCGACTGGCAGGCTGCTGAAAAAGTCCATCTGCTGCGTTGTCAGTCGGTCTTGCGTGCTCACGTACGACACGTAGGGGTTCGACATGTCGAACCCCTACCAGGCGCGCAAGACCTCCCTTCGCCTTGCATCTGGAGTTTTTTGAGCAGCCTGCAGGCTTTGCCGAGCATGTCAGCATTCTGTTAGAAGGGTCTTGAGCGCTTCAGGCGTGGTAACCGGCGCCGAGCAGGTGGAGCCTCGACAGACGTAGGCGGTCGGCCGGCCATTCTGCATCGATTTGCCGCGGGCCGCTTCGGGGACGTCGGGCGATCCGGATTCCTCCGGCGTGACGATCGTGAGGGTTCGATTGGGGAGGTAGACGGCGTGCACGGTCCGCGCGAGCGAGCGCGTCGCCGTGTCTTCCCGGGAATCGACGATGACGATCTCCACGGGACCCTCGCAGTACCAATCGAGGGCGCAGAGCATCGACGCGTACCCGAAGGGGTTGTCGTCCATCGCCTTGGCGAAGAGCGTCAGCGCGCGTTCGGCGTGCTCGCGATAGGTCGCGCGTCCGGTGTAGGCCGCCAGCCTCAGCAGGGCGTGAGTGGCTGCGGCGCCTCCGGACGGGATGGACTGATCCACGGCCGAGATCGGACGCGTAACCAGCGGTTCGTGATCCCGGCTGGTCAAAAAGAATCCGCGCCCGGCCTCGTCCCAATACTGCGCCAAGATCGTCTCGGCCAGCTCGGTCGCCCAGTGCAGGTGGCGGGGGTCGGAGGTGGCTTCGTACACGTCGATCAACGCGTTGGCCAGAAAGGCGTAGTCGTCCAGGTAGGCGTTGAGCTTGGGCTGGCCATCCTTCCAGGTTCGCAACAGACGGCCGCCCTTCAACAGCGCGCGCGCCAGAAATTCCACGCCCTGCACGGCGGCCTCGGCGTACCGGGGCTCGTCCAACACCGACGCCGCGCGCGCCAACGCGGCGATGGCCAGGCCGTTCCAACCGGTGAGGATCTTCTCATCACGGAAGGGTTTGATCCGCTTCTCGCGCGCGAGAAAGAGTCGGCGGCGGGCGTCGGCGAGCCGCAGTCCAATCTCCGCGATCGGTCGCCCGAACTCGCCCGCCAAGATGTCTTCGCGGAGGACGACGTGGAGGATGTTCTTGCCCTCGAAGTTGCCGTGTGCCGTCACGTCGTAGGCGCGGCAGAAGAGCGCGGCGTCATCCGGGCCAAGCACTGCCTGGACGTCTTCCGGCGTCCACACGAAGAACTTGCCCTCGTGCCCCTCGCTGTCCGCGTCTTGGGTGCTGTAGAACCCTCCCTCGGGATGGCGCATCTCCCGGAGCAGATAATCAGCCGTCTCGCGCGCCACCCGCGCGAACGCGGCGTCTCCGGTGCTCTGAAACAGGTCCAGCGCGAGGGGGATGAGCAGCGCGTTGTCGTACAACATTTTCTCGAAGTGAGGGACGAGCCACTGCCCGTCGACCGAGTAACGGTGAAACCCGCCGCCGAGCTGGTCGTAGATGCCGCCGGCCGCCATCATGTGCAACGTGAACGCGGCGCGGCGAAGCGCGTCCTGATCGCCGCTCGCCCGCGCGTGCCGCACGAAGAGATCCAACGCCATGGTGCCGGGGAACTTGGGGGCGCTGCCGAACCCGCCGTGCTGGGGCTCGAAGAAGCGGGTGAGGGATTCCACCGCCGACGCGATCGTGTCGCGGCCCGGCGGCGCGTCCGACGGCTCGACGGCCTCGATCTTATCCAGGATGGCGACGGCCTGCTCTCCGGTGTGCGCGAGGTCGGCGGCCTTCTCGCGGTAGGCGCCGGCGACGGTGACCAGGACCCGCGGGAACCCCGGCATGCCCTGGCGATCCTCCGGCGGGAAGTACGTCCCCGCGTGAAACGGCTTTCCGTCGGGGGTCAGAAACATCGTGAGCGGCCAACCCCCGCCGCGGCGGTTGAAGACCTGAAAGGCCGATTGGTAAATCTGGTCGAGATCGGGCCGCTCTTCGCGGTCGACCTTGATGTTGACGAAGTGCTGGTTCATGAGCGCGGCGATGTCGTCGTCTTCGAACGACTCGCGCTCCATCACGTGGCACCAATGACACGCCGAATAGCCGATCGACAGCAAAATCGGTTTGTGCTCGTCGCGTGCCTTGGTAAAGGCTTCCTCACCCCACGGGTACCACTCCACGGGATTGTGGGCGTGTTGCAAGAGATAGGGGCTCGTCTCATGGATGAGCCGGTTGGTGTGCCGAGGCAGGGAGGTCGTCGTCATTGGCGAGTCATCCGTTCCGCATGAGGCCCCATCTTAATACGGGGGTTCCCGCCGTGTAAATGGCGCCGGCCCTCCCACTGAGCTTCCCCTCGAGTTTCGTCTTCCAAGGATCACGTACAATGGACGTCACCTTGGAGGCGAAGATGATCAAGATCCCGAAGCAGGAATACACGGCTGAGTTCAAGACACAGGCGGTCAAGCGAGTGGCCGAGGTAG
>JACQCD010000137.1 GCA_016201825.1 Nitrospirota bacterium | reverse complement strand
GAAACGGGAAAGCCGGTTTCCTTCAGCATGAGCCTTCCCGAAGATCGATATGGACATTGCGAAGCTCATCTTATGGAGTGACCGACGACTATAGACCTCATTATGAAAAACGAAAGGTATCTAAACAATAGAGACCGAGCATCCATGCCATGTTCTCGCCATCCACAGTTTTGTGGAACGCCCCAACACTCGTGTCGATCGGATGATCACTGCGGGCGATCTCTCCCGAGTTTTCGAGCTTCTGGACCGTGGCATTGCTCTTGCTTTAGAGCGTGGGTGAGGGGAGGATCGAATCCTCCGTCGGGGATCTCACAATCAACCGTCCGGGGAGGCACGCCATGTATATCGTCAGGCTCGACGGGGAAGTCGTTACGGTGACGAACACGTTTGACTCGGCGACGCTCTATGCCGAGGGAATTCGAGGAGTGGGACGCCGGATTTCCATCACGCTCGCTCTCCCCGACGATCTGCCCCCCGCGTTGCGGGCCCTGGAACGGCGAACGGTCAAGACGCAGGGTAGGCTGACGGAGGTTCCTCGGTCTACGGCGTGGGCCGTGGCGTTTTGATCATAAACGCGGGGCTCTTCTCAAATTCCAAGCGGGCGTCAGCGTCCGACGCTCGTCATCTTCCGCGTGCCGCTCTTGATCTCGCATCGCATGATCGGCCGTGTGGCTGATCCCAGGGCTCCGGCGATGGGGATATCTCCCAAGAACGCCAGAATGCCAGGGACTTCACCGGACGTCACGACCGCCCGCATCGCCCGCGTATTGCCCTCGCCTTTTTTCCGCTCGAACTCCGCCCGCGTCCGCCTCCACAGCATGCACCAACACCCGCCGCACGTTCCGCGCTCGCGACCTGTCCCTCAACTCGATCGAACCCAAGCCTACGCATGGTAAGGCGTGTGCTACACTCAAACGGACGAGTGGTCCGGGAGGGCGTTGATGGCGGAGACGAGGACGGTGTTAGTGGTAGATGATAGCGGGACCACGGCCAAACAGCTCTCCAAGATCCTCGAAGCGAGTGGGCGCTACACGGTCATCGGCCGCGCCGCTGATGGCCTGGAGGCGCTGAAGGCGTTCCAAGCCAGCCCGCCCGACCTCGTGTGCATGGACGTGCTTATGCCCAACCTCGACGGCGTGCAGACCTTGAGGATGATGAGGCAAATCTGTCCCGAGGCGCGGGTGGTGATGATCAGCTCGGTGGGCGGGGTGGCCGACAAGCTGGCCGAGTGCCTCAAGGCTGGCGCGACAAACGTCATCAGCAAGCCGTTCGATCCGGAGAATGTGCTGAAGGTCCTGGACTCGATCTAGCGGAGGCGGAAAGACGATGGCGGTTCGATTCTTCGGGCAGTTCCTTCTTGAGAACGGAGTCATCAACTCCGAGCAGTTGTTGGCGGCAATTGCCTACCAGGAGAAGATGAACCGCAGGTTTGGCGACACCGCGATCCAACGGGGACTCCTGGACCGGAGCAAGCTGGCGAAGATCTTCTCCTTGCAGCGTCATGAGGACCTGAAGACCGGCGAAGCGGCGATTAAACTGGGTTTCTTGACTCAGGAGCAGGTCGATCAGGTGCTGCGAGTCCAGGATAACTCGCACGTGATGATCGGCCAGGCGCTCGTGAAGACAGGGGCGCTCAGCGAGGCGCAACTCTCGGAACAGATCGAGGTCTTCAAGAAGGAGCAGGACGCCTACCGGCTGTCCACGGGTCTCCCTCGCCAGAAGGACCCGAGCGGGCTGGCGGCCCCGGCCATCGACCTTGTCGTCAAATTGTTGGGGCGGATGGCGAACATGACGGTGAAGCTCGCCGATGTCCGGTACACGCTCTCCACGGCGTCCAGCGGGGCCGTCTACACGGCGCGGGTCGCGTTCAGCGGGGACCACAAGGGCGAGATCGCGCTGCGCGCGAGCGACCGGCTCTGTGCGAAAATCGCCTCGGCGATAATCGGCGAGCCGGTGGCGCCCGATGCCAAGTCCGTGATCTTGGACGTCACGTCTGAACTCTTGAACGTCGTCGGCGGCAACCTCGCGGCCGTCGCCGGCCGCCAAGGCAAAAAGATGGAACTCTCGCCCCCGGATTCGGGCGACGTGCCAACGGAAGGCCGGAACATCGTGGTCGCCTGTCTCGGGACGCCGGACGGGACCATCGAGTTCATCGTCGTCGAAGAGACGGCGAAGCCCTCGGGTGGCGATAAGCCCGGTCGCTAGTCCACGGTGAGGGCTTCCGAACCCAGTTCGTCGCGGTCGGCGATCAGATTTTTGGCGATACCGACACTCGCCTGGACCGCCCAGTCTTCGAGACGTTGCTGTTCGCGGTCCAAGGCGTCGTGGGCTTGGCCCCTCAGAACTCCCCGAAACGCTCCTTTGAGTGCGTCCAGGTCGACCAACAACGTGCGGCCCTCGGCGACGAGTTGGGCGGTATCGACGGCCCGGGGGGTGTTTCCCCGCGCGTTCGAGCAGGGCTTCTGCGCGTCGGAACATCCCGATGGGGCGAATGACGGAGACTCCGGAACGCGATCGAGCGTGCGGCGTAGCTCTTGTTCACTGCGCAGGAGCCAACGGTACCGCTCCATGGACCGTGACGCGGCGGGTTCTGCTTGGACGGAGTCGTCATCCGTGAGCCGCTCGGCGACGGGATCCCAATTAGGATTGTCGAGCGCGCCGCGGAGGCGATCGACGTCGCGCAGCGAGGCCATGCCCGCTTCGAGGGCCGCGCGATACGCCGTGACCGCCCGGGTATAGGCGCGCAAATCCGCGTACGACGACGCCATGGCCAGACGGGCCTCGTGGACGTGCTCACCGTGGGGAAAGCGGGTGATCAGGTCTTGGAAGATCGCAATCGCTTTGACGTGCTCACCCATTTTCTGGAGTGCCCACCCGACGCCAAAGAGCGCGGCCTCGTAGGCCGGGTGGGCGGGGCGCACCTGGCCCAACTCTGACAGCGCTTCCTCATGACGTCCTTGCTCGATCCGTTGAAACCCGAGTGCCGTCCGCGCGAAGTCGGCCACCCGAGCCTGCACCGGATCCGACGGCGAACGGGACTCGGCCAGTGTTTTGAATACGCCGCTCGCGGTGTGGGCATCGCCCAAGCCCGCGACCGCTTGAGCGTGACCGTACAACGCGAAGGGCGCGTCGGGGCCGCTTCTCGTCACCCGTCGGAACGCAGCGGCGGCGAGTTGGTATTGATGAAGGACGAGCCCGCTGGTGCCGGCGAAGAGATGCGCGTCGTCCAGGAGGGGCGAGGGCAGCGAGGAGCCAAGCCGTGCCACGTCGGCCCGTTCGTACGCCTCGATCGCCCGCGCGTAAAGACCGTCACGAAACGCGAATCGTTCGATCAGCAGCCAAGCGCGGGCGCGCGAGACCTCGTCGGGGCTTTGGGCGATCACGGCCTTGAGCAACGCCTCGGCCTCCTCGGGCAGCCCCGCTCCCGCATACGCTTCAGCGAGACGAAGGCGGTGGTCGTCCGATCTGACCGGGTTGTGGCGTTCGAGTGAAGCCAAAAAGAAACTCGCCGCCTTTCCGTACTCTCCCACGCCGTTGGCAAAGACCCCGAGTCGGTAAACAGGGTCCTCGGTTGCCGACCCCGAAGGCGGTGATTCCAACCAAGATTGCTCGATGACCGTGAGCGTCAATTCGGGTTCGTCGTTGAGGAAGGAGAGAAACCGTAAGACGACGTGGGCGACCGGGCGGGCGGTCTCGAACGTGAATCCCTTCGCCTTCAAGTAGCTCTTGCCGCTTTGGCTGACGCCCTTGAACATGACCGCCAGGGTATGGCGTCCGGCCGTGAACGGGGCGGTGAGCAAGGGCTGAAGGCCCCCGTCGGCCAACGCGCGTCCCTCGATCTCCGAGTACGGATGTTCGACTTCGGGAAGATCGTCGAGCACAATCCGAATCCAAGTGGGAAACGTGCCGGGGTGAGCGGTGTGGCCGCTGCTCTCGATTTCGACCAACGTCTCGACATGGGGAGCCGGCGCCTGAGGGTGAACGGCGTTGCCGCTGGGGTCGACCGCGACCAAGATCTCGACGTGGGGAGCGGGCACCGCTGGATTTTCTTGGAGCGTGAAAAATGTTTTATGGAACTCGATGATGGTCTTTGCCATCGCGTGGACTCGTTCATCAAGGGATCGAGGAGAGAGAGAATCGGCCCAACCTGCAACCGGGGAGATCAAAAGCGAACCGGCGATGACGAGAGCGAAGAGCCGTGGCGAAGCCGTGATACAGGATCGGGCGCGCGGGAACGGAAACCGTTTGCTGAGGGATTGTCGTTGAGACACGGTACGGTCCGCCCGGAAGAAGCCGCGTACAACATGAATCATACTGACCTTCCTACAGAGTGCGCAACTCATCCCGAGGCCTCGCGGGGTCCGTGGTGTCCCCGAGATCCGGCTGATCCGGAAAATCAATCGGTCCCGCTTTCCTGGAATGGTGAAGCCGGTTCCTAAATTATTCTCCGGTAGGTTCCCTGGGGCCGAGGAATCTTACCAGCTCCGCGTGCGTGAGCACCACGTGGGGGTCGCGTTGCAAGGCCTCGAAGTAATGCCCGGAGAACCCTTCGCCGTGCTCCGCCGGGACGAGCAGCCGACCGGACTGGATCATCAAGGCGTCAACATCTCCAATCGTCAAGGGCTTCTTCTGATCGAGCGCTTCATCGATCGAGACGATGAGGCGTGACAGCGGGCGCAGCCAGGCGAACCAGGGATCGCTGGTGAGGAGTTGCAGGAAATGGTTCGGCGATTGGATTTCGCCCATGGTTTTTTCGAAGCTGACGCGTTCGGAGTCAATCAGCGTTTTGTGCAGGGTGAGCAGCGCATTGCGGAGTTCAAGCGAGCGTCGTCGGAGGTTTTCATCCTCCGGTCCCGCTTGGCGTAATGAGTTCTCGTTCATTCTGTGCCCGTCACCGGGACGTTCCGGGCTTTGTGGCATTCGAAAGTTGGTTTCCGTATCCACATCCGTGAGCCTTCGGGGAAGTCGAAAGCCACTAAAGCCGCAACGTCCCCTGAGGGGTCCCCTTGAGCCTCATATTCTTCATCTCGCGTCATCGAAACAATCCCTTGAGTTTGTCCACAGCCGATCTGGGATCTTTTCTCAACGAGTCGATCATCCCGCCGAGGTTGCGCGACGCGATCGTTCGGGTCACGCTCTGCGTGAGGGCGGCCAGGACCTGATTGACCGCTTCCCCGGCGGTTATGCCGCCGGATTGTTTGCCGATATCTCGGAGATGCAAGTCTGGGAGCGGCACCGAGATGGGCGGGCCGTGTATGACCGCGGCGCTGACGGTGGCCGTGGCGTTCTTGATGGTCAGCGTTTCGATCACGAGCTTTTTACCTTGCTCGCGTTCCGCTTGGGGTGTGGTGGCGGTACGGTGCCGGCCGACGTAGCGGTCCACGTTCCGCTGGATCACGCCGAGGTTGCTGCCTTCGGTGCTGAGCTCATACGTGACGTCGGGCTTCAGGATCGAGATCTGCTTGATGACGATCACGTCCTTGGTCAGCGAGCTGAGATCGAGCGTCATGCCGATTTCGCCGAGCGAGAGCGCGTGATCGGTGGAAAAGCCCTTCGGATTGCCGACCACGAGGCCATGCAGCTCAGCGCGACCGTCCAGCGCGTCGATCTTCACGCGGTCCAGGTGGATCGCGACGCCGGTGATCTCGGGGCCGAACGTCCGGATCGCGGAAGCCACCAGCGAGTCGAGCGAGTGGGAGAGCCACCACAGGCCGCCTGCCAGCGCGAGGCTCAGCGCGATCGCAGCGCCGATCAGAACTCTCTTGGTTCGGGTGGTCATGGCCATCTCCAGAGCCGCCTCGGTACGGCCCTACGGTAACCAAAGCACGGGGGACAACTCACAAGGACAACTCACAAGGGGTCAGGCTTGCGATTTGCGATTTGAAAGGGTAGCCGGTTGATCAAGGAGCGTCAGCAGCATGGCCAGCGTCGAGTGACCCTCGGGGCTCGCGAGACGCGCCTCGACGCGCTGAATCCCTCGGCTCATACAACTGGGATCGACGGAGAGGGCCTTGGCCACGGTGGATAAACCCGCAGTGGTGTGTCGGCTCGTGACATAGGCGAGCCAGTCTCTGACCTGGATACGAGCTCGCTGTTTCCCTGGCCCGCAGAGCGTCGCCGGCGTCTGGCCAAAATGGCGGGCCACGAGCGTGATCACGTGGTCAATGGAGACGGTCCTCCGTTCCGTGGGAATCTCGGGCTCGGTCCGTCTCACCCGCGCGACGAAGTCGTCCGACCCCAACACGCGTCCCTCAACTCCCGCGTAATAGGCCGGCTCATGGCCCGCGGTCAGCGCCTTACCCACAAACTGGCGGTAGCGTTGACGAGCGGTCTGGAGTCGGTCGCTGAACTGACGAAGCACTTCGGCACTCTCAACCGCCACCGGACTCGACTGACCGCGATAGGCGCCGTAACTGCTCCACGGATAGTCGGCTGGATCTTGAGCGATCTTGGCCCGAACGGGATTGAGATGGAGGTAGCGCGTCAGCGCTAAGAGGTACGTGTCCTTCTCGCACAGCCAGGCATGGTAGCGGCCCTGAAGCACATGTCCGACCCGCCCGTGCACGCGGTTGAAGACTTGGCTGTAGCGGCTGTTGAGACGCTGCATCGTCCGGGAGAGCGGCACGTCCGATGTTTCCACCAAAAGGTGGACGTGATTCGGCATCAAGACGTAGGCAAAGAGACGGAACCGGTCGCGGTGCTGATAGTGGGCCAGATACGACAAATAGCGCTGAAAGTCGCGGTTCGAGAGGAAGATCTTCTGCCGAGCGTTGCCGCGGCTGATGACGTGATAGAGCACGCCGGGGACTTCGAGGCGGGGTTTGCGCGGCATGGGCGAGCTTTTATAGCATGGAGAAATCACAAATCACAAGTCTGACCCCCAGTGGGGTCCCCCCAGTGGGGTCCCCAAAAGAAAAGGGGGCTCTTGTATGGAGCCCCCTTGATAGGTACCGCGTACCAACTACACGTTCACGGGTACGGTCTTGATCGCGGCTTTGACCTTTTGAGACCATGTCCGGCGGCATGGACGTGACCCTGTGCATGTTCTTGACGTGATCGCCGGCTAACCGCAACACCTCGTCGTCGGTTTCAGCCTGGACCTCGAACGCACAGCCTCCTGTTGGATTGACGTCAAGACATCCGAATGTGCCCATGCAGACTGCGAGCAACTCTGCGTCGCATGGAGTGTCAATGTGGCTGTTCCTCCTTCTTCAAAGCCGCGCTTCCAGTACCATGTTGAAGGGCGTTTCGGTTGCGCGACGAAACCGCGAAAACCCTGCGGAGGTCACGACCTCTTTTAGCCGCGCTTCCCCGGCCTGCGCTCCGAGGCCTAGCCCCACTTCCTGACTCAGTGAGGCTGGCGTGCATATCATGGTCGAGGCGGAATAGAAGATCCGACCGACGGGATTCAGGTTCTGCTCGATGCGGTCATTCGCCATCGGCTCGACGATCATCCATGTGCCGTCGGGCGCCAGGGTCTCGCGAACGTGCCGCGCGGCGCCCACCGGGTCGCCCATGTCATGCAGGCAATCGAAGAACGTCACAAAATCGTAGTCTTGTCCCGGGAAGGACTTGGCGGGAGCGACTTCGAAACGAGTCTGTTGGGCCACACCTGCTTCGCGAGCTGCTGCATTGGCACGTTCGATGGACGACTCGTGGGAATCGAAACCGACGAACGACGAGCGAGGGAAGGCCTTCGCCATGATGATCGTCGAGGCGCCATGCCCACATCCGACATCGGCAACCTTCGCCCCGCGCTCGAGTTTCTCTCGGACGCGATCGAGCGCAGGGATCCATTTGTCGATCAAGTTGGCGGCATACCCGGGGCGGAAAAAGCGCTCCGTCCCGTGGAACAACGCCGCGTCGTGTTCGTGCCACCCCACGCCCCGCCCCGAGCGGAACGCCTCCGCGATCTTGGGCTCATCGCGGAACATCGACGAGATGATCTGAAACGCTCCAGGCACGAACGCGGGACTGCCCTCTTCCGCAAATGCGAAGGCCTGCTCGGGCGAGACCGAGTATCGCTCTGCGGCGGGGTCGTATTGCACGTACCCGGCCGCGGCCTGGGCGACGAGCCACTCCCGCGTGTATCGCTCCGCGGTCCCGGCCCTCTTCGCTACCTCCTGTGAGGTGGCCGGGCCCTCCGCCAGCGCCCGATAGAGACCGAGCCGGTCGCCCAGCACGACCAAGGCTGCGCTCATGGCGGCCCCCATGTCCCCCACCAGTTTTCCCATGAACTCGTTGAGCCGTTCCTCGTTGATTTGCATGACTGTGCTCCTCCTCGCGGGTTCACCCAATTACTGATCAGTTCACTAAATAGTGCGTAGT
>JACQCD010000147.1 GCA_016201825.1 Nitrospirota bacterium | reverse complement strand
GTCGTACGCGAGGACCGGAAGCGCAGCGGCAACGCCGCAGACGGCCGTTCATGGACGGTTTCCCTCGCCCAGGCCGAAGGCGTCGTGCAGGGCGCGCACCGCTAGCTCCGTATACTTGGCGTCCACCACGCAGGAAATTTTGATCTCGCTGGTGGAGATCATCATGATGTTGATACCCTCCCGGGCCAATGTCTCGAACATCGTGGCCGCCACCCCGGAGTGGGATCGCATCCCGACCCCCACGATCGACACCTTGGCGATGTCGTCGGTGAGCTGCACGTCGTTGGCGCCGATGTCCCGGGCGAGGGTGGAGACGACGCTCATCGCCTTCTTGGCGTCCACCCGGGGCACCGTAAACGAGATATCGGTCAGACCCTCCTGGCTGATGTTCTGGATGATCATGTCGACGATGACGTTCTCTTTTGCAATGCCTCCAAAGAGCCGGGCCGCGATGCCGGGGCGATCGGGAACCCCCAACAACGTGATCTTGGCCTGATTGCGGTCGTAGGCCACCCCCGATACCGCGACCTGTTCCATCTCCCGATCCTCCTTCGTCACCAAGGTCCCCGTCGGCGCATCGGCGAAACTCGACAGCACCCGCACGGGCACGTGATATTTCATGGCAAATTCGACGGACCGCGTCTGCAAGACCTTGGCGCCCAGGCTCGCCATTTCCAACATTTCTTCGTACGAGATCTTGTCGAGCTTCCTTGCGGTCGGCACGATGTTGGGGTCGGTGGTGTAGACGCCGTCGACGTCGGTATAGATGTCGCAGCGATCCGCCTTGAGCGCCGCCGCCAGCGCGACCGCGGTGGTGTCTGAACCTCCGCGCCCGAGCGTGGTCACATCGGATTTCTCATTGATCCCCTGAAACCCAGCGACGACCGGGATCACCCCTTCGGCCAGGGCCTCGCGCACGCGGTCGGCCGCCACTCGCTCGATGCGGGCCTTCGTGTGCACATCGTCGGTCATAATCCCCACCTGGCGCCCGGTGAACGACCGCGCGGGGCATCCCCGCGCCCCGAGCGCCATGGCGAGCAACGCGATCGTCACCCGCTCGCCGGTAGACAGCAACAGGTCGATCTCACGTTCATCGGGAGTCGGACTCATCTTGTTGGCCAACGCGAGGAGGCGATCGGTCTCGCCGCTCATCGCGGAGAGCACGACCACGACCTCGTCCCCCTCCTTGCGCGTGCGGATCACGCGCTCCGCGACCGCGTGAATGCGTTCCGGGCTTCCGACCGACGTCCCACCGTATTTTTGGACGATCAATGCCATGCGATTCGCCCGTAGGGGCGGCCAGGTGGGTCGCCCCTGTTGACCCCGCCAACAGAACCAAAACCGGGCGAGGCGACGCCCCGCCCCTACGATCCCTTGAGGAAATACTCCATCAGCCGGTGGCCTTCGGCGACCAGCTTCCCCCCGGCTTTTGCAGCCGCCTCACTGAACTCCGTCACCGAACCTGTCCCCGGCAATCCGGCGCCCCCGCGCTGGTACAACAGGTACGGGACCGGATCAGGCGCATGGGAACGCGTCGAGACCGGCGCAACGTGATCGCAGAGCACCAGCACGCGGCAGGCTGGTTCGGACTCGATCGCCGCGAGGAGGCGCCCGACCACCCGCGCGTCGAAATCCTCGATCGCCCGGATCTTGGCCTCCAGATCTCCGTTGTGGCTCGCCTCGTCCGGCGCCTCGACGTGCACGACGACCAGATCGTGCGTCGCCAGCGCCTGGACGGCCGCGTCGACCTTGCCTTCATAGTCGGTGTCAAGATAGCCCGTCGCGCCCGGCACGTGAATCACGTCGAAGCCCACCGCCAGCGCGAGTCCTTTCATGATATCCACCGCCGCAACCAGCGCGCCCCGCTTGCCGAATCGGTCCACAAAGGGGATGAGCGCGGCGGCCTTGCCCTGCCCCCAAATCCAGATACCGTTGGCGGGTTTGAGTCCCTGCGCGATCCGCTCCTCGTTAAGCGGGTGGGTCGTCAGGACGGCGGCGGCGCTCTCCAGCACCTTGCGCAAGACGTCCGACCCCTCACCGGTCGGCAAGCCCCCCACCACCGGTTTGCCGGACAGATCGAACGGCGGGGTGCAGACAACGCGGCTCTTGCCGCCGATCCAGACCATCAGGTGCCGGTAGCTCACCCCCGCATAGAATTGAAGGATCTCGGTCGCCAACTGGTTGTTCAGTTCCTGAATCAGCTCGCGCGAATCGTCGGAGCCGATGTGGCCCGCGCTGGGATCCTCCAGCACGACGTGGGGGCCCAGCCGATCAATGTCGTACCCCCGCTGATCGTCCTTCAACGTGACCAGGTTACAGCGGAACACCACATCGTCCTTGCCGACGCTGACGCCCAAGCTCGCCGCTTCCAGGGGGGAGCGACCCAACTGCGGGTATTTTTTGGGGTCATAGCCTAAAATCGAAAGGTTGGTGACCTCGCTCGTGGGAGAACACCCCGGCGGCGTCGTCCGCACCAACCCCACTTCGCCCTGGCGCGCGAGCGAATCCAGATTCGGGGTTTTCGCCGCCGCGAGCGGTGTGCGGTGATTCAGTTGTGGCAGCGGCAGGTCCGCCATCCCATCAGCGAGTAACACGACGTATTTCACGGCTCGTCCCCAGCGCCTCCTGCCTAATATCCCAACACCTTGACGACGTCCTCGATCCGAGCCTTGATCGTCGTCGGCTTCTGCGACACAGTCATCGCCATGTCGGGATCCTTCAACCCGTGCCCGGTCAGCGTGCAGACGACCGTTTCGCCGCCCGTGAAATACCCCGCTCGGGTCAGCTTGATCACCCCCGCCACCGACGCCGCCGACGCCGGCTCGCAGAACACGCCTTCCAGTCCCGCGATCATCCGATAGGCCTCGACGATCTCGTCGTCCGTCACGAGGTTGATCTCTCCTTTGGACTCGCGGGCCGCCTCCACCGCCGCCTTCCAACTGGCGGGGTTGCCGATCCGTATCGCCGTCGCAATCGTGCGGGGTTTCTCCACCACGTGGCCAAGCACGATCGGGGCCGCGCCCGCGGCCTGAAACCCCAGCATACGGGGCAACGAGGTCGTCTTGCCGCAGGCGCGGTACTCGCGATAGCCGCGCCAGTACGCCGTGATGTTCCCCGCGTTGCCCACCGGCAACACGTGGATATCCGGCGCGCGGTCGAGCTGATCGCAGACCTCGAACGCCGCCGTCTTCTGCCCCTCCAGCCGATAGGGATTGATGGAGTTCACCAGCGTGACGGGGTACCGCTCGGCCACGGCCTTGACGATGGCCAGGGCCTCGTCGAAATTGCCTTCGACCTGAATGACGCGCGCGCGATGGATCATGGCCTGCGCCAGCTTGCCCATCGCGATCTTCCCCTCCGGGATCAGGACGAAGACCGTCATCCCGGCTCGGGCTCCATAGGCCGCCGCCGACGCCGACGTGTTGCCGGTCGACGCGCAGATCACGGCGCCCGCGCCCGCTTCCGCGGCTTTCGAGATGGCCAAGGTCATGCCGCGGTCCTTAAACGACCCGGTGGGATTCGCCCCTTCGAATTTCAGGAACAGCCGCAACGCCGGATTGACGGCCGCGGCCAGGTTCTTTGTTTCGATGAGGGGGGTGTTGCCCTCGTTGAGCGTGACCACCGGCGTCCGGTCGGTGACCGGAAGAAACTCGCGATAGTGCTCGATCACCCCGCGCCAGAGTCCCATCCTCAATCTCCCTCGCCCTCGACGCGGATCAAGACCGTCTTGTCCAACACCGAGGACATCCCATCGATCTCGGCCAGCGCCTGGCGGACGTCCCGTTCGCGGGCGCGGTGCGTCATCATCACCACCGGCACGCCGCCGCCCGCCTTACGCCCCTTCTGAATCACCGACGAGATACTGATATTGTATTTCCCCAGCACGCCCGCAATCGTGGAGAGCACGCCGGGGTGATCCAGCGCCGCGAACCGCAAATAGTACAGGCTGGTGATTTCGTCCATCGCCAACAAGCGCAGGTGGCGTCGCCCCTCGGCGGGATACGCCGCCGGCGGCACCCGACCGACCACGCCGGTCCGGATGTTGCGCCCGATTTCGATCACGTCGCTCACCACCGCGCTCGCCGTGGGCTGATCGCCCGCGCCCCTCCCGTAGAACAGCGCCTGGCCCAGGTAGTCGCCCACCACGTAAATGGCGTTGAACACCCCGCCGACCTGGGCCAAGAGATAGTCCTCCGGGATCATCGTGGGATGGACCCGGGCCTCGATCGCCCCCTGCTGGGCCTTGGCGATCGCAAGCAATTTGATGCGATACCCGAACTCCCGGGCAAATTCGATATCGAGCGGCGTGACCCCGGTGATGCCCTCGGTGTAGATTTCCTTGAGGTTGACGGGCGTGCCGAACGCCAAGACGACGAGGATCGCCAACTTGTTGGCCGAATCCAGGCCCTCGATATCGCTCGTCGGGTCGGCCTCGGCGTACCCCGCGCGCTGCGCTTCGGCCAGGACCTCGGCAAACGGCTTGCGCTCGTCGGTCATCTTGGTCAGAATGAAATTCGACGTCCCGTTGATGATCCCGTAAATCGATTCGATGCGGTTGGCCGACAACCCCTCCTTGAGCGCCCGGACGATCGGGATGCCGCCGCCTACCGACCCCTCGAATTCAAAATCAACGCCGTGGGTCGCCGCCGCGGCGAACAAATCCTCCCCCGAGGCGGCCAGCAAGGCTTTGTTGGCCGTCACGACGTGCTTGCCGCGCGCCATCGCGGTCAGGATGTACTGTTTGGCCGGTTCGAGCCCGCCGATCAGCTCGACCACCACATCGACGTCCGGATGGGTGAGCACCTCGTTCGCGTCGTCGGTCAGCACGCTCGACGGCAGCGTCACCCCGCGATCCCGCCGGGTATCGAGGTCCGCCACTTTGATCAGGTCAATGGGCATTCCCAGGCGTCGGCGCAACTCATCCCCGTTATCCCGGAGGAGCTTCACCACCCCGGACCCCACCGTGCCGAATCCGATGATGCCGATTCCGATACGCGATTTCATACGTCAACGTGGGGTGGACGGCCGCGCGCCTTACGGTCCCCGCTTCAACACCCGTTTGAGTCCTTGGATGGCTTGGCGCGTGCGGTGCTCGTTCTCCACCAGCGCGAAACGGACCCCGTCGTCCCCGTACTCCCCGAACCCGATGCCCGGAGACACGGCCACTTTCGCATCGGTGAGGAGGCGTTTGGCAAATTCGAGCGAGCCCAGCGGCCGAAACGCCTCGGGAATCGGCGCCCAGACGAACATCGTGGCGCGCGGCATGTCCACCTGCCATCCGATTCGGTTTAACCCTTTCACCAGCACATCGCGCCGTTTCCGATAGGTCTCGACCACCTCGGCGACGCACTCTTGAGGACCGTTGAGGGCGACCGTCGCGGCAATTTGGATCGGTTGAAAGATGCCGTAGTCGAGGTAGCTTTTCAGCTTCGCCAGCGCGCCCACCATCTCGCGGTTCCCCACACAGAACCCGACGCGCCATCCCGGCATGCTGTAGCTCTTCGACAACGTATAAAACTCGACACCCACCTCCTTCGCGCCGGGAACCTGGAGAAAGCTGGGCGCGCGATAGCCGTCGAACACCAGGTCGGCATACGCAAGATCGTGCACGACCAACAACCCGTTTTCGGCGGCGAAATCCACGATCTGCTTGAAAAACCCCAGATCGACCACGCGCGTCGTGGGGTTGTGCGGGAAATTGATGATCAGCAGTTTCGGCCGCGGCCACGTCTGCTTGTAGGCCGCCGTCATATCTTCAAAGAAGTCCGAGTCATTGCGGAGCGGGATGCTTTTCACCTGCCCGCCCGCGATGATCACGCTGTACGGATGGATCGGATACGTGGGACTCGGGGTCAACACCACGTCCCCCGGCTCCACGATGGCCAGCGCCAAGTGGGACAGTCCTTCCTTGGAGCCGATGGTGGCAATCACCTCGGTGTCGGGGTCGAGGGTCACGCCATAATGGCGACCGTACCAGGCCGCCATGGCTTCGCGGAGCTTCGGAATCCCCTTCGAAAGCGAATACCGATGGTTCTTCGGGTTACGGACCGCTTCGATGAGCTTGTCTTGGATATGCTTCGGCGTGGGCATGTCGGGGTTGCCCATCCCGAAATCGAGGATGTCTTCCCCGCGCCGTCGCGCCTCCGTCTTCATCGCCGTCACGATGCTGAAGACGTAAGGCGGAAGACGTTTGATCCGTGAAAACCCGTCCACCAGCCCCCCAGCCTGGGACCCACGCCTTGCTCGATCGCGCCGCGGGTCCAAAAAACCAGGCCCCATCATACGGAACGGGCGCGGCTTTGTCAAACCGATCTCGGATGAAAGCCCCGTAATTCCGGGAGGTTGGAAGCAGCGACATGATCGGGCCAAGCCCTGTCTTGATTTTTGACCCGGCCGATGCCACAATGCCGCGCGATCCGCGGGATGACCAATGGCACAGCTTGGGGTAAAGCTCGACCACGTCGCGACGCTGCGACAAGTTCGCGGCGGCGCCGAGCCCAATCTGGCCACCGCAGCCGTCCTGGCCGAAATGGGGGGAGCGGACTGGATCATCGCCCACCTCCGGGAGGACCGACGGCACATTCAAGAGCGGGATCTCTACGCGCTCCAGCAGGTCGTGACCTCAAAGCTCACGCTGGAAATGTCCCTCGCGGATCGTATGCTCAAGCTCGCGCTGGAGCTCCGTCCCGCCCGGGTGACCCTGGTTCCGGAACAACCACTGGAACTGACCACCGAAGGCGGCTTGGATCTGATCGGGAAGCGGGAGGTGGTCTTGCAGGCCGTCGGCGCGTTGCGTCACGTCGGAATCCCGGTGACGTTGCTCATCCAGCCACTGATCGACGATGTGAAAACCTGCCACCGGTTGGGCCACGCCGGTCTGGGCATTGAACTCAATACCACGCCCTACGTGACGGCCAAATCCCCCGCCGACCGTCAGGCCTGGTGGGACCAAACCTCGAACGCCGCGAAATTGGCCGCCAAGCTCGGGATGACCGTTCAGATCGGGCACGGTCTCACCGCGGACACGGTTCGGACCTTCGCCGGAGTCGGAGAGATCGCCCAGTGCAACGTGGGTTATGCGATTGCCGCCCGCGCCATGCTCGTGGGAATCGAGCAGGCGGTCCGGGAGATGAAAAGCGCGGCGGCGCCGCGCAACTAGCGCGATCGCGGCGCCCCCAATAGCAGCAATGACAAGGGAGCACGGCACGGCACGATGAAAAGTCTATGGTCTGATCGCGATGCGCAAAGTCTGGATGGCCTTGCCGCCCTGGTGTACGCGTCCCGGCTCATCGGGGCTTCCCCTGAGCTGGTCTTGTGGGGAGGCGGGAACTCCTCGGTGAAGGTGACGGGGAAGGATCACACCGGCAAGCCCACCCGCATGTTGTACATCAAGGGCAGCGGCTCGGACATGAAGACCATCACCGCCCAACAGTTCACGCCCCTCCGCCTGGACGATTTGCAGCCGCTCATGCAGCGTTCGGCCATGACCGACGAAGAGATGGTCGCGTACCAGGCCAAATCAACGTTGGAGCCGTCCGCGCCCAAGCCGTCGATCGAGACGTTGTTGCACGCCTTCATCCCGGCGACACACATCTACCACACCCACGCCGACGCGATCTGCACGTTGACCGATGTGCCGCGTGGGCGCGAGATCATCCGCGACGTGTTCGGCGACGAGGTCGCGATCGTCCCCTATTCCCGGCCGGGCTTTCTGCTCTCCAAGCGAACCGGCGACGCGGTGCGCGCGAACCCCCTGGCGCGCGCGGTGATCCTCGACAAACACGGGCTGATTACCTGGGGCGAGACGGCCCAAGCGGCGTATCTCGACACCGTCCGCTACGTCACGATGGCCGAGCGCTACATCCACGCGCGCCTGCGGGCCAAACCGCGAGCCCCGAAAACCGCGGCCCGACGGACGGCGCCGGCGCGACGCGAGTTGGCCGCCGCCATCGCTCCGGTCTTGCGGGGCGCGATCAGCCGCCACAAACCGATGCTCTTGCGCTACGACGACCGACCGGAGGTGTTGGCATTCGCCCGCACGGTCGATCCGAAAAGCCTGCGCGGCCCGTTCACCCCCGATCACCTCCTCTACACGAAACCCTGGCCGTTGCTGCTCGACCCGCGGGCCGCGCGCGACGAAGCGTCGCTGCGGGACACGCTGTCGAAGGCCTTGGAGCGGTACCGGCAGGACTACCTCGACTATTTCAACACGTACAAGACCCCGGGGGTGACGATGGGCGACCCGAACCCGCGGATCGTGTTGATTCCGGAGGTCGGCATGTTTACCACCGGGAAAACTCGCCGCGAAACCGTCATCGCCAGGGATCTCTACCTCCATACGATGGGCGTGATGCAAGCCGCCTCGGCCCTCGGCGGATATCAACCGCTGCCCGCTCGCGACCTCTGCGATTTCGAATATTGGCCGATGGAGAACTACAAACTCACGCTGGCCCCCCCCGAACGTCCCCTGTCACGCGCCATCGCGCTCATCACGGGCGCCGCGGGCGGGATCGGTCGCGCGATCGCCGAGCGATTGTTGGCGGACGGAGCGGTCGTGGTCCTGACCGACGTCGATCTTGAGGCCACGCAAAAGTTGGCCGAGGAGTATAGTCGACGATTCGGCGCCGACCACGCGATCGCGATCGAAATGGACGTCACCGACGAGCGCTCGGTCCGGCGCGCCTTTCGCGAGGCGCTGCTCGCCTTCGGCGGCCTGGATATCTTCGCCTCCAACGCGGGGATCGCGCGGTGCGCGCCGATCGATCGCCTCACCCTCGCCGATTGGCGGGCCTCCCTCGACGTGAACGCCACCGGCCACCTGCTCGCGTCGCAGGAGGCGATCCGCATCATGCGGGCGCAGCAACTGGGCGGTTCGATCGTCGTGATCTCCACCAAGAACGTCTTCGCCCCCGGCCAGGATTTCGGCGCCTACTCCGCCTCCAAAGCGGCTCAACACCAGTTGTCGCGGATCATGGCCATCGAAACCGCACGGGACGGCATCCGTGTGAACATGGTAAACCCGGACGGGGTGTTCCTCAATTCGGGGCTCTGGTCGCCTGAAATTCGCGCCGAGCGCGCCAAAGCGCACGGCATCCCCATCACCGAGGTCGAAGAGTTTTACGCGAAGCGAAACCTGTTGCAGACGAAAATTCTTCCCTCGGACGTGGCCGAAGCCGTGCTCTTCTTCGCCTCGAATCGCTCGTCCAAGACCACCGGCGCGGTGCTACCGGTTGACGGCGGCGTCAAAGAAGCCTTCCCACGGTAAGCAGGCTGCTGAAAAAGTCCATCTGCGGCGTTCTCGGTTGTCGGCAATCCTCACGTACCGACCAGTACGCTCCGGTTTCCTCCTCCCTGCGGCCTTGCATCTGGAGCTTTTTGAGCAGCCTGCAGGCTTGACCGAGTTTTTCAGCACTCTGTTAGATCGGCAGCACCCGCCGCGCTCCAAGGAACCTGGTGCGCCAGTAATCGAGGGCCAGACTCTGGACATTCACGGCGCCGCTCGTGCTCGGCGCGTGGACGAAGCGCCCTTCGCCGACATAAATTCCCACGTGCAGTGATTGCTCGCGCTCGATCCGAAAGTACACCAGGTCGCCCGGCTGCATCGCGAGGGGCGTGATCGCCTCGCCGAATCGGATTTGATCGACCGACTGGCGGGGGAGATCCATCCCGGCCGCGTGCCGGAACACGTACGCGACGTACCCCGTGCAATCAAAACCGGCAGGCGTGGTCCCACCGAAGTGGTAAGGCGTCCCCAACAGCGAGGCAGCGGTCCGGATGACGCGTTGCCTGATTTCCGCGATCGGTTGAACCGGCGCCGCCATCAGCGCGTCGTAGTCCAAGCCCCGCGCCGCGGGCCCGGGAGTGGACCGCGCGCCCGCGCACCCGGCCAGCACCAGCGCCAAGAGTCCGATCGCAATCGCTCGCCCCATCGCACAAGACGATAGCAAACGCTCCCCAATCGGCAAATCCTACGATAGAATGGACGACCCCGGTGGCGGGATCCTCTTGTCGGGGCGGCGCAAGGTGGTGGATCGAGTGGACCTAGTCAAACGGCGGGTGGATTTTCGGCTGGCCGCTAGTGAGAGTGACGACCAGGACCCGCGCTCACAGACAGGATCACATGCAAGGCGGGCGAAGCACCACGGGAGAAACTCGCGGGAAGAGCCCTACTAAACCGGAAGTCAACCGAAGATCTTGTCGTAATCGGCGTGAGTACCAATCCAGATCCAGTAGACCCCGTCGGCCACATCAACGCCAAGGGCTCGATAGTGATTTCCAACGCGAACCGACCACAGTCTATCGATTCGCTTAAAGTGAAGGGACGGATGACGGGAATCAACTTTCAGGAGAGAGAAGTTTTTATCAGCGAGACGCTGAATATCCTCAGGAAGCGCGTGATACGACGCCCAGAATCTGGACGAGGCGAAATGCCTCAAAGCTCGCGAGCTTTCCCAGCCTTATACTCGGCAAGCGCTTCGGCGATGAGTCCGTCGAGCTTCCCAGCTTTGAGATCCGCTTCGATCTGTTGGTCCCACACGCGCGCGTCAAACTCGAAAAACCACGCACGGAACTTCGCGAGGTCTTCAGGAGAAAGGTGCTGAATTCGGTTTTCCAATTGTTCTACTTCGCTCATAGGACACCCCTAACCACTACTGTTGGCAACATTCTACGCCCGGCATATCTTGTAGTAAAGGGTTCACAAAAGTGCGCTCAAAAGGCTGTCTCGAACTTGCATCGGGGGCAGTCCCAATCCGCATTCTCGAGTGGGCGGAAGTCCTCCGGAATCGGATCCATGAGAGATTGGCCGCAGTCAGGGCAACGCGGCGCGGCAGACCGAGACAGAGCAGTAAGCACTCTGAATGAGGTTCCCCCTGTTTTTCGTCTTCCAGCGGGCCAGTTTCATGCTACCAGTTTTTCCTCATGCTGATCACTGATCCAGGACTCCATAAACTGGATGGGTGACTTGTAGCCGAGGGTGGAATGACGGCGTGTGCGGT
>JACQCD010000146.1 GCA_016201825.1 Nitrospirota bacterium | reverse complement strand
TGGACGAAGGTATCCCGGTAGTCGGTGAGACCGCTCCCCGCCGGAATCAGCCGTCCGACGATCACGTTTTCTTTCAGGCCGAGCAGGTCGTCCACCCGGCCGGTGATCGCCGCTTCGGTGAGCACGCGGGTCGTTTCCTGGAACGAGGCCGCCGAGATGAAGCTGTCCGTGGACAGCGACGCCTTGGTGATTCCCAGCAGAATCGGTTTGCCGACGGCCGGCGCGCCGCCCTTCGCCAGCACCCGCTCGTTTTCTTCGGCAAAAGCCATTTTATCCACCTGGCTGCCGATCAGGAACCCCGTGTCGCCCGGATCCTCGACCTTCACCCGGCGCAGCATCTGGCGGACGATGACCTCGATGTGCTTATCGTTGATCGACACGCCCTGCAGCCGATAGACCTCCTGAACCTCGTCCACCAGATACTTCTGCAGCTCCTTGGGCCCCAACACGTCCAGAATGTCGTGAGGGTTCGCGGAGCCGTCCATCAACGGTTCGCCCGCGTGCACCCAATCGCCTTCGTGCACGTTGACGTGCTTACCCTTGGGAATCAGGTATTCGCGGACGTCGCCCATCTCGTTCTTCACCAGCACCTTCCGCAGCCCCTTCACGTATCCCGCGTATTCCACGACCCCGTCGATCTCGCTGATCACCGCCTGCTCTTTCGGTTTACGCGCCTCGAACAGCTCGGCCACGCGCGGCAGACCGCCCGTGATGTCCTTGGTCTTCGTCGTCTCTCGAGGGATCTTGGCCAACACGTCGCCGGGATGCACCGTCTGATTCTTTTCGACGAGGATATGGGAGCCCGCCGAGATGGGGTACCTCGCGACCGCGTTGGGTCCGGCGATCTTCGAGGTTTTGCCGGTCTCGTCCTTGATCGAAATCCGAGGCCGGAGCGCCGTGTTCGGCGAGTCGATCACCACGCGCCGGGACAAACCCGTGACTTCGTCCACTTCCTCGCGAATCGTGACGCCTTCGATGACGTCCCCGAACGCAATCTTGCCCCCGACCTCGGTGAGGATGGGGAACGAGTAGGGATCCCACTCCACCAGTTTCTGATTGGGCTCGACCCGTCCGCCGTCCTTCACCTTGATCTTGGCCCCGTAGACGACCGAGTACTTTTCCTTCTCACGGCCGGTCTCGTCGTAGATGGCGATCTTGCCGTTGCGGTTCATCACCACCATGTCGCCCTGCTTGTTCTTCACGGTGCTGAGGTTGAGGTACTTGAGCACCCCGGTGTTCTTGGCTTCCAACACCGTCTGCTCGATCACCTTGCTCGCGGTACCGCCGATGTGGAACGTCCGCATCGTGAGCTGGGTGCCCGGTTCACCGATCGATTGCGCGGCGATGACCCCGACCGCCTCGCCCTTCTCCACCATCCGGCCGCGCGACAGGTCCCGCCCGTAGCACTTCGCGCAGACCCCGCGGCGCGACTGGCACGTGAGCACCGAACGAATCTTGACCTTGTCGATGCCCGCCTCGACCACCGCCTTCACCCTCGACTCGTCGATCTCCTCCCCCAGCCCCACGATAATGTCCGACGTGAGCGGATCGAGGATGGCCTCCGCCACGACCCGGCCGAGAATGCGTTCATCCAATGGCTCGATGATCTCGCCGCCCTCGACGAGGGCCGTCACGAAAATGCCGTCGGTGGATTGACAGTCGGTTTCGCTGACGATGACGTCTTGCGAAATGTCGACCAGCCGGCGCGTCAGGTATCCCGAATTCGCCGTCTTCAACGCGGTGTCGGCCAACCCCTTGCGGGCCCCGTGGGTGGAGATGAAATATTGGAGCACGGAGAGTCCCTCGCGGAAATTCGCGGTGATCGGCGTCTCGATGATCTCGCCGGAGGGCTTGGCCATGAGGCCGCGCATCCCGCCAAGCTGCCGAATCTGCTGCGTGCTCCCGCGCGCGCCCGAATCGGCCATCATAAAGATGGAGTTGAAGTCCTTCCGCTCGGTCGCGGTCCCGCGCTTGATGCTGTCCTCCTCGAACGCCAACTCCTTCATCATCTCGCTGGCCACCTGTTCGGTGACGTGCGCCCAAATGTCGACGACCTTGTTGTAGCGTTCGCCGTTGGTGATCAACCCCTCGGAATACTGCTTCTCGATCTCGGTCACTTCTTTTTTCGCCTTGGTGAGAAAGGCCTCTTTTTGCGTCGGAATGTGCATGTCGTCGATGCAGATGGAAATGCCGGCGCGAGTGGCATAGTAGTAGCCGAGATCCTTGATCCGGTCGAGCAGGATCACCGTCTCGCGGGGACCGGCGCCGCGATAGCACTGGTCGATCAGGCGCGTCAGCTCCTTCTTGGTCATCTCGCGGTTGACCGCCGAGAACGGCAACATCGTGGGCAGAATTTCGCCGAGAATGATCCGGCCGACCGTCGTCTCGACCAAGGTGTCGTTCATTCGCACCTTGATGCGCGCGTGCTCCTCGACCTGGTCGGCGTCGTAGGCCATCCGCACTTCTTCCGGGCCGTAGAAGAGCTTGCCTTCACCCCGCGCCCCCGTGCGCTCCTTCGTCAGCCAGTAGCAGCCCAACACCATGTCTTGCGACGGCGTCATGATCGGTTTACCGCTCGCGGGCGAGAGGATGTTGTTGATCGACATCATCAGCACACGGGCCTCGATCTGGGCCTCCACCGAGAGCGGCACGTGCACCGCCATCTGGTCCCCGTCGAAATCCGCGTTGAAGGCCGCGCAGACGAGGGGATGAAGCTGGATTGCCTTGCCCTCGATCAAGATCGGATCGAAGGCCTGGATCCCCAGACGGTGGAGCGTGGGCGCGCGATTGAGCAGGATCGGATGCTCCTTGATCACTTCATCGAGCACGTCCCACACCTCCGGCCGCTCGCGCTCGACCATCTTCTTGGCGCTCTTGATCGTGGTCACATACCCGCGCTGCTCGAGCTTCTGGAAGATGAACGGCTTGAAGAGCTCGAGCGCCATTTTCTTGGGCAGGCCGCATTGGTGCAGACGAAGCTCCGGCCCCACCACGATCACCGACCGCCCCGAGTAATCGACGCGCTTGCCCAGCAAGTTCTGCCGGAACCGCCCCTGCTTCCCCTTCAACATATCGGAGAGGGATTTGAGCGGACGCTTGTTCGGCCCCCGAATCGCTCGACCGCGCCGCCCGTTGTCGAAGAGGGCGTCCACCGCTTCCTGCAGCATCCGCTTTTCGTTGCGGATGATCACGGCCGGCGCCTTGAGCTCCAGAAGCCGCTTGAGCCGGTTGTTGCGATTGATGACCCGGCGATACAGATCGTTCAAATCGGACGTGGCGAATCGGCCCCCGTCCAGCGGCACCAGCGGACGCAACTCCGGAGGAAGGACCGGAATCACGTCGATGATCATCCACTCGGGCTTATTCCCCGATTTGCGGAACGCTTCGATCACTTTCAGGCGCTTGGTCAACTTTTTCTTCACGGCCGCCGAACTCGCCAGCCCGATCTTCGTCTGGAGCTCCGCATATTGACCTTCCAGATCGATCTTCTCCAACAGCTCGCGGATCGACTCGGCCCCCATGCCGGCGCGGAAATCCTCGCTGAACTCCTCGGTCAATTGCCGGTACCGCTCCTCGGTCAAGACTTCCTTTTGCTTGACCGGCGCCTCGCCGGGCTCGATCACCACGTAGCTCTCAAAATACAAGATGCGCTCGAGATGCTTGAGCGTCATATCCAACAGCGTGCCGATCCGGCTCGGGACACCCTTGAGAAACCAGATGTGGGCCACCGGCGACGCGAGATCGATGTGCCCCATCCGCTCGCGCCGAACTTTCGATTGGATGACTTCCACGCCGCATTTATCGCACACGATGCCGCGGTGCTTCATCCGCTTGTATTTGCCGCAGTTGCACTCCCAGTCCTTGATCGGACCGAAAATCTTGGCGCAGAACAGCCCATCCCGCTCCGGCTTGAACGACCGGTAGTTGATCGTTTCGGGTTTTCTCACCTCGCCGTACGACCACGATCGGATCTTCTCCGGCGACGCGACCCGGATCCGAATCGCGTCGAAGGAAATCGCGTCCTTCGGCTTCTCGAAAAAGTTGTACATCCCTTCCACGGCTATCCCCCTTGTTGGTGTAGGGGCGACGCATGCGTCGCCCCTACGATCGCAACCGTGTTCATTCCTTCGGATGCTTGATCAGCTCGACATCCAGCCCCAAGCTCTGCAGCTCTTTGATCAACACGTTGAACGATTCGGGCAGACCCGGCTCCAGGAAGTTCTCACCCTTGACGATGGCCTCGTAAATTCGCGACCGGCCCGGCACGTCGTCCGACTTCACGGTCAGAAACTCCTGGAGGGTCGAGGCAGCGCCGTAGGCTTGAAGAGCCCAGACCTCCATTTCTCCGAGCCGCTGTCCGCCGAACTGCGCCTTGCCGCCCAGCGGCTGCTGGGTGACGAGCGAATACGGCCCGATCGACCGCGCGTGGATCTTGTCGTCAACCAAGTGGTGGAGCTTCATCATGTACATATAACCGATCGTGACCTGGCGCTTGAACGCCTCCCCCGTCCGCCCGTCGTGGAGCGTGACCTGTCCCGACGTCGGGAGCCGGGCCTCGGTCAAGAGCTCTTTGATTTCCCGCTCCGTCGCCCCGTCGAACACCGGCCCGCTAACGTGCAGGCCGAGCGCGTGAGCGGCCCAGCCCAGATGAATCTCCAGAATCTGGCCCACGTTCATCCGAGAGGGCACCCCGAGCGGGTTGAGCACGATCTCGATCGGCGTCCCGTCGGGGAGGTACGGCATGTCCTCCATCGGCAGCACGCGCGCGACCACGCCCTTGTTGCCGTGGCGACCCGCCATTTTGTCGCCGACCTGCAGCTTCCGCTTCATGGCCACGTAGACCTTCACCAGCTTAATGACGCCGGGCGGCAATTCATCGCCCTTCTTCAGTCGTCCGACCTTTTCGTCGTAGGTGGTCTGGAGGACGTCGATCTGTTCCTTGGCGCCCCGCTGCAGGTCCTCGATCCGGTCCTGCTCAGCCGACTCGCTCAGCACGACGTTGCGCAGATCCTCGTCGGTCAGCATTTCCAAGACTTCCCGCGTAATCGCCTTTTTCTTTTTCAGGATGATCTCGCCGGATTCACGGTCGACCAAATCCTTCGCCACCGTCTTGCCGACCAGATAGCGGCGGATCTTCTTGATCGTCTCCTCCTCCAGAATGCGGATCTCATCCTGGTGAACGCGTTGGAGGCGATGGATATCCTCGCTTTCGATGGTCTTGGCGCGTTCGTCCTTATCGACGCCTTTGCGCGAGAAGATTTTCACGTCGACGATGACGCCCTCGATCCCCGGCGGCACATAGAGGGAGGCGTCTTTGACGTCGCCCGCCTTCTCCCCGAAGATCGCGCGGAGCAGCTTTTCCTCGGGCGTCAGTTGCGTCTCGCCCTTGGGCGTGACCTTGCCCACGAGAATGTCGCCGGGCCTCACCTCCGCGCCGATGCGGATGATGCCGCTCTCGTCGAGGTTGCGGAGCGCCTCCTCGCTGACGTTGGGGATATCCCGAGTGATGTCCTCTTTCCCCAGCTTGGTATCCCGCGATTCGAGCTCGAACTCCTCGATGTGGATCGAGGTAAACCGATCCTCACGGACCAGCGCCTCGCTGACCAAAATGGCGTCCTCGAAGTTGTAGCCGCCCCACGGCATGAAGGCCAGGAGGATGTTGCGTCCCAGCGCGAGCTCGCCATGATCGATCGACGGGCCGTCGGCCAGGACCTGGCCCTTTTTCACGCGCTGCCCCAGGCGGACCACCGGTTTTTGGTTGATGCAGGTGTTCTGATTGGATCGCTGACACTTGATCAGCCGATAGACATCGGCGCCGGCGTCGAGCTCTTCGTCCCCCGACGGCCTCTTCCCCGCGTCCGTCCGCACGACGATCCGGGTGGCGTCGACGCTCTCCACGATGCCGGTCCGCTGCGCCAGGATGACGTAGCCCGAATCCCGCGCGACCACGGCCTCCATCCCGGTCCCGACCAGCGGCGCCTCGGTCTCGATCAGCGGGACCGCCTGGCGTTGCATGTTCGACCCCATCAGCGCGCGGTTGGCGTCGTCGTTTTCCAAGAACGGCACGAGGGCCGTCGCCACGCTGACGATCTGCTTGGGGGACACGTCCATATACTGGGCCTTCTCCGGCGGAACCATGATGAAGTCGCCGGCCGCCCGAGCCGACACGGTGTCCGCCGTGATCCGGCCCCGTCCGTCCACCCTGGTGTTGGCCTGCGCCACCACGAACTTGTCCCCATCGATCGCCGAAATGAATTCCACCTGGTCGGTGACCCGCCCGTTTTCGACCTTGCGGTACGGCGATTCGATGAATCCG
>JACQCD010000145.1 GCA_016201825.1 Nitrospirota bacterium | reverse complement strand
GCTGTGTGGAAACTCACGACCCCGCGTTACCGCGACGCCGCTTCCTCATGCTACCAAGGCGTACGGACAACTCCTTGGACGGGACTTTAACCCGCTAGACGTACTGCTGTTACTGCGAACGGTCAAATCTTTAATCTTTAGGTGATAGTCGCCTCGCCTCCGCTGCGACGATCGATTTCACGCGGACATCGACCTTCAGGAACGCGCGGGTGGTGCGAGGGGCTGACAGCGGGGGCAGAAGAAGCCGGGTTGCGCGTCGCGAGCGGCGCGCAGTTTCTCGATGCGCGCCCCGCAACGGCGTGTGCAGGCTCGCCCCGCGCGCGCGTACACCCTGAATCGGTTCTGGAAGCCGCCGCTCCCGCCGTCGGGCGTGCGGTAGTCGCGGATGGTCGAACCCCCGTACCTGATGCCGCGGCGCAAGATCGATTTGACCGCGCGGTAGAGTGCCTCACGCTGGCCATCCGTCAAACGCGAAATCCGTTGCCGAGGGTGGAGGCGCGCGGCAAAGAGGATTTCGTTCGCGTAAATATTCCCGATGCCTGCCAGGATCCGCTGATTCATGAGGAGAGGCCGCAACTGGCCCCGATGCACGTCGGTGATGCGTCGCCAGGCGGCGCGGCGCAGGGCCAGGGCATCCGGCGCTCGCCTGGCCTCGGCGAGCGATGGGACGACACGCCACCTCCCGAATCGCCTCGCATCACGATACTGGAGTTCCCACCGTTCCCCGGCAAACGTCAGAACGGCGTGGGTGTGCGGCATCCGAGGTGCGCCGCGCGGGGCGAGCACGCATTGTCCGGTCATCCCCAAGCGGATCACCAGCCAGACCGGAGAATCGAACCGGACGACCTGAGGGTGCCGCCGACTCTTGGTGATTGACCGCCGGTCAACACCCGCCCCGCTCACTCCAGCAGCCGTGTTCGCGAGCTGCAGCAGGATGGCTTTGCCGTGGCGGGCGACCTGCGCGACGGTCCGCTTCACCACTGCCTCGATCCCGATGTCCCCTTCGAGAACATCTGGGCGCTGAAGGTCCACGCCGTCGATCGTTCGCCCGATCAACGCCGGGCGCAGTTGCCGAACGATCGACTCCACCTCGGGCAGCTCGGGCACGCTACGCCTCGATGGCTGCGGCTTCGGTCAGCCGCCTCCGCCGTCCGAACAGCCTGGCGCCGAGAATACCCACCTCATACAACAGCGTCAGCGGAACCAGCATGACCATCATGTTGAACACATCGGAGGTCGGCGTGAGGATGGCTGCGAGAATCGCATTGACCAACAACGCGTAGCGTCGGTTCCGCGCCAAGAACGCGGGCGTGACAAGCCCCATTCGCGCCGCGAGCGTCACGGCGACCGGAAGATCAAACATCAGACCGAATGCCAGGTAAAACTTGATCGTAAAATCGATGTACATCTCGGCAGAAATCATGGGTTTAAGCCCGCGTTCGACCCCGAACCCGATCAAGAATTTGAGCGCGAAGGGCAGCGCCACCACACCACAGAACGCGAGCCCCACAAGGAAAAACAGATAGGACGCGAGGATGAACGCCGCGGTGTAGCGACGCTCCGATTGATAGAGGGCCGGGACGATGAATCGCCAGACCTGATAAAAAATCAACGGCAGAACGAGCAACAGACCAACCACAAGCGAAATCTTCAGCGACACCCAAAACGCTTCGGTCGGGGCCAAGAACACGAGCTCGGTTCCGAGCGGAGCGATCACCCACTTCAACAACGTATCGGAGAACGAAAACGCGCCGGCGGCAGCCACGAGGACGCCCACCGCGCAGACGATGAGCCGGCGTCGCAACTCGGCCAGATGATCCAATAATGGCATCCGGCTGGGCAGACCCTCCCGCTCAGGAGCCATGGTCGGTGGGCTTCTCGGCCGGCGGGCCGGCGCCGGTCGCCGCAGGCGGATGAGTCGATGCCTCCTCCGCCGCGCGGAGTTCGTCACGAACCTCGGACTGGGCCTCGTCAACCGTCTGTTTCAAGGCCGCAAACGCGCGTCCGAGCGTCCGGGCCAGCTCGGGAAGCCGTTGGGGACCCAGGACGATCAACGCCAGCAACAGAATGACGACCAACTCTGGAAAACCGATGCCGAACATGGAGGTGCCCCCACCAAAAACTGACGGAGTTAGGGAGCCGCCTCGGCCCGCCTCGTCAGCCGAGACTGACGGATGATGTCATTCATCCGGTCTTTCGTCGCAAGCTTTTCTTTCTGCAGCGTCTTCTTGCGGAATTCCTCGTCCACCGCCAGAATCCGCCGCTTCAACAATTTGTTCAGTTCCAGTTCCAACCGATGGTGGCGCTGTTCCAACACGACAAACTCCTTATTCGCTTTGCGAATGTGCTCAATCCCGTCCTCACCCCCGTCAAACATCGCCGCCTCCTTCTGGATTCAGCCGCTATCGCGGCAATCCGTCAGCCGTCCGAACACGTCAGCGCTCGTTTCATCCACCCCATTCCATCACGAGTGCGTCCTCAGAGGGGTCCATGTAATAGCGGGGGCGTACGCCGACGGAGTGAAAGCCGAAGCGCTCGTAGAGCGCAATCGCGGCACCGTTGGATCGACGCACCTCAAGGCTGGCCTTCGTGATCCGCCCCCCCCCACACCGAAACAGGCGGTCCACGAGCTGGTCCGCCACTCCCCGGCGTCGGAAGTCGGGATGGACCGCCAGGTTGAGCAGATGGAGTTCATCGACGATCAGCCACCCGCCGGCGTAGCCGATGATCGCGCCATCTCTCACGGTGATCAGAAACTGCGCGAACGGGTTCTCCCGAAGCTCGGCCAGAAACATCCCTTCCGTCCACGGGTTGGAGAACGACGTCCGCTCGATCGCCAGTACCTCATCGAGGTCGCGTTCGGTCATGGGCCTGATAGACGCGTTCAGGAGCACACGACCAGTGCGTGGAAACACCCGCATCGGACTCGACTCACGATCGATCATGGCCAGGGATCCAAGCCCAATACCAGGCGACGCCGGCTGCCGACGAGCCCCCGCTCCCAATTGACCTCGGCCGTCACGCGCCTGATGTATCTGGGCAGCAATTCGGCGACCGGCGTCGTCTCTCCTGCGGCAAGACGATGCGCACCCAGCTCCGCGACGGCAGCCGCCGTCGTCCTCGTCGCCCGACGTGGGAAGCGGCCGCGTGCGCCCAGTGCGGCGGACAACCGCTCCTGATGGAGGAGGGCCCCGTCCCCGACGCACCACACCGCCCCACCCTCCGGCAGCGACTCCGCCCACTCCACGGGCGCGGCCACCACCTCATCGGTCAGGGGTTCGGGAAACGCCACGGCGCCGTGCCGAAAGAGCCTGGCATAGATCTCGCCTCGCTTGGCGTCCAAGCAGGCGCCGACCAGCCCCTCGACTCCCCACGCGGCCGCCACGGCATCGAGGGTGCCGATCGCCGCGATCGGCACCGCGCGTGCACCGACGAACCCCTTCACCAGGCTGACCCCGATCCGCAGCCCGGTAAACGAGCCGGGACCAATCGAGAGCGCGAGGCCGTCAAGGTCTCCCACGCGCCACCCGACATCCGATAAGAGCCGATGGATGGCCGGGAACAGTTCACGCGAGGTCCGGCCCTGCTCGGCACATTCAGCCTCGCGCAGGTCGCCCGACCGATCGTCCCACACCGCCGCACTGGCATGGGCAGTCGCCGTATCGATGGCTAACACTTTCATCCTGTCACGTCGCCCGTTCCAGATCACGTGATCAGCGCGCGGCGACCACGATCTCCTGAAACTCGATGTGCAACGTCCCCGCTCCACTGGAGGCCGTGACCGAAAGCGGTCGCCACCCCTCACCCACCCGCGCGTATCGATCGAAGCGGACACGAATGCGGCCCGACCCTTGGGCGTCGAACCACTCCTCACTCACCGGGAGAAACCGCGTTCGCTCCAACGACACTTTCCGATCGAGGCGTGCCCGGCCCTCGTCGAGGACGAGGAAATACAGCACATACCGATCTTCGCCGCGTTCCAAGACCACCACGTCGAAGGGGTCAATGCGGACCCCGTGACTCGCCCCCAACACGCGGAGCACATCGGTCAGCGAAAGGGATCCCAGCCACGGCGCCAACCCGGCCTCGATCGCCTCGGCCCCCACGACCGGCGCGGCCTGGTCCGGCCGCGCGAGCTTCAGGTCTTCGCCGTCTGCAGACAACTCGAACAGATCCCGGCCAAGGAGATCCATCCCCCGCACCACGAATGTCCTCGGTTCGGTAAACGTCACGGTGCCCCGCACACTCGCCGCGCGGCTTCCGCTCTGGACCGCAAGCGTGACGAGCGCCCGATACGACTCGCCCCGCCCCCGCTCGGCGAAGAGCCGCTCCAGCTCATCCAGCGTGGCGTCCCGGCGGGGCAACGCTTCGTCGGAAACCGCGGGTCGATGCGCGCCGCACCCGGTGATGAGGACCGCCACCAGGCCCACCCACGCCGCGGCGCTCGCCGACGCCCCTCGGAGTCCTCGTCGCGCTCCGGCGTTACCGGACACCCAACGCCTCGAGGGCCTCGTGAACATCCTCCGCGCCCACAATCTCCAGGGGCGGATCGGTGAGGCGCTCCGCGTTCCGCTTGGGAAGCACGCAGCGGGTAAAACCAAGGGCAGCCGCCTCTCGCAGTCGGCTGTCCGCTTGGGGCACGGCGCGGATCTCCCCGGCCAAGCCGATCTCTCCGAACACGAGGGTGCGCGGGTCGATCGGACGGTCCGTCCAGCTCGACGCCACCGCCACGGCAATCCCCAAATCGGCCGCAGGCTCTTCCAGACACAATCCGCCCGCGACGTTGACAAAGACATCCTGGGCGCTGACCCCAAGCCCAACGCGTTTCTCGAGCACGGCCAAGAGGAGGCCGAGCCGGCCGGCCTCGATCCCGTTGGCCGTTCGGCGTGGCGTTCCCAAGGCAGGATACGTCACCAGCGCCTGCAACTCCACCAGGATCGGGCGAGTCCCTTCGGCGCTTGCGAGAATGACCGATCCGGACGATCCGTGCGATCGTTCGGCGAGAAACAGCTCCGAGGGATTGGCCACCTCGGCCAGGCCGTACCCCTTCATCTCGAAGACCCCGACTTCCTGCGTCGAGCCGAACCGGTTCTTCACCGTGCGAAGAATCCGATACGGGTGCCCCTTCTCTCCTTCGAAATACAGGACGGTGTCGACGATGTGTTCGAGGACCCGTGGCCCCGCAATCGCGCCGTCCTTGGTCACGTGGCCGACGAGGAAGGTCGCGGTGCCGGTGTGTTTGGCCATCACCATCAGGCGACCCGCCACGTCGCGAACCTGCCCCACGCTTCCGGCCGACGATTCGAGGGCGTCGCTGCGCAACGTCTGGACCGAATCGGCGATCAACGTCTGCGGCGCGTGGTGCTTCACGGCCTCGATGATCCGGTCCACCGAGGTCTCGGCGAGCAGCCACACGGCGTCGTTGCGGACCCCGAGCCGGTCGGCGCGAAGACGGATCTGATGGATCGACTCTTCACCGGAAACGTACAAGACGGTGTGCCCGACCCGGGCCAACCGGTCAGCCAGTTGCAGCAGCAGGGTGGACTTCCCGATCCCGGGATCGCCGCCGATCAGCGTGACCGACCCCGCGACCAAGCCGCCGCCCAAGACCCGATCGAGTTCGCCGATCCCGGTCGCACATCGCGCCTCCACCGATTGGACCGGAACATCGGTCAGGCGGACCGGCGCCGCCCCCGCTCCGCCGTTGAGCGACGCGTCGACGGTGAGTGAGCCCGCGGCTTCTTCGACGACGCTGTTCCAGGTTCCACACTCGGCGCACCGACCGAGCCATTTCGGACTCTGGCTCCCGCACGATTGGCAGACGAAGATCGTCCGGGCTTTCCGCATGGTCCGATCATACCGAGCAGAGGGTCAAAAATCAACGAAACCCAGCGCGCGGCGGACGGCGTCGAGCGCCGCCACCGCCGCGTCCCGTCCCCGTCCGACCATGAGGGCCATTTTCCGCAAATCGTAAAGGGGGACCTCCGACGCATCGACGTCGATCATCACGTCGGCATGCCGTCGTTCGCGGGCGGCGTTTTGTCGGGCGAAGAGCGACACGACCTGCACCCCGATCCGAACCATGTTCGTCAATCGGGCGGCCTCAGCCGCTCCACAATTGACGTCGACCCCGACCACGACCGACCCCGGAAACGCCGCCCGGGCGGCAAGGACCGGCAGCTGGCTCACCGCGCCGCCGTCCACCAGCACGCGCCCCCCGATGGTCGTGGGCGTGAACACGACCGGAAGACTGCAACTGGCCTGCACGGCGCGCGCCACATCCCCCTCGGCCAGCACCACGAGTTCTCCCGTGCGCAGGTCGCAAGCCACCGCCACGAAGGGGTGCTTGAGATCGGCGAACGTCGCGGCCCCGAGGATACGGCGGAGAGCCGCCCCGATTTTCTCGCTCGACCAGAACCCACGGCGCGACAGCGACGGCGCGAGCAGCCGCCGCCACGTCATTTCGAGCGCCAGGGCCTCGATCTGCGCGGTCGTGTACCGCCCCGAGGCGTGCAGCGCACCGACGAACGCGCCCCCGCTTGTGCCGGCGATCGCGTCGATCGATATGTTTGCGCGCGCCAGGACGTCTAAGACCCCGATGTGCCCCGCGCATCGCGCGGCCCCGCCGCTCAATGCGAGCGCCGCCCCCTTCGCGTCTCGGTCCGTCATCGGCGCGAGTATATCATCCCTAGCGTTGACATCGGGCTGGGCTTTGGCCTATCCTCAGGCCAGCGCTATGTCGGTCCCTCCCCCCTTAGGGCGCCATCGCCTGTTTCGTCGTTTCATTCTTCCGTACGCCCTGCTGATCGTCGGCACGCTGGCGGTCAGCGGCTGGTATTTCTATACCACGGCGCAAGAGGCCCTGGACCGCGAGCTCACAAAACGGTTGATCACGGTCGCTCAGACCGTGCGGTCCGTCATGAACCCTCGCTATCTCATGCAGATGCGGCCTGGAAGTGAGGGCACCACGCTGTATGCGCTGATACTGGCCGATCTCAAGCGATTGCAAGACGCCTCCAACGCGAGCCACATTTATCTCGTCGATCGCCAACATCGGATGCTCTTAGACGCCACGGAGCAAACACCGATCGGGCACGAATACCTCTTCCTGAAATTGGACCTTGCGGAGTTGGACGAGGTGTGGCAGGGGCGCTCGATGGCATCCTTGCTGTATCAGGGGCAGAACGGCCGTTATTACAAGTCGGGCTACGCCCCCATGTTGGACCGGGATGGCACGATCGTGGCCGTGGTGGGCGTCGAAGCCGGGGCCGACTTTTTCGACGTCCTCACCGCGACCAAACGGCAGGTCGCCCTGATCGTGATTGTCAGCGTCCTGATCCTGCTCCCGATCGGGTTGTGGCTTTCGCGGTCGATCATTCGCCCCCTCTCCGCTTTGGTCTCCGCCATCGACCGCGTCGGAAAGGGCGAGGCCTCCCCCAAGGTTCAGATCCCGACCCAGGACGAGATCGGGTATCTCGGGAGACGGTTCAATGAAATGGTCGATGCGCTCGCGGAAAAGGACCGGCTCCTCACGCGCCTGTACGAACAGGAGCGGGAGCGCGCCGATCGCCACCGGGGGTACAGCGACTTCCTGCTGCGTAGTATGACGACCGGCGTGATTGGGATGGACACCGTCGGTCGTATCACCCGATGTAATCCGGCAGCCCTCGACATTCTTGATCTGCCGGCCGATTGGTCGGCTGATGACGCGCCTCCCGTTCCGGTTGGCCATGGGCACCCGATCCTGGACCTGCTCCGCACCACCCTGACGGACGACGGCGCCCACCGTCGCCAGGAGTTCTGGCTGCGGACCGAATCGGGACACCATAAGTGGGTCGGCGTCCACACCGCGCCGTTGCACGATCAGGACGGCTGCTTAGTCGGCGCGTCGGCCCTCATCACCGATCTGACCGCCGTCCGCAAATTGCAGGAAGAGGTCCGGCGGAAGGATCGACTCGCCGCCATCGGACAACTGTCCGCGGGGATCGCGCACGAAATCCGAAACCCCTTGGGCGCGATCGAGGGATTTAGCGAGCTGCTCGCCAGAAAAATCCACGATCACGGCACGCGGCAGCTCCTCGGCGAAATCGTGCATGAAGTCAAACACCTCAATCATATAGTGACGAACTTTCTGGCCTTCGCCCGTGAACCCCAGCTCAACTACGAGCCCACAGACATCAGCGCACTCATCGACAACACGCTCACGCTGTTGCTATCCACCCACCCGCAACCCGTCACCTTGGCCAGTCGGCTGCCCCCCGGACTCCCCCTTGTCCCCGTCGATCCCAACGAGTTCCGACGGGCATTGGTCAACATCCTCATCAACGCCCTGCAGGCCATGCCGGACGGCGGCGTCCTGCAGGTTGACGCCACCGTCGCCGATGATTGGCTTACGGTCACGGTTCGAGACAACGGTCCCGGCATCCCGGACGCCGTGAAGGATCGGATTTTCAACCCCTTCTTCACCACGAAGGACGAGGGCACCGGCCTGGGATTGGCCATAGCACATAAAATCGTCGACGGACACCGGGGTGTGATCGAAGTCGACAGCGCGCCTGGGACGGGAACAGCATTTACGATTCGCCTTCCGCTGGAAAGGACACACGATGAAGCGTATCCTCATCGCTGAAGATAAGAGCTCCATGCGTCATATGCTGCGTCAGGTCTTCGAAGAGAATGGCTTTGACGTGGTGGAGGCTTCGGACGGTGAAGAGGCCGTGAACCGGATCCGAGAGGGGTCTCTGGATCTGGTGATCACCGACGTGAAAATGCCCAAAGCCGACGGGATGACCGTCTTGAAGGAATGCCGCGCCGCGCTTCCGCGGACGCCGGTCATCGTGATGACCGCCTTCGGTACGATCGAGAACGCCGTCGAAACCATGCGCCACGGCGCCTTCGATTATATCGTCAAACCGTTTTCCATCAGCGAAATCGAGCTGAAGGCGCAGCGCGCCTTTGAGCAGGGGCGGCTGGTCTCCGAGAACGAATATCTCAAGGAAGCGCTTTCGCATCAGGTCGGCCACATCGTCGGTCACGGGGAGAAAATGCAGCACGTCTATCGCCTCATCCGGAAAGTGGCGATCGGCACCCCTCCTGTCTTCATCCTCGGAGAAAGCGGGACCGGCAAAGAACTGGTCGCCCGTGAAATCCACCGACAAAGCGCGCGGGCAACGCACCCGTTCATAGCGGTCAACTGCGCCGCCCTGTCCGAGGGCTTGTTGGAAAGCGAGCTCTTCGGCCACGAGCGCGGAGCCTTCACCGGTGCGCTCTTCCAGAAGAAGGGACGATTTGAGCTGGCCGACGGCGGCACCCTGTTTTTGGACGAGGTGGCCGAGTTGTCCCCGCCGCTTCAGGTCAAGCTCCTCCGCGCGCTCCAAGAAAAGGCGTTCGAACGCGTCGGTGGCACGAAAACCATCACAACGGACGTCCGGATCCTCGCGGCGACCAATCGCGACGTCCGCCGGGAGGTTGCCGAGCGTCGATTCCGCGAAGATCTGTTCTTCCGACTCAACGTCGTCTCGATCACGCTCCCCCCGCTCCGCGAGCGGCCCGAAGACATCCCGGAGTTGGTCGATTACTTCCTCTCCAAGTACTCCGCCACCATGCATAAACCCGTCTCGTTGGCGCCGGACGTGCTCACGTGTTTGACCGCCTACTCGTGGCCCGGCAATGTCCGAGAGCTGGAGAATCTCATCGAGCGTCTCATCGTGCTGGCGGACGGCGACCGGGTCGACTGCACGGATCTGCCGCCCGAAATCGCGGGTGGTTCCCCCGCTCCTTCGGCATCCCCCGAAGGGTTGACCGGACGGATCGATCAGCTCGAGCGCGAGATGATCCGGCGCACCATCGAAGATTGCGGCCACAATCAAACGCGGGCGGCGAAGATCCTCGGCCTCAAACGCAGCTCGCTTCAATACAAACTCAAAAAATATGGGCTGCGCCCGTCATCGGTCTAATTCCTGTCCCGAGATTCCTTTGAGCTCGGGCGTACAACGGCGCGGGACTCTCCTTGCGTGGTCGGGTCGCTCCACGTGCGCGGTGTTGTTCGGGGTGGGCGTGTGGATCGTCCTGACCGGCCTCGCGGCCCCGGTCGATCAGATCCAGCGCCATATCGCGGCGCTCGAAGAAAAGCTGAGCCGACTGGAACGTCAAGAACATGCCCTCATCACTCGGCAGGATGAACTCAGCGGTGTGATCAAACAGCTCAAGACCGAATCCCGCAGCGGCTCCGGACCGTTCACCACCAGAAAGATCGAGAGCTCCCTTCGGGAATTGCGGGCCGTCTTGGTCGATATGGACGACCTCGACCGACAGGAGACGGAGACGGTACGCGATCTGAATTCCGCAAAGGCACTCCTGCGGTCCGCCATCCAGGATGAGGTGGCCCGGCGTCTCGCCGTGCCGTCACCCGCTCATCCCGCAGCGCGACAGATGCTTGGGGCCCTCCTCGATGCGTACCCGACCGCACCAGACGTGCCCCCAATCCCACCGGTCCACCAATGGCCTGCGATCCCTTTGAGCGCCGAGCCGGACGTGATCGCGGAACGGACGACGTTGCTGCGCAACGAACGGGAACGCCAGGATGTCGCGCTGCGGCAAGCCGAACTCATCCATCAGCTCCTCGATGATGAGCGCGCGCTGAGTGAGTCGGTTGGCGAACCGGAAGCCAGTGCGCACATCCAACGGCGTGGATTAAACCGACGTATCGAAGACGCCGCCGCTCAAATCACCGCATCCAGGCAAGCCATGCGAACTCTCGATGAAACCTTGCAGCGCCTCGAAGCCCGACTCCCGAAGACCGGCCAAGTTCGTTAGCTGGTCGCCTTCCCCACCCCTTGACAGGTCCGATGCGGATAAGGAGAATGAAGCCCATGATTCGCCCCAGTGGTATCCGGTATAGCCTGCGCCTTGGTCTGGCCGTCCCGCTCTTGGTGCTGGGAATCCACGGCGGGTCGGCCCAAGCCGCCGGGGACCCGACTCG
>JACQCD010000139.1 GCA_016201825.1 Nitrospirota bacterium | reverse complement strand
GGGAGCTTGGCCGATCGGCTGATGGCCGTTCAAGTCGGAGACACGCCGAATATCGTGGAAAGCCGCACAGCGCAAGGGTTTTAGCAACATGAGCCCGTTCTTAACCGGACACTACTGAGTACCTCTATGAGATCGGACGCGTCGCGACCCCGGCCGGGGCCGTGGTGGCGGAGTTGGCCCGGGCGATCGGCTTGACGCTCTGCACTCAGTCTTTTGCCACCGTGATCGAACGCGCGGAGGCCCAGGCATGGACGCGCGATCCGTTTGACCGAATCATTGTGGCGCAGGCGGCGCTACGACGGAGCCGGCTCGTGACCAAGGACGAGACGATCCGGGCACAGTACCGACACGCTGTCTGGTCGTAGCGACATTGAAGCTCCCCGCAGCTTGCTGCGGGGAATCTTCGAAGTGCAAGGAGGTAAAAGAGCACGATTTCCATTTTGCTCGCTTACCCCGCAGCAAGCTGCGGGGAATGCGCTCGCAATGCACTTCCACGACAGCGTCCCGGTGAGAGCGTTTCAGTTCCTGGCAACCCGTGGATAAACCCCTCGATTGAAGCTCCCTGCAACACGCTGCGTGGAATGCGATTTGGGCATCGCGAAGCAATGCGCTCGCAATGCACTTTCGTATGCACGTGGAAATCGGGGGACCGAGGAGGCGAGACATGGCCCATCCCATTTATCGCGTGACGGGGTATGAGATCGTCGCGGGGTATACGCTGCGAGTCCGTTTCGACGACCGCAGCGAACAGGTGATCGATTTGGAGCCGGTCCTGGCCGGGGAATTATATGGCCCCTTAAGGGATCAGGCCCTGTTTCGTCAAGTCCGCCTTGATCCCGAGGTCCAGACGCTGGTCTGGCCCAACGGCGCCGATTTTGATCCCGCGACCCTGCACGACTGGCCGCGTTACCGTCAGGAACTCGTCACCCGAGCCCAAGGCTGGACGCGCAGCGCCGCGTAAGGGAACACGCCGATCTTCGCGGCGGCGTGGCGCGACGGCCGATCCGGTCGACCGAGAGGGAACGGGGGCGTCCTCAGCCCGGGTGGGCGGCGGAGGACGTGAGGGTCAGGATGAACGTGGCGCCGGCGCCCTCGACGGTTTCGACGCGAATCTCTCCGCCGTACTTCATCACGAGCCGGCGGGCGATCGTCAGCCCCAGGCCCGTGCCCTGCCCGGGTGCCTTGGTCGTGAAGAACGGGTCGAAGATTTTCGAGAGGTAGGCGTTCGGGACGCCGGGGCCCGAATCCCGGATACTGATCGTGATCGTCTCCGCCGAGGCTTCGGTGGTCAGGTCGATGGTGCCCCTTCCCTTCATCGCCTGGATTGCGTTGGTGATCACGCTCACGAAGACCTGTCCGATCTCATCGGGAGCGGCCAGAATCCGCGGCACCGGATGGTAGTGTTTTCGCACCGTCAGCCTGGCCACCCCGCTCGTCAACCCGACGACCTTGAGGGCGTGATCCAATCGCTCGTTGACGTCCACCTCGCTGCGCGATTCGCCGACCTCGGGATGGGCGGAGCCCGCGAAGTCGCGAATGATGCCCGCCATGTGCTGCGCGCGCTCGATGATCGCTCCCGCGTGTTCCCGCATCCGCGCCGCGTCGCTCTCATCCCGAATCGCTTCCCCCAGTCCCAAAATGCCGAAGAGCGGATTGTTCAGCTCGTGGCCGATGCCCGACGTGAGCACGCCGAGCCCCTCCAGCTTCTCGGCCTGAATCAATTGTTCCTGCAACCGGCGTTCTCCGGTCATATCCCGCAACACGAGTCCGATTCGCTTGGTCCCCGTCGAGGGAATCTGGATGTGAAACACGTCGTAGCGATAGATGGCGGACCCGATCCGGAGCTCCCGCTGCGCCGGATCGGCCGCCGCGGCGGGGCGAGGCGAGAGCGGGTCCCGAGGCCCGTCGGGCGATCCCGGCGCGGGGGCGGCCGCGTCGGCGGGCCGATCCGGCAACGTCCCCGGCGTCCGCAGCTCGCTCCGCAAGCGGTCGGAGCTGACCTCGTCCGTTCGCAGTAACTCCAACAGCCGACTCCCTCGCACGGCCTCGTCGTTCCAGCGAAACGCTCGCTTTGCCGCCTGGTTGACGTACTCGACCCGATCCCGATCGAGGATCACGACCGGATTCGGCATGCTGTCCAGGATCTTTTCGTTATATTGTCGAAGCGATCGGACCTCCTCGGTTTTTTCCTCCACGGTGTGCGACAAGCCCGAAAACGCGTGCTGCAACCGGGCGTGCATCCGGTTGATCTCATCCGCCAGTTGCTCGATTTCGTCGCCCGTCCGCACGACGATGGGCTGCGTGAGCTCGTTCCGGCCGATGAGCACCGCGCCTTCCCGAAGGCGGCGGATCGGCGTGACGATGCGGGAGGCCGCCGCGTACGCCAGCGCGCCCAACAGCCCGATGGCGACGAGTCCGAACGCGGCAAACCACGCGGACAGATGGCGCGTCGGGGCGAAGAGTTCGTTTGACGACTGCCAGGCGAACGTGTACCACCCTCGGCCGGTCGCTCGTTGGGCGACGCGGCCAGTGTCCGGGACGGGAGAGAAGCCGATGATGGACATGGTCTGGCTGCCGTGGCCGTCGCTGGGGGCTTTCACCCAACCGGCTTGCGGCGACGTGACCAGACGCACCAAGTCGCGATCGGCCAGGCGGGTCCCGGTCGGGAGGATCGGACAGCTCATGACGGTGCCGTCGCCGTCGATGAGCATCACGTGCCCCGTCTTTCCGAATCGAATCGGAGCGAGCGACGGATCCAAGTAGCTCTTGGCGTCGAACACGCGGCGCAGAACTCCCATCGCCCGGCCCCGCCGGGCATCCATTACGGGAACGGCCAGGGCGACGGTGTACGTTCCGAGTTGTCGATCGAAGGACGCGTCGCCGGGCCCGACTTTCCCCCGCCCTCCGTCGTACGTCCGTTGCCACCACGCTTCGTCGGCGTGCGCGTACCGCACGTCGTGGTTGATGCTCGCGACGAGCCGGCCCCTCGCGTCGGTCAAGAAGAACGCGCGCGTCACGGCCTGCTGCGCCCTCGGGGGCGACTGATCCGTCTCGCTCTCGGCCAGCCTTTTGAGTACGTCGACGACCGGTCCGGTGGTCACGGACCACACGAGCAGCGGATCCTGCGCCTCCCACTGCCGTTCCCCTTCATCGAGCAGATCCCTCGGCGGGGGATTGCCGCCCCCGGATGATCCACGCTCCAGGGCTTCGATCAACACGGGGTCGGCCGCGATCCGATTCAAGCGCGTGAGTTCGTCACCGAACACCAGATCAAGTTTCCGCGCGGTTTCGGTGGCCAGTCCGGCGAAACTCGACCCGATGACGGTCTCCAGCTCGCGGGTTCCGACGAAATACGCCATGCCGATCCCCAGGAGAAGAGGCACCGCGCCCACGACGAGGGTGAGGAGCACGAGCCTCCCCTTCAGTCCCCATCGGAGCCGTGTGACGCTGTCTTCCATGGTCGCGCCCTGTGTGGAGTGGACTCGACTATCCTGCGGACGGGAATTGGAGCCGAAAGGTCGTGCCCCGGCCTTCATGGCTGGAGACGTCGATCAGGCCGCCGTATTTTTTCACGATGGTCCGGGCGATGTGGAGCCCCAATCCGGTTCCCTTGCCGGGTTCCTTGGTGGTGAAAAAGGGGTCGAAGATCTTGTCGAGGACGTCGCGGGGAATTCCCGGCCCGGTATCGGCAATCGTGGCGGTCACCAGGCCGTCTTCACGGCGCGTGGACAGTCGCAGCGCCCCCCGTCCGTTCATCGCCTGGACCCCATTGGTGACGATGTTGACGCAGACCTGAAGGATCTCCTCCGGCCGGCCCCGAACCACCGGACGCGCGACGTAGTCCCTGGCGACCTCGATTTCGTTGAGCACCGTCGCATAGCGCGCCATTTTCAAGGCCTCATCCAACGCGCCGTTGAGATCCACGCCCACCAGGTCGTCGGCCGACGAGACCCGGGCGTAGAGGGTCAGGCCTTTGACGATCGCGGCGATGCGGCGGACCGCCTGCACGATGTCCCGCGCGTGATCCCGAATCACCCCAGGATCCGACTCGTCCGCCATGTCCTCGGCAAGACTCATCACGAGGTAGAGGGGGTTGTTGATGTCGTGCGCGATGCCGGAGGTGAAGGTTCCGATCGTGGCGAGTTTCGCGGCCTGAAACAACTGGGCCTGGATTCCGGCTTCGTGCTGTACGAGATTCCAGAGGAGCCGGGCCGTCATCCCGCCGAGGACTTGAATCCCCCGGGGGTTGTGCCGCGCGATGAACTCCGCCATCGCGGGATCCCCCGTGACGTCGACGATCAAGCCTGTTCCGTCGCGGGAGAGAAGCTCGGCGACATCCTGCGAGGCGGGAATGTGGAGTTCGCGGGCGCGCTTCAGGCCCGGCGCGTCGGGGTTCTTATCGGCAATGCCGACCACCTCGACGCCGGGACTGCGCGCAAACAGCTCGAGCAGCGAGGTTCCGCCCGTCCCGGCTCCGAGGAGAATGACGTTGATGGGGTCGCCGGAAACCATCCTGCTCTTGTTGGGAAGCGGAGCCTGTTGCCGCGTGACCTTACGCCGCCTTGCGGCTGCGCGTCATCGCGCTCTCGACCGCGGCGGCAAGCTTCTCGCGCTCGATCGGCTTCACCAGGTAATCCACCACGCCCTGTTTCAGCAAGTCGGTGGCGAGCTGGATATCGGGGAATCCCGTCAGGACAAGCACCGGCCTGGAGGGGTATTGGGCGCGGAAATACGACACGGCCTCGATCCCGTTCACTTTCGGCATGCGGATATCGCAGATAATGACGTCCACCGCCAGGGGGTTGTCGCCGGAATTCATCAGGCCGATGGCCTGTTGCCCGTCTTCGGCCTCGATCACCTCGTATCCCGATTTGGTCAGCGACATCGTCACCGACTTCCTCACGTCGGCCTCGTCATCGATGACCAACACCCGACCGCGGCTATTCTTCTGAGGAATCCCGAACACGTCCACCATGGGTTCTCCTTTCGAGTGAGTTGCCTTTCGAGAGCGTAGCTCTCGGAATCGATGTGTCAAGCCGAACGATGCGTCCGAGGCATATCTCCGGCAAGACGACCCGTCCCATCCATACGACACGCGGCCTCGCCGCGTTATTCCTCGCTGGAGATGTCGTGAGTCCAAGAAAAAGCCCACCGGCGCAGCAGAAAACCGATTGGGCAGCCGTGGGCATCGGCGGGCTTGTGTTGGCGCCGGCGGCGTGGGGGATTTGGGCGCGTGGTACCTACCTTATGGGGTGGCGAAGCAGCGCCCCTACCCTATGATGGTCGGGCTTACGCGCCCTTCTCCAGGCGGGCGCGAGCCAAGCGCTGCGCGGCGAGCCGGATGGCTTCGGGCACGCCGCGGTCCTTGGCGAGGAATCCCAGATCGCGGGTCTTGAGGGAGTTCATGTGGGTCAGGGCGATCGCGATCGGCGTCTTCGGGTTGCCCACCAGACCGAGACGGATCGCGTAGTTGGCGATCCATTCGCGCTTTCGCGCGATCACGCGGAGAACCTCTTCCGAGACGTTCCGCGATTTCGCCACCATCTCGATTTCCTGCTCGGTGATCTTCGGCGAATTGAGGACGGCCATCACCACCAGCCTGCTCGTCTCCTTGAGCAAGAGCGCCCGCCCTTCCTTGTCGGCCCGGAACGCGAACTTCACCTTCGCCGCCACGTTCATGCGCTGGACGAGTTGAAAGATGCTCAGCTCGGATTCGGGCTTCGCCTTGGCAACCTCGGGAGCGGGTTCGGCCGCTCCGGCCGTCTCGGCCGGCTCAACCGGTTCGGGGGATGGGGCCTGTTCAGCGTTCACGCGGCCTCCGTGGTTTGTCCTCACCCCATCGAGGAACCAGGGTATGCGGCACGCCGAGATGATCCAAGATGCGGCCGACCACGAACGCCACCAGGTCGTCGATCGACTTGGGCTGGTGGTAGAAGGCCGGCATCGCGGGCACGACGTGCGCGCCCGCGCGCGCCAGCGCGAGCAGATTCTCCAGGTGGATCGTCGAGAACGGCGTTTCGCGGGGCACGACGATCAACGGCCGCCGTTCCTTGAGCGTGACGTCGGCGGCGCGTTCGATGAGACCCGACGCGAGACCATGCGCCACCGCGGCGGCGGTTTTCATCGAGCACGGCGCGATGATCATGCCGTCGGTCAAGTGCGACCCGCTGGCGATCGGCGCATAGAAGTCGGCGGGCTCCCACCACGTCACCCGCCCGGCGTAGCGGCGATCCAACTTCCGCTGAACCGCGGCGGGCGCGCCCGACCAATCGACGCCCGTCTCCTCGCGCACCACGGTCACGCCGTCGAGAGACGCCACGAGCGAGATCTCGTGGTCGGCCGCCGCCAACTGCTCCAACAGCGTCAACCCATAGATCGCGCCGCTCGCCCCCGTGATCGCTAAGGTATATACCGCCATCAACCGCTCCTCCTAGGAGCCTGTCCAGGAGTAGCCATCTGCTGCGTTGTCAGTCGGTCTTGCGTGCTCACGTACGACCCAGTACGCTCCGCGCGCAAGACCTCCATCCGCCTTGCATCTGACCACTCCTGAACAGGCTCCAGGGTTGGAATACTCGGACTTGCGGCTAGAAGTGTACCTGAGTATTTGGATGTCGGAGCCTGTTCAGGAATGTGTCAGATGCAAGGCGGAGTGAGGAATCCCCCCGGAGCGTACTGGGTCGTACGTGAGGAGGGATTCCGAAGCGACAACGCCGCAGATGGCCATTCATGGACAGGCTCCGCTAGCCGCCGACGGGGCGGTCCAGATCCCGGTGGCGCACGATCGGCCGCATTCCTCGCTTTTCAAAATCCACTCGAAGCCGATCGACGACCACCACCGACCGGTGCCGGCCGCCGGTGCAGCCGATGCCGATCGTCAGGTACGTCCGGCCTTCGGCTTCGTACAGCGGCAAGAGAAAATCGATCAACCCCTCCACGCGACTTAAGAACTCCGCGGTCACCGGTTGCTCCAACACATAGGACGCGACGGAAGGATCCCGGCCCGACAAGGGCCGAAGCTCCTCCACGAAATTGGGGTTGTTGAGAAAGCGGACATCGAAGAGGAGGTCGGCTTGAAACGGCGGCCCGTACTTGTACCCGAACGAGATCAGCGTCACCGCCAGACCCCGGTCGCGCTCGAGATACCGTTGTGCGATCATCGCCTTCAACTCGTGCACGGTGTAATCGGAGGTGTCGATGATCCAATCGGCGCGGTTGCGCAAGTCCTGCAGCTCCTCCCGTTCCTGCGCGATCCCTTCGATGATCGGCCGGGATCGCGCCAGGGGGTGCGGCCGCCGGGATTCCGAAAACCGCCGGAGCAGGACCTCGTCTCTCGCCTCAAGGAACAGGATCTCGACGCGATAGCCGACCTGTTTGAGCTGCTCGATCGTCGCAAACGATTGCGCCATAAACTCCCGCCCGCGAATGTCGATGCCCAGTCCGATCCGACTGCTTCGGCCGTTGCCCTGGGTGCAGAGGTGCACGAAGGTGGGAATCAGCGGGGGCGGAAGATTATCGACGCAAAAAAAGCCGACGTCCTCGAAACAGTGGAGCACGTGGCTTTTCCCCGCCCCGGACAAACCGGTGACGATCACGATTTGCGGAGAGACGCGCTCGTCCCGCTGCGGCGGACGCGCCCCGCGCACGTCGAGGGCGCCTATGGAGTGGGGTCGATCCATCCGACCGTCCCGTCGGTCTTCCGATAGACCAGGTTGACCTGCGAAGAGGCTCCGTGGCGAAACACCAGAAACGGCTCTCGTCCCGACTCCAGCGTTCTCGCCGCTTCTTCGGGCGTCATTGCGGCGAGCGCAGGACGTTCGCACGGCAACTCGCGCTCGGCCGGCGCCGCGTCGGGGGCCTCGCCGACTCCGAGGGCGGTTTCGGGCCTGGGTCGGTGATTCTGTTGGCGGTCCTTGTGCTTTTTGAGCTGGCGCTCGATTTTCCCCACGGCTTGGTCGATCGAGGCGTACATTTCTTGGGTTTCTTCCTTCGCCTGTATCACCATCCCGTTCACGTTCACCGCCACTTCGGCCTGGTGTCGGTACTTGTCGACCGTGAGGATCACCGACGCTTCGGTCGCGAGGCTGGAATAGCGCGCCAGATGATTGACGCGCTCCTCGGCGTAGGTCTTCAACGCCGGGGTCACGTCCAGATGCCGTCCCGTTACCGTGATCTTCATCTCGTCGTTCGCTCCTTTCGCGGCTCGCCCCCGGCGGAACACCGGGGGCGCAATGGGAATCAAAACACGCGTTTGCGCTTGCCTGCCGGGGGAATATGCAAACAGGATCGATACTTCGCGACGGTGCGGCGCGCAATGGCGATCTGCTCGGACGAGAGCTGCTCGACCAGTTGATGATCGGTCAACGGATGTCGGGGGTCTTCGGCCGTGACGAGCAGACGAATACGCTCGCGCACGGTGACCGACGAGAGATCCTCTCCCATCCCGTTGACGCGGCCGATGCTACTGTTAAAGAAGTACTTGAGCTCGAAAATCCCCTGGGGGGTGAACATGTACTTGTTCGTCGTCACCCGACTGATGGTCGATTCGTGCATCGCGATGTCTTCCGCGACCTGCTTCAGGATGAGCGGCTTCAGACAATTGATGCCTTTCTCGAAAAACTCCTGCTGGAATTTGACGATGCTTTCGGCCACCCGCACGATCGTCCGATTTCGTTGCTCGATGCTGCGGATCAACCAGAGGGCCGACCGCAGCTTGTCCTCGAGATACGTCTTGGTCGCGTCGCCGCCCTGCGCCTTGGCCTTGAGCAGCTTGCGGTAATAGGGATTGATGCGCAACCGGGGCAGCCCGTCGTCGTTCAGCAGCACGGCGTACTTGCCCTCGATCTTCACCACGAACACGTCCGGGATGATGTAGAGGTTGTCGGAGGACCCAAAAGGGCGGCCCGGCTTGGGTTCGAGGTGCTCGATGACCTTCGACGCGTGGTAGACCTCTTCGGGCGTGACGTTCAAGGCTTTCGCGATGACCGCGTATCGCTTTTTCTCCAGATCCGGGAGATGGTGAGTGATGATCGACTCCACCAGCGATCCTTGAAGCCCGAGCTGGCGCGTCTGAATCAGGAGGCACTCGCGGAGATCGCGAGCCCCGACCCCGACCGGATCGAACGCTTGGATCACCTTGAGTACACGCTCGACCTGGGACACCGAGCATCCCAGGGTGCGGGCCAGTTCATCCAGTTCGACCCGCAGATAACCGTTGTCGTCGAGATTGCCGATGATGGCCGCGCCGATCTGGCGCTCCTCGTCCGTCACCGACGAGACGCCCAACTGCCACTGCAAATGGTCCGTCAGCGCCACGGGGCGTGTCAGCGTCTGTTCGTACGACGGCAACTCCTCCGACGACGCCGTCCTGTAATCCGATTGATTACCGCCGCTCGCTTCGTCCTGCTCGAAGTAGCTGTCCCAGTTGAACTCGAGCCGATCGAGGGAGCCCGTGTCGCCGACGACATCAGGGACGTCCGTCTCCGTCTTGGGCGTAGCCCCCTCGTCCGCGAGCGACGTCTCGTCTTCGGGCGCGTCCGGCGCGGCGTCTTCCTCCAGCACCGGATTTTCAGTCAACTCGTGGCTCAGCGTTTGATTCAGTTCCAAGCGCGAGAGTTGCAACAAGCGAATCGCCTGTTGCAACTGCGGGGTCATGATCAGTTTCTGTTGGAGACGGAGCTCCAGCCGGGCTCTCATCTGGACGGCCCCTCCCCCACCCCGGCGCCCTGCCACGCGAAATGCTCCCCCAGGTAGAGGCTTCTGACCAGGGGACTGGTGGCGATTTCCTCGGGGGTGCCGACTTGCAGGATCGCTCCGGCGTTGATGATGTACGCGCGCTGGGTGATTTCGAGGGTTTCGTGGACGTTGTGGTCGGTGATC
>JACQCD010000140.1 GCA_016201825.1 Nitrospirota bacterium | reverse complement strand
CGGGATCATACGGGCCGTATCCAACCCTGTCAAATCCGCGGCATAGTAAGCCAATGCCGACGCGAGGCGCTCCCTGCGGGTCGCGGAGTAACCCGCCGCGCACCATTTCGTGATGGGGTCGACCGATCCCCCGGGATCACACCGCCGACTCCGTTGTCGAGACGATCCAAGCCGTGACATCCCGAAGAGGGTTCTCAGGAAATCCAGCGGAGGTCTGCATTCGCGCCCGAGATTTTCCTTGACTTCGTCCGAAGGCCTACCCTACTATCACCGCATGCAGATCAGCCGGCCGGGCGACGCATTGGGCACGATGCAGGAGGTCTGGGAGTATTACCGGGCTGATGTGCAAGCCGTGGATATTCAGATCCAGAAGCACGTCGATTCCGACGTGCCCCTCATTAACCAAGTCGCGCTGTACATCCTGACAAGCGGCGGCAAGCGCATCAGGCCCTTGCTGTTGATGATCGCCGCTCGCCTCGGCGGGTATGACGACGCGGCGCACCACGCGGTGACCCTGGCCAGCGCGGTCGAATACATCCACGCGGCGACGTTGTTACATGACGATGTGCTGGATGAGGCGGCCCTACGGCGAGGCAAGGATCCCGCCCACGCGCTGTGGGGAAACCGTGCCACGATCTTGGTCGGAGATTATCTCTATACCAAGGCTGTTTGCTTAGCGGTCCAGTTGGGCTCGATCGAGGTCGACTCCATCTTGGCGCACGCCTGCCGGATCATGGCCGAAGGCGAGGCGCTGCAATTGCTGCACTGCGGCGACTTGGGGCTCACCGACGAGGCGTATCTGAAGATCGTCGAATGCAAGACCGCGGCGTTGTTGTCGGCGGCCTGCCGCTTGGGTGGGGTGCTCAGCGGGGCGTCGTGGGAGGAGAAGGAAGCCCTCGGCCGGTTCGGCCGGTACCTGGGGATCGCGTACCAGGTGGCCGACGACACGCTCGACTACGTCGCCGATCAGGGGCGTTTGGGCAAGGCGCTCGGCAAAGATTTGTCGGAGGGCAAAATCACCCTGCCCTTACTGCACCTCCTGCGCACCGCCGCCGCTCCCGACCGACAACTGGTTCAAACCGTGATCCGCGAAGGCCAGGCGTCTCCGGCCCAGCTTCGCGAGATCCTGGATCTGATGCAGGCATACGGGTCGATCGTCTACGCGATGGACATCGCCCGCCAGCACATCACGATTGCCCAGCAGAACCTCGATGGGTTCGACCCGTCACCCCACCGTCAGGCCCTGGTTGCGGTGGCTGAATACGTCGTCTCCCGCGATCATTAGTTCATCGATCCCCCCGTCACCCACTGAAAAAAAACATTGACGTCGTCTTTCCGTTATGGTACAAACACCCCAGGTATCGTGAGTGGTCAGAGGTCAAGATGAGTGGAAAGCAACCGCAACGCGTGCAGTTCCGCCTTGCGGTTTTTTTACGCCTCCGTTCGCTGTGGTACCCCGGGAGGGATCCCGAGTCTGAAGAAGGGAGGTGACGGCAAATGGCAAAAGGAAAAGTAAAGTGGTTCAACGGTAGCAAGGGCTACGGATTCATCACACCCGAAGAGGGCAGCGATGTCTTCGTGCACTTTTCAGCCATTCAAGGTGACGGATTCAAATCTTTGGACGAAGGTCAAGAGGTTGAATTTGATATCGTGAGTGGTCCGAAAGGACAGCAAGCGGCGAACGTGACGAAAGTCTAGTCACACGCCACACAACGAAGGCCCGGGGACACTCACCCCCGGGCCTTTTGTTTTTTTGGCGTACGCGAGGAACCAGGGTGGGTTCACCCCGACCCCATATGTGCTCTCAGGCACACCTTTTCTTCGTACGTGGGGCGGCATCTCCCGATTTGATAAGGGTTTGGAACTCTCTGAAGGGCATGGGACGCCCGAATAAATACCCCTGGAACTGTTCGCAGCCATAGGCCAGCAAACACTCGAACTCTTCTTGTGTTTCGACACCTTCTGCAATGATCGACAGACCGAGGCCGTGTCCAAGGGCCAGGATGGTCTTGACAATCGCTCGATTTCCCTCGCGGGCGTGTAAGGCCCGGACGAATGCCTGATCGATCTTGAGCGTTGCGATCGGGAAGCGGCTGATGTACGCCAGCGAGGAGTAGCCTGTTCCAAAATCATCGATCGCGAACTGGATGCCTGATGCGTGCAAGGCGCGCATTTTCTCGACGGTCTCGTCGGTGTGCTTGATGAGCGTGCTTTCAGTCAGCTCCACCCCGAGGTGGGTCGGATTTATCGATGATTCGCGGATGATGCCCTGGAAGTGCTCGACGAAATTGTTCTGACTCAGTTGGATGCCGCTCACGTTGACCGAGAGCTTCTTAAACGTGGACGGTAGCCGGCTCTCTTCCAGGAGCCGAAGTTGCCGGCAGGCTGATCGCAGCATCCAATTTCCGACGTCGAGGATCATCCCGGTCTCTTCGGCAACGGGGATAAATAAACCGGGTGAGACCATTCCCCTTCGTGGATTCTGCCAACGAAGCAGCACCTCAGCGCCGATGATGTCACCGGACGCGAGATACTGGGGTTGATAGTAGAGCTCAAATTCGCCGTTCTTGACGGCGTCCTGCAATTCCTTCTCGAGGGCGAGGCGGTCTTCGAGCTCCGCCGACATTTTCTGATCATAAAATAATGCGCCATTACGACCGCGGGCCTTGGCCTGATACATGGCCGTGTCCGCGTGACGCAGAATATCGTCCGCGTTGGAACTCGCGTCCGGAAAGAGATCGATCCCGACGCTTGGCGTGACGTAGAGGGTGTGTGACCCCGCAACCAATGGCCGAGAAAACACGGCGCGAATCTTTTCCACGACGGCTCGGACATTGCGGGCCGCTGTGCCCACGTCATCTCCCAATTCGGTTAGTAGAATCACGAACTCGTCGCCGCCAAGACGGCCCACCGTATCTTCGCGTCGGATCAGTCCGCTGAGGACCGAGGCGACAGTCGTCAGCAGGAGGTCGCCGACGGAGTGACCCAGGGTGTCATTGACGGTTTTAAAACGATCCAGATCAAGAAACAGCACGGCGCCGACGTGACGATGGCGCCGGCTTCGAGATAGTTCTTGTTCCAGCCGCTGCATGACGAGACGACGATTGGGGAGTCCTGTGAGATCGTCATGATAAAGCTGAAAGACCACGGTGTCTTCGGCCTGTTTGCGGGCGGCAATGGCGTGCAGGAGTTGCTCGTGCTCGATGGACGCAAGGCAACTGGTGGTGAGACGGGTGAGGATGGGTTTTAAGAGCAGGAGGATCGATTCGTCGATGGGCCGCGCGAATCGCCTGAAGACCACGATGCCAAGGTCGCCCAGCTTAAAGTGATAGAAGAACTCGCCATGCCGTTCTTCGGAGACGAGGAAATGCGTGCCGTGCCCTTGGGGTGGCTCCTGCAGGCGTTCGTAGGCGCGCCCAATAAAGAGATCCTCTCCATGATGATCCGGGACGCTGAGATAGCGGCGCAGCAGGACCCTCTCCGCCGTGGGGCCGATGACGGGATTGCCGGCCTCGTTCTGGTGAAGAAAAAAGTGGACACCGGCGAGGCCTAGGCGACGGATGCACACCGTCGTAAAGTGCCGCAACATGGGCTCTAAGTGCAAATCCAGTCCGACGGCCATGCCGAGTTCGTGCTGGATCGAGATTAATTGCAGCGTATTCCGCATGAGACGTGTCTGCTTAAAAAACGCCGATCACGGTCGATTTATTAAGCAAATTGATCGGACCGTTGCGCGTATTCGTAATTTCGCCGAGGGTGAGGGCCCCAAACGCGTCCCGATAGGCGCCCAGCCCGCGTTGAATGGCGTCCAATTCACGGTCGAAATCGGTATCCAGAAAGAGGACACGGCTGATGCAATCAAACACCAGCGCCGACGGCCTGCCGGTGGATTCACGGGTGGTGTAGGAGGCGCGGGCGTCACTCGCCGCCGTTCCCGCGGATTCGACCAGCCGCGAGGCCTGTCCCTCGAGCACGTACACCATGGCGTTTTCGGGAACCTCCCCGACACAGACCAGGCCACGCTGTTCGACCCGAATCGGATCGCGCACCAACAGGTCGCCGTCCAAGCGCTCGATGCCGAAGGGATACGTTTTCGCAATCGAGAAGAAATCGTGCTCCTCGAATCGAAGACCGGACGACGCCTCGACGCGCTCCCGGTAGAGGTCAAACGCCGGTTGGTAATTGAGGGTCTCCAGCACGTTGCCGTGTGATCCGGTCACAAGGTACGGTCCGTCGAGGATCTCCCAGCCATGCTGGACACCGCGATACAGCGTGAAGGGTAACCCGATGACGACCCCGGCGTCTTTCACGAGGCCGTCGTTGGTAAAGAGGCAGGGTTTCTGAATAAAGTCGAGCGAGCCGGCTCCGCATCCCACGATGTCCGGGCCAGGGCCGATGAGGCTGTAGAGGCTTTCGACAAAGCGCTCGATATTTTTCGCCAACCCATCCACCAAAGTAATGAGGCCCGGCGCTTTTGCGACCGAGGCGCACTGTCGACGCACTTCCGCGTCAAGGGTCGCTTCGCCGGTCGAGAGATTGTTGACCATGGTGAGATCGACGGGTTCGGTCAGGCCAACGAGAAGCGTGCCGTGATCGAGCCGGCGGCCTTCATGAATGATGCTGGGGAAAATACCTCCGAAGACTGGGAACGGGAGCGCCTTCAGGAGGCCATTTACCGCACCGGGACTCCATTGATCGGCGTCGCACGCCAACATCAGCAGGCTTCTTGCTCCGCTCTGGACGACGGTGTCGACGCAGCGTTGGAGGCGCTCGATGGAATGGTCCGGGCAGAGCTGAAGGCAGATCGTGGTATCCATCGGATCGATCTCCTCGAATGAGAACGCGCTACAACGGTTTCGCGTGTGGTCTTGTCGGCTCCAGAGTCTTGAGGGTATTCTCTGATCCCGTTCAAATAAGTCACCTGGGGAATCATCTGTCAAGAAAATACGCGGTCCCGGTTGGCACGGCGCTGCGAGTGCGGGAGGGACGAGTGGTCAGTGACCGATCGGTGTTCCCAAGCCGTGGTCCGGCGTCGGCTCAAAGCCGCGGGAAGGAGGCCGGTGGCCTCGACCGGCCCCTGCGGCCCGGTCTCCCGGTTGCATCCCGCAATGATAACGACCGACGCGTCGAGAGAACTCGCCGGGGTCGTGGTCGCTGAATTTGTCGGACACAAGTGTGAGATGGCCAACAAAGACGTTGCGATCATGAGGGGAAGTCCGAATCCGGAGCGTAGAAGGTCCTTCCAAATCGGTCCCGGCGATCATTGATTCGGCCGTGGCTCAGGCGTGTGATTTGCACTGTCCATACCCTGAACTGGTGCCCCGCGCGTCGTTGTGGGGCGAGACGGCGCTCGCCGCGCTCCCGTGGAGGAGGCAGGCGCGATCATGAGGGACCGATGAGTCGAGTCGCGACGTTTATTGGGGGGACGGCGGGGTCTTGGCGGGTGGTGAGCATGGAAACAATCGCGGGCTTGCCTTTGGGGATCGTTGACCGCGTGGCCGTGCTGCACGGAGATCGCAGGGGACAGCCCCATGACGGCAAGTGGCTCTTACAGGGCATGACCAGCAATGAGCGGTACGTGGTGCGCGAGGAGAAACAGATCCTGGTGGCCCGCCAACCTCAGCTTGGGAGACCTCAAGCCACGTGTGCCGCACTCATCCCGATTAGAAAATCAGCCGCTTGGTGGAATCTGACTCAGGACGCAAGACGGGACATATTTGAAACGCACTCGCATCACATCGAAATCGGTCTCGAATTCCTTCCAGCCATTGCACGAAAACTTCATCACTGCCGAGATTTGGGCGAACACGAACCATTCGATTTCCTCACGTGGTTCGAGTACGCGCCTGATCATGCCGAGGCTTTTGACAGAATGGTCACGAAACTGAGAAGCACTCAGGAGTGGACGTACGTCGACCGAGAGGTCGATATCAGGCTCGTGCGAGTCGATGGTTAGCGCGCCAAGGCGTTGACATCGAGCGTCCTGCGCGGCTGTCCCGCAGTTGTCGCTGACCCGCTAGTAACGTTATCGCGTTCAGATCTCGTCACGACGGAGCATCGTGCATGAGTGTACAATGCAAAGAAAATCGGAGGGTCGATGATGAAGACACGAGCATGGGGCGGTTTGGCGTGGTCGATCGTGGCGCTCTTCTGGATGTCGCCGGCCATGGCGGGCGGCCTGACGACCATCGACGGCACGCAGTTGGAGTCGCTCATGGTCGACGGGAACGCGCTGATGATCGTCGATGTGCGAGAACCGGAGCTCTTCGCTGCCGGCCATATCCGGGGCGCGATCAACATCCCCTATGATGACGCCAAGCCCCGCATCGTGAAGGAGCTGTCGCCCGCGGACCGCATCGTCTTCGTTTGCCACGGCGGACCGATGGGCGACGAACTCGGCCACCTGCTTGCCGAGAAGGGCTATTCGACGGTCTACAACCTGAAGGGCGGGATGAAGCAGTGGAAGGGAAGCGTCGTGAAGTAATTGACGACGGGCTCATACAGTCATGATGGAGTCGTTGAGCAGCCGACAGCCGGCGAAGAGGGTTGCCTCCTCATTCCGAATCCAGCGGCTGATGACACCCAGGTATGCGAGCGTGTCCGCGACCGCCTTGATGTCTCGGATGCCGGTGTCGGACTGGGCCAGGGCCGGATTCACCGGCCGACCGCGCTCGATCAGGTAGCTCAGCAGCCGCCGCTCGGGGCCTTCACCGACGTCAGCCGCGAGACGCTGTACGAACGACCCCCACTGGCGCCGGCCGGCCGCGACGGCGTCGTCCAGGGTTCGGGGGCACCCCTCGGCTTCCACGTAGTGGAGAAGGAGCTTCGTCAGGTAGGGATGGTTCCCCGTCCACGTGGCTGGGGAAGGACTGGTGTCCCTGCCGATCAGCCGTCGCGTTTCCCCATCGAGCAGGACTGACAACGGGAACACTCGGAAGGATACGCCGGCCAAGGTCCCGGAGCGGCCGAGTACCGTCCGCAATCGGTGCCCGCCGGTCACCACAAGACCGGCCGGTCTCGCCGTCGACACACGCGCGAGCAGCGGGGCGATGGCCGAGTCGGCGACGCCGTCCAGATTCTCAAGGACCATGATCGAGCCGGGGTCCACATCGAACCGGGGAGAAGGGTCGGCGCCAAGATCCACCTCGATCACCGTACGGTCCGGCAGTCCGTGCAGGGCGGTTCGGACCAGCGAGGTCTTGCCCAGCTTCGGCCCTCCGATCACCGCCAGAGGTTCACCCCTCGCGATCCGCCCACGCAGGTTTCTGACGAGCCCTTGGCGACCGACGAACGCGTCTCCGGTGGCGGGAACCGGGGTGAATGGCGTAATGAGCATGGCCCAGTCTACCACGGTGAGCTCAGAGGACGGATCGGGGTCGCCCCGATTTCTGCGATGACGGTTCAGCGGACGGGTTGACGGAGTCCGCTCGCCTGGTACCTTTGCTTACCAGATTCAGAGATCTTGAGGAGGACCGATATGCAAAACCGGATTGTGCTCCACTATGGTGATCATCGAATCGTGAAAGGGAGCACCGGCGATTTCTTCCCTGATAAACAGTGGTTTCACTTCACCGACAAAGATACGGTGAAAACTTCCAGGGTCGATATCACGAAGCTCAAGGGAATTTTCTTTGTCAAGAACTATGGAGGCAATCCAGAGTATCAGGAGCAGTATGACGGTGAACGAAAGGGTCTTGGAAAAAAGGTCAAGGTCACGTTCAATGACGGCGAAGCGATCATCGGGTATACCACGGGGTTCTCCCCCCACAAGCCGGGGTTTTTCCTCTTCTCTTCGGATCCCAACAGCAATACGGAAAAGATCTTTGTGGTCATTGCCGCCACCGAAGAGATTATCTTCGTGTGACCTTCCCGTGAAGGTGCCTGTGTGAAGTGTTGCTGACCAGCGAGGTCAGCCCGTGCCGGTTCGTTAAGAACATCCACCAGCGGTTTCCAGATGGGGCCGATACCGGTTGACTCGGCTGTCCTCCCCGCGTACTGTGCAGACACGGCGTGTGCAGTGACGCTGACTGTCCTAGTTCTCGCGCCGCCTGATGCGTCTCGTGCGGGAGAGATTTCCCAGTCCTCGCCGCTTCTGCGCCAGAATGGTTTGCATCCATCAGTACGAATCCGGCCCCTTGTCACCCATCGTGGAGTGGCGAGAGAGGGCAGGCAGCCCATGAGGAGGAGTTCCAATGACACCCGAGGAGCAGATCGCGAAAATGACGAAAGCGATCAATCAGGCCATCAAGGTCATGGCGGACCGATTCGGATCCACGGAAGGGGACGTTGAGAGGGCCATTCAGGATCTGAAGGCGTCGATGCAGAAGTCAGGGTAATCAGGTCTCTGCCTTGGTGGGTCTTTTTCGGTTCCGGTGGCCATGGGAACTCCCAGCAGCAGGGTGCCAGGTCATGCGTTCGCAACGCACCGTCACGGCAGGTCTAAGGGGCGTGTCCGCCGTGGCGCAGGTGCCATGACCGACCGAACGAGTAATGTGACGTTACGCTGGCCTCTCCCCAGACACGACTATTGGTCCACTCCATTTGCAGAGGCATTGCTGCACCATCTGGATCTCTTTTCGGGAGCCACCATCCTGGATATCGCCTCCGGCCACGGGATTCCCGCGTTCTACTTGGCTGAGCAGGTCGGCCCGACGGGACAGGTGCTCGGGATTGACGTGAGCGAGCATCAGATTGCGCGCGCCCGGGCGATTCAAGGACCGCATCTCCCGTGGCTTCGTTTCGAGTGCCTGGACATGCGCGCGTTGCCACCACGCGTGCCGACCTTTGATCGCATCACCGGCAACCTGTCGGTCATGTTCTTTCGTCCGAACCGGTTCGAAACGGTCCGGGGGCTGGTGGACCATCTGAAGCCGGGCGGCCAACTGGTGCTGACCTTCCCCTCCCTCGGTACGTTTGATTTGCTCTGGCGGAGAATCGATCAGGAAATGGCCGCGCGCGGTCTGACATCAGAGCGGAAACGACTGGAGGCGTATGTGGCTGAGCGGCCGTCTACGAACGAAGGCCGCGCGTGGCTCGACGCGCTGGGTCTCGATCGCATCGAGGTGACCGAGTGGCCCCTGGAAGTCGCCACCGGTCCCGGCCCGATATTTCTGCACCATCCCCTGCTTCGGGGAGGTTTTCTCGACGACGCGTACGAATGTTTCGAGAATCAGGGTCTCGCGGATGAGGTCATGACGCGGGTGTCCGAAGACGTGCCAAGCTTCACGCCGTTAATCGCTCAACGCGGTGTCTTGTCGGGATGGAGAGTCTCGACGGTCTAAACCAGGCTGCATCAGTGTTGATGCCCGGCCGGCTACCGACCCGACGCCATCGGCGACTCGCGCAACCCCTCCGCCTCTTGTTGAATGCGGCGGCGCTCGGCAATCGATTCCTGCATCACGTGGTCGAGCGCCTCATCAGTCAGCTGCGTCAGTTCCGCCGCCGCGTCCTTCATGGCTCCGTGCTCGACCGCGCGTGACATAACCTCCGCCTTGGTGGCTCCCTTGGTCTTTCCAAGGAACGGCTTGATGATGAGATAAACGACATCGCGCACCGGCATGTAGCGGAGGAACCGCTTCAACAGCCGGAACGTCTGCATCGGATAATGCCGCAGCTTATAGAGGATGAGTCGACGGAGTCCCGCGCGCCGCACGTCGTTGATCACCTCGCCGGGGAGGCAGGTGGGATCGATCTCCGAACATTTGAAGTACTTGTACCAATCGGTCGCCTCATTCACGAGCCCGCGCTTCACATACTCATGCCAGAGCGGCGTCCCCCGGTAGACGCACAGCCGGTTGAACCCGAAGGTATCCAGCGGCAACTTCGAGGCCAGGTCGAAGGTGGCCTGCATATCCTCGACGGTCTCGTCCGGATTGCCGACGGTAAAAAACCCGTGCACGATTTCGATGCCGGCCTGCTTGGCGTTGGTCACGGCGGTTTCGACCTCGGCGAGCGTCTGCTCCTTCTTGAGTCGATCGAGGATCTTTTGGCTTCCGCTCTCGATTCCGAACATCAGCGTGCGACAGTGGGCCTTCGCCATCGCGGGGAAGAGGTGCTGCGCGACGGAATCCACCCGCCCCTCACAGCCCCATTGAATGGCGATCCCGTTCTCGTTGATGCCCTTGCAGATCGCGTCAATGCGCTTGGGCTGCAAGAGGAAGTGATCGTCGACAAAGTAGACCGACCCGTACCCGAGCGCCTGGAGATATTTGAACTCCTCCACGACGTGCTGGGGGCTCCGTGCGCGCCACTTGCCTTCGTTGAAAATGGGAATGTCGCAAAACACGCACGGCCAGGGACACCCGCGCGACGTCTGCATCGTCGTGAATCGTTCCATCGAGAGCACCGCCGGCACATCAAGCGGCATGGATTCGATGAAGTCCAACGGGAGACTCTCGCGGTCAGGGAAGGGCCACTGGTCGAGATGACGCTCCATCGTCCGATTGGGATTGTTCATGACCTGACCATCTTTCGCCCAGGTCAGACTCGCGACTCCTTCGGGATCGTCCAAGCACTCCAGAAGATCCAAGATCAACTGCTCGCCGTCACCGCGACAGACAAAATCCACTTCAGGGCACTGCAGCTTGACCAACGGCGCATTGAGGGTGGCGAACACGCCTCCGAACGCCAGTTTCACCGTCGGATTCACCGCGCGGATCTGGCGGGCCAGCAGTTTCGCGTAGGGATAGCTGGTCGTGCTGAGAAAACTCAAGCCCACGAGGGCCGGCTGCCGACTGGTCATTTCCTCGATGATGACGTCATTGGGCGTTTCAGGGTTGGCCTGGTCGAACATGACGCACTCGTGGCCCGCTCGTTTCAGCACTGCCGAGAGCGACATAATGCCGATCGGCGGGAATCCCATCACCCGAATATTGCCGTTTTTCGCGCGAGTCTTGGCGGGGAGGGCGTAGAACTGGGGATCACGGACGTGGATCAGAAACACGAGCATCGTAGCCTTCTCCTTGCGACAGACAGCGACCGGAGCTCGCTATGAAGGATCGAGGTGCTGCAAAGGGTCTCAGTGTTGCGAAATGACTGTAACACGATCCGAAGAAGGAAAAAAAGAGAAGAACGACTCATGAGCCCGACCGGTCATGACGAACAACTCACGGCAACCCGGGTTCCCCAGTCGGGCGGAAGCCGGGCGTAGTGGTCAGAGTCCGGATGCGGATCGAATGGCTTCTCCAGGATTGTGAGGAGCCTCTCGATTTCTGAAAAGTCTTTCTGCTGGGCCTTTTCGATCGCGACCTGCGCCAAATAATTGCGCAGCACGTATTGGGGGTTGACCGCGTCCATCGCCAGCCGGCGTGGGCCATCGGCGCTGCCTTCCCGTCGCAGGCGCGCGCGATAGCGTGCCGCCCACGCATCGAACGCCGCCCGGTCGATCACCAGATCCCGCACCGGGTCGTCCGCCGTCGGGTTCTCGATCTGCAACTCCCCCAAGCGCCTGAAGAACAGCGTGAAGTCCACACGGTTGGCGCGCATCAACGCGAACATCGCATCGAACAGGGCGACATCGTCGGGCGCGCTGGTCTGCAGGCCGAGTTTGGCGTGGAGCAACTCATCCGCCTTGGCCGAAAACGCGGGCCCGAAGAGGTCCAGGGCGGAGCGTGTCTCCTCTTCACCGCCGATCAAGGGCGCCAATGTCCGAGCCAGCTTGGCGCAATTCCAGTACGCGACATCGGGCTGCCTGTCATAGGCGTAGCGCCCGTGGTGGTCCGTGTGATTGCAGATATGGCCCGGGTCGAACGCGTCCATAAAACCGAAGGGACCGTAGTCGATGGTGAGGCCGAGAATGGACATGTTGTCGGTATTCATCACCCCGTGCATAAACCCGACCGCTTGCCACTGGGCCATCAGGTGGGCGGTGCGGCGCGTTACTTCGGCGAGCAAGGCGTGGTACGGATTTTTGGCGTCGCGCAGGTCGGGGTAAAAGCGATCGATCACGTAATCGGCGAGCGTCTTGAGCGCCTCGGGCTGGCCGCTGTAAAACCAATGCTCGAACGAGCCGAAGCGGAGAAACGTCGGGGCCATGCGAGTGACCACGGCGGCGGTTTCCGGCGTTTCCCGGATCACGCGCAGGTCGGACCCGGTGACGCACAGTACCCCCGACGTGGGAATGCCCAGGCCGGCCATCGCTTCGGAGCACAGAAATTCGCGGATGGACGAGCGCAAAACCGCACGGCCGTCGCCCATGCGCGAATACGGGGTCGGACCAGCGCCCTTGAGCTGCAATTCCATCGATCCGAATTGGCCGGCTCCGTGTGCGGGCACGTCGCCGAGCAAGAGCGCCCGGCCGTCTCCCAGTTGTCCGGCCCAGATCCCGAATTGGTGGCCCGAATACACGGCCGCGATCGGCATCGCGCCCGCCGGGAGTCGGTTGCCCGAAAAGCTCTCGACAAAATTCGCCGTGCTGAATTCCTCCGGGTCAAGACCGATCATCTTCGCCGCCGAGGCGCTTGCCGCGACCAGGTAGGGTGAGGGCAGAGGGGTCGGCATCAGCCGGGTAAAAAACGCGGGAGGCAAGGTGGCGAACGAGTGACCGAACGGTAAGGAGTCCGTGTGATGGAGAATGGCCGGTTGTGTGGGTGTCGTCATGTCAGTTTCTAGAACCAGGTTGTGTCGAATCCACCGCTACGGGTGGCTCGGTGCCCGCTCGGAGGAAGAACGGGGGTGGGCTTGCAACGCGACGCCATGATAACCCAGCCCTGTTCACATCCGAATCTCCTCCGAGAGCCGCAATTCCGATTTGCTCTCGATCTCCTCCAAGCAGGTAAAGCAGGTAAACGGGAACTCCTTGACGCGGATCGTGAAACTCTCCACGGACACGGGATCGACCTCCACCGCGGCTGAACTGCACGCTTTATGGATTAACGTCAGCATGGAGGGCTCCTTTTCAGTCGCTACACTATCACGATGTGACCGGCCACGGCATCCCCATATCCGAGGGCAGAGACCGTCTTGAAAATCGGTAAGGGAATCATGGACAGTATCGTGGGAGCGACGACCACGGGGGACGCGGATGAACACGATTCTCGGCATCGCAGGCAGTTTGAGAGAGGCTTCGTATAACGCGGCGTTGCTGCGAGCGGCGGCCGAGCTGGCGCCTCCTGGCTGTCGCATCGAGGTCGCATCGATCCGCGGGATCCCACTCTACGACGGGGACGTCGAAGCTGCTGAAGGTGTTCCGCCGGCCGTCGCCGAACTCAAGGATCGGATCGCCTTGGCCGATGGACTCCTTCTCGTCACGCCGGAGTACAACAACTCCATACCTGGAGTCTTCAAGAATGCGATCGACTGGCTCTCCCGCCCGTCGGACGATATCGATCGGGTCTTCGGCAACCGCCCCGTCGGAATCATGGGCGCCACCCCCGGCATGGGCGGCACGCGGCTCTCGCAGACCGCCTGGCTGCCCGTCGTCCGGGCGCTCGGGATGAGTCCGTGGTTCGGCGAGACCCTCTTTCTCCCGAACGCGAGGCAGGTGTTCGACGAAACGGGTGCGCTGGTGGACGAGAAGGTCAAGCGCCGCCTCACGGCCTACATGAACGGCTTCGCGATCTTCGTCGAGTCGGCCGCGCGATCCAAATCCCCCTCAGCCTCTGTGCCTTGAGCACCGAGAGCCCAAGCCGGACTCGCTCTTATTCTCGCCCGAGAACCAGAGAATCGCAAATCACAAGCCTGACCCCCAAGCTGCTCCTCCACCTGGCGTAGCAACGTGGCATAGCGGTCGAGCGAGAAATGAGGGAGCTTGGAAATCAGAAAATGCTGGTTTAGCAGGTAGTCCTCAATGGGCCTGCCGGCGTTGGCCGCATGGTCGACAAGGATGAACGAGAACACCGCTATGCGTGGAAGCTTCTCCTGCACGCTCTCGGCGGCCTCTGGATCGAAATAGAAGAATTCCCGTGGGTGGCGTACGAGCTTGAGACCGAGCGGCGCGAAGTAGGCCGCGTAGGCTTCGTGGTTCTCCGTAACGGCCGAGAACATCGGCTCGTCTTCCGAAGACAGATGGTAGCCACGCTTGAGGCGATCGAAGAGTGCCTGGAGGTGGGGTAGTTCGCTCATGCGGAGGCCAGCTCCACAGGCTGGGCGTCGAGAGTGCCATCGGTGGTTTCGTAAGTGCGCGAGACACCATCGGTGAACTTTGCAGAAAATTCGTCGTGAAACACCAGTCGAGAGAAGCCAGCAAGTGCATCGTCGGTGTTCTTCCCCGGATAACGGCTCACCACCCAGCCGAGTAAATCCTGCACGGGCAGCGCGTTACGTACATCATCCGGCAATGCTTCCAGCCAGAGGCGGCGGAGATACGCGGCGGGCATGGCGTCCTCTCCACTCATGGCGAGCACGGGTGCAGGTTCTGGCGGATGCTCGACAACGTTTCGCAACGCGCGTTTAATGGCGCTGTCAGCCGGCACATGCAACCAGCGTAGCGAATATGCGCCGATGGCGTGGCGTTTGGAGCAGCCGTCAGGCCCTTCGCGCCGCAAGCATTCGAGCGCGACGGCCGCGCCTTCGGCAATGAACGACGAGCGACGCAGTGATTCGTAAAGCGGCTGAAGCTCGCGGCGGCATTGTTGGAATACGCGAAGGGAATGGCGTTGCACCAACCGCAAGTGCCGGAGGTTCCGTTCCAGCGCCGGCAGGTCATTGAACAGGCCATGATCGCGGGCGCGATTGAGCAGGCGCTCCGTCTCATCAAACGTCGCGCGCATAGAACCGTCGGTGCGGACAATGTCCACCATCGGATCCACGTAACGCTCCATCCAATGAACGATGCGGCGGAACTTGTCACGCACCGAAACCGTCTGACGTTCGGTCTTGTAACGGGCGACTTCGGTCATGATGGCGTGGTGTGTCTCGTCGAGGTCGGCATAAATGCGACGAAGCGTCTGCTGGATTTCCTCGAGCGCTAGCCGGACGACCGTGAGATCGTCAGTGTCAATCGCGCGGGAGAGTTGCTTGCCAAGAGCTTCGAGGGACTGAATGTAACCACGGATGATTTCCGGCGTGGCGGCCTTGGCTTCGTCGAGGAGATAAGCCAGCAGCCGGCCCACCGGTTCAGCGAGGAAGTAGAAGTCGCTGCCCGGTTCGGTCGGCACAAGGACTTGGAACTCTCTCAGCCGCCGCCAAGTCGTTTCCGGCAACTCGTCGTCCGCTTTGCCGCTGTCTCGAATCAACCGCCGAGCGTCCGCTTCGGAAAGTTCGCCAACTCGCTCCTGCAACGCTCGCAGCAGCGGCACATGCACAGCGCAGAAATTGAAGAAGGTTTGAGGCGAAACTTTCATTTACTAGAGCCCCAATTTCTTAAAGCGATTTTTCACTCTCTTGAAGTGGAAGTCGAGGGAAGGGAGTGGAGT
>JACQCD010000136.1 GCA_016201825.1 Nitrospirota bacterium | reverse complement strand
GCTCTCCGGCGAGGGAACTCCCGGGAGCTTGGCCGATCGGCTGATGGCCGTTCAAGTCGGAGACACGCCGAATATCGTGGAAAGCCGCACAGCGCAAGGGTTTTAGCAACATGAGCCCGTTCTTAACCGGACACTACTGAGGCGAGGTCGATGGTGACCTCGCCGAGTTGGTAACCCCCGCCAACTGCAAAGGTGTGTTTGTCGGCATCGGGGAGGGATGGATCGATCGTTTCCGAGGGGATCGGTGTGATGTCGTAGGCGTAGCCCGCTCGGACCGTCAAGGGATCGAGTTGGCGCTCGGCGCCAAACCGCAGGGAGTAACTGTTTCGCCAATTTTTGGGGGTTTCAACGTCGGGAAAAGGAGACGAGGGGTCGGTGAAGTCGATCGTGATCTTGTCGACGCTGGTCCATCCTACCCACTGTGCATCGGCTTCCAGGGTAAGCCGGTCCCACGAGTGGTTCGCCAGCCCCACCGTCAGGATCGGGGGGAGGGTCAGCGACGACCGAACTGGTTGGGGCGGTCCCAAAAGTGCCGAAGGGCTGAACGTTCCATCCCCGTGATAGTCGACGGTCACCGCGCTTCGGAAGGACACACCCAAACTGGTCTGAGCGGGAAGCGACGCCAAGAGTGCCACATTGTAACCCCATCCGTCTCCGGTGGCTTTGATGTCCGAGGCTCCGTCCGGAAGCGGGGTGAGCTCGACTTTACTTCTCAGCGTGACGGAAGACGGCACGTAACTGATACCCGCTGCCACGTGGACGCGCGCGTTCGGGCTCCACGCGATGTTGGGATTGATGTAATAGGTATTGATCTCGGAAAACGTCGTCAGGTACCGGCCCTCCCAGTCGGATGGCCACTTGGTTGAGAGGCCGAACGGCGTAAACACGCCGAGGCCGACGTGCAGATCGCGACGGATTTCATGGGTGACATACAGCGTCGGGGGATAGAATAACGCAGCGGTTGTGTCGGTTGAGAGAGTAGTGCTCGTGCTCTCGAAGGTTGTCGAAGGCGTTATCAGCGTGGTTCCGAGGCTAAGCTGCGTTCCGTGAAGTTGACCGATACCCGCCGGGTTATAGAAGAGCGCTGTGGGATCATCAGCCTGCGCCGCAAACGCGTTGGCCCGTCCCATGGCAGCCGCACCTTGCTCATCCAGTCCGAATCCGCCGGCATACGCAACACCGTGTGCTACACTTATCGCGCTGAATGCGACCAGGATGACGCAAGATGATCGAAGCCTCAATCCCATGAATCCCCTCCGGGAATATGATTGTACCGCCAGCATTGCCCATAACGTTAACATAGAGCCTGGAGAAGTAAAGCAGGCGATGCAGTTGGTAAGCCGATTGATCACCCGAGGAGAAGCAGAATGACGATAAGCACCTCGTTTCAGCGGCGCAAAGAGCCACGGGTTGCCACTCAACTGCAAGCCGAGATTCTCGTCGCATCACAAGACGGGGCAGAGAAAATAATTCCATGTCAGGTGCTGGACCTTTCGCGACACGGGGTGTGTTTCGAGGCGGAGGAAGGACTGTTCACATCTGGGGTCAGATCAAGAGTCCGGTTCGAATTTCCGAAAGCTTCTCACGCCTCGGTGACGCTCAAGCCGGTGAGGCAAAGGCCGTCGGTCCTCGGCCGCGCTATCTGCGCTGCTGAGCTGATGTTCGACAGAGAGAGCGAACGGAGAAAGCTTCACACCTATTTGAGTTCACTTGGCGGCAGTGTCCGAGAACGTCGGGTGGGTGAGCGGCGCAACGCGGCTGCGGCTCATCAACTAGAGCGGAGAGTCACAAATAGGCGTAAGGACTACGGGGTGTTTCGCGAGTGCGCATCGTTTGCCAGTCGGGTGGGAGACTGGAAGTCCACCTATACCATTTTCAGGCAGACCGAAGCGACGCACCCGGCTCGAATCGTCATTAACGGACGAGAGCTTATTTCGTTTGGTACCAATGACTATTTGGGATTGTCTCACGATCCGCGCGTGAAAGAAGCGGCGCGTAAAGCGGTGGAGCGTTATGGCACCAGCGCCGGATCGCGCGTGTTGAACGGCACGCTCAACCTGCACGAGGAACTCGAACAGGGAATCGCGGACTTTAAGGGCACCGAAACCGCCTTAGTCTTTGGAGGCGGATACCTGGCGAATATTGGAATTCTGACCGGGTTGCTGAAAAAGGACGACGTCGTGTTTATTGACGAGAAGGTCCACGTCAGCGTCATCGATGGCTGTATTTTTAGCGCCGCGAAGATTGTGCCGTTCCGGCATAACTCGATTGATGATTTGGGGCGCAAGATTCAGCGCGTCAAAGGGAGTCGTAACTTGCTCATCGTCGATGGGGTCTACAGCATCGAGGGCGACCTCGCTCGCCTTCCTGAAATTCAAGCCCTGGCTTCAGCTCATCACATTCCGGTGATGGTTGACGATGCTCATGGCTTCGGGGTGTTGGGGCCTCGAGGGGCCGGAACCGCTGATCATTTCCACATGAACGGACATATTGAACTCGACATGGGGACTTTGAGTGGCGTGCTGGGCGGGATTGGCGGCTTTGTCGCCTGTCAGAAGTACATTGGTGATTACCTCCGGCACTTTTCGAAAGGATTTCTTTTCACGACCAGCCTTCCTCCGGCCACGACAGCGGGTTTGTTAGAGGCGCTTCGAATTCTCAAAACCGATGAGTCCCTCCGCACGCGGCTTTGGTCGAACATGCATCAATTAAAAGAGGGGCTGAAAGAGCTGGGGTTTAAAATCAGCGCCACCGAATCGGCCATCGTGTCGATCCTCATTGGCCATGAACAGACGACGTACGAGATTGTTCGTTCGCTTGAAGATCGAGGTGTGTATGTCAGTTCATTTATTCGGCCAGCGGTAAAAAGAGGGGAAGCCCGTATTCGTATGACAGTAAGCTCCGCTCACTCGCAACAGGACATATCCCAGGCTCTTGATGCATTTAAATCTGTTAGACCGGCGATCGATTTAGCAATAGAAAAGCATGGATAGTGTGAATCAGCGCCTTCTGCTCGTTGGATTTGGTGCGCTGAGCTGCATTGCCATTGGGCTGCTCGTCTATTCTAAAAACCCCCGAAATCCAGTCAATAAATTCTTTTGCTTGTTCAATCTGGCCGTAGGGTTCTGGAATTCAGGGGACTTCTTTGCCACGTTGTTCCAATCGGACCCCGTCGCTGCGCTCTACGCGGATCGGGTCGCTTATATCGGAAGCGTGTTGTTTGTCCAGTTCTATGTTCGTTTCTACTGCGCGGTTTCTGGCCAATCGATGCCTTCGCGGTTCGTGCGGTTGTTCATGAATGGGGTCTCCCCCGTATTGGGGGTGCTGATGGTGACGCCGTACATTATCAAGAGCGTGAGCTTTGAGCAAGGATTCTCGGAGGAACCGGGATCCCTGTTCTGGATCTTTGCGCTCTACCTTGTGTGGGCGGTTTTCTACGGAATCTATCGCCTCCTATCCGCATACCGCATCGCATCCGACGCCAAGCGAGGCCAGATCCAGTACATCCTGGCTGCTTCTGGGATGGTCGCGTTGGGTGTGGCGTCGTTCGCCTCGGGGCTGTTCGTGTCAAACGCTCTCCCTCTCTATTACTTTTTTGAAGTGGCCTATAACCTGCTGATCGCCTATGCAATCATCCAACACGGTGCGATGGACATTAAAACCGTGGTTCACCGGACTGGACTCTGGCTCGCGACGTCCGCGCTTGTCGTGGTGCCGGCGACGCTGCTCTTCTTGGTGGCATATCCCTACGTTGATGGGCACCCCGCTGCGGAGGGGTCGTTAGTGGTTGCGATCAGTTTTGGCATCCTCATGTACGCCAGGCGGATCCAGCCATATATCGACCACAAGTTTCAACGGCGGCGCTACGACTTCTACCACGCAGCACAACGCTTGGCGGAAGAGCTTGTACTGCTGAGAGGGATCGGAGAGGTGTCGGACAAAGTGCTCGCCACCGTGATGGATGTGCTCTATGCAGAAGCGGCGCATATTACGGTGTTGTCGAATGGCCAACCGCGAGCAGCTTTTCCATCCCCGCAGCAGGAGATCCCGTTCGACCACGAGGTATTCCGGTGGCTCTCTACCAATAACCAGATCCTCCGGAAATCGGAGCTCGGAAGGCTAGCCGAGGGAATCCGAGACACGGCGCGCGCCTACTTTGAACGAGTTTCCTGCGACGTTGCCGTGCCGTTCGTCAAGGACGAAACGTTGCTGGGGGTGTTGCATCTCGGGCCGAAGCGCACGCTGCAGCCGTACACGGCCCTCGATATTGAGTTTCTCAACCGGCTCCGGACCGAAGTGATCGTTGCGTATCACAACTCCCTGCTCTTCGAGAACGTTACGGCGCTTACTAAGCAGTTGGAGCGGTGGAACGCGGAACTTGAAGAAAAGATCCGGGATCGGACCCAGGAGCTCGAAGGTGCATACAACCAGCTCAAGGAACTGGATCAAGCGAAGTCCGACTTCTTCGCCAACATCAGCCACGAGCTACGCACGCCGCTCACCCTGATCCTCGCCCCGCTGGAATCGCTGCTGAAGGGCGAGGTCGGACTGTTGTCGGAGGTTCACCGACGCCACGTTGACATTATGCATCACAATGCCCTGCGCCTGCTCAAGCAGATCAACAGTCTCCTGGATTTGGCGAAGCTCGATGCGGGGCGCATGGAGCTTCGGTATCAGGCGGGGGATCTCTCGGCGTTTCTTCGCGGCCTTGTTGCGTCGATCACGCCGATGGCCGAGAAAAAGCATATCGCGCTCACCGGTCATGAAGAGACGCCCCTGCCAGTTCGGTCGTATTTTGACCACGATCGATTGGAAAAAGTGGTTCTCAACCTCGTCTTCAACGCGCTCAAGTTCACCCCCTTGGGAGGAGCGGTGGACGTACGGTGGGTGCTCGGAAGTAATGGGCATGTCCAGGTTCAAGTGAAGGATACGGGGATCGGGATCTCGCGCGACGATCTGCCAAAACTGTTTAAGCGTTTTTCGCAGGTGGATGCGTCGACCAATCGTCGGTACGAGGGGACCGGGATCGGTTTGGCGCTCGCCAAGGAGATCGTTGAGCTGCACGGCGGGCAGATTGGTGTTGAGAGTGAGCCGGGCCGTGGCACGACCATGACGTTCACAATTCCCCTGCGGCTTGAGGCGCCGGAAGGTTACGAGGACGCGGCCGAGACGATAGGGGAGCCAGTGGATTGGACGCGCGAACTGCACGCCGCCGCCGAACATCATCAGATCGCGAGCGCGGCGGGCGAGTCGGAGGGCCTGTCTTCCCAAAGCCTGGCCCCGGCCAACGGCGTTCAGATTCTCATCGTCGAAGACAACCAAGACATGCGGGAGTTCATTGCCTTTCAGCTCCAGGGCGAGTATCGGGTTTTGAAGGCCACCAACGGCGTCGAGGGTGTTCGGGTGGCGCGTGAGGCGCTCCCCGACCTGATTGTGTCCGACGTGATGATGCCGGAGAAAGACGGCTACCAGCTTTGCCGCGAGATCCGCTCGGACCCGCATATGATGCACATCCCGATCGTCCTCCTGACGGCGCGGGCCGATATGTCGATGAAGATCGAGGGCCTGGAGCACGGAGCCGATGATTATCTGACCAAACCGTTCAACGCGCAGGAGCTGCGCGCGAAGATCAAGTCCTTGCTGGCCTTGCGGGGTCTGGAGCGGGAGATCCAACAGCGGAATGAGGCGTTGGAGGCCGCGCTGGCGGAATTAAAGGCCACCCAATCTCAGCTGGTGCAGTCGGAGAAGATGGCGGGGCTCGGCTTACTGGTCGCCGGGATGGCGCATGAGATCAATAACCCAATCAACTTCGCGAAGAATAGCTTGGCGATTGTAGAACGAGCCTGGCGTGAGTTAAAACCGCTCCTCGATCAGAAGGAATCGTCCCGCGAAGCGGTAGAGGATTTGGAAGCATCGGTGGGCATCGTGAAGACGGGGGTGGCGCGGACCGAGCAGATCGTGACTCAGTTGAAGATCTTCGTTCGGAAGGATCAGAACCGCCAGGTGCGGGCCCCGATCCAGGAGGGATTGGAGTCCACGATCCATCTCATCCGGCACACGTTGGGGCCCCAGGTGGTCCTGCACACGGACTTCGAATCGACCGGGCTGGTGGGCATGGTTCCAGGTCAGCTCAATCAGGTGTGGATGAATCTCCTCCAGAACGCTGTCCAGGCGGTGGGGACGTCGGGAGAGATTTGGGTGACCTCGCGCGATCACGAGCACGTGGCGTCGGTGTCGGTGCGCGATTCAGGTCCGGGTATTAAGAAGGACCACCTCGCGAAACTGTTCGAGCCGTTCTTCACGACGAAGGCGGTGGGTCAAGGAACCGGGCTGGGACTCTCGGTGAGTTATCAGATCGTCCAGGAGGCCGGGGGGCGGATCGAGGTCAAGAGCGAAGAGGGACACGGAGCGGAGTTTACCGTGTTTCTGCCGCTGGCCCATCGTCTTTCACGGGCGGCGTAACCGAAGAAAGGATTCGGCATGTTCGAGCACCTGGATTACAAGGCCTACCCCATTCTCTACGTCGACGACGAGCCCTTTGCGCTCGACACCGTGCAGCGGCAGTTTAAGCACGACTTCACGATACTCATCGCTCCGAGTGGGGCGAAGGGGCTGGAGGTTTTGGCGGAGCAAGCGGTGGCCGTCGTCCTGTCCGACCAACGCATGCCCGACATGAGCGGCACGCAATTTCTGGCTCGGGTCCGCGCCGAGCACCCGGAGACGGTGCGGATGCTGTTGACGGCGTATTCCGATATCGAAAGCGTGGTCGATGCGATCAATCTTGGCAACGTGTGCCGGTACTTGACCAAGCCCTACGAGGAACGCGAGGTGCGCATGGCGCTCCGCGAGGGGATCGAACGGTACGTGCTGGTCAAGGAGCGCGATACGTTGTACGCCGAAAAGATCGAGACGATGAAGCGCATTGCCCGCGCGAATCGCCTGAGCGCGGTTGGAACGCTCGCGGCCGGTCTGGCGCACGAGATCAATAATCCCCTGGTACCCATTTCGACATTTCTGCAAATGCTTCCCGCCAAACGCAAAGAGCCCCAGCCCGACGAGGAGTATTGGGGAGCGCTCTACCAGGTCACGGTCAAGGAGGTGGAGCGCATCCGGGGATTGATCCGCCAGCTCCTGACATACGCGAAGTTTACCGGAGAAGCCGAGCTGAACCTCGAACCGGTGGATTTCAACGCCCTGGCTCACCACATGGTGGTCTTCCTGGATCCGCAAGCTCGGTCGAAGGGTGTGACCGTCGCGTTGACGCCCGCCCCCACACTGACACCGGTGTGGGTGGATGCCGAGCGGATCAAGCAGGTCTTCCTGAATCTGTTGCTCAACGCGATCCAAGCGATGCCAACCGGAGGTACGGTGACGGTCACGGTTCGCGCGACCACCGTGAAGGGCTGTCCCCATGCGGAGGTGGAGGTCGCCGATACCGGAACAGGGATCCCCCCGGATCATCTTGAGAAGCTGTTTACCCCGTTCTTCACCACCAAAGGTCACGAAGGCAGCGGTCTGGGACTCTTGACCTGCCATCAGGTCATTGATGAGCACCGCGGCCTCATCCACGTGCAGTCCGAGGTCGGGCGCGGTACCACGTTCACGGTCAAGCTCCCGATTAACCCGCGGACCTACGACCGGCGCCGCAACGCTCGGCGTTGGGACGACGACAGCTCGCTCCCCGCCGTGGCCTGACGGTCCGCCGACGGCTGATCGTGAGCAAGTCGCCGTCGGACCGTCTCTCCTGCCGCCGCGGTTGATCTTTCACACGGCCTTTCCTATAATGGCCCCGCTTTTTCATCTTGGGCAGCCTTATCGTGCGCGGAGACGGACGGACACCACGGCAGTTGCGATCGGTTACAATCACGCAGGACTTTATCAAGCCGGCCGAGGGCTCGGCGCTGATCGAAATGGGCGATACCAAGGTCGTCTGCACGGCGACCATCGAGAATCGGGTTCCCCCGTTTCTCAAGGGCAAGGGCACCGGTTGGGTCACTGCCGAGTACGCCATGCTGCCCCGCGCGACCGTCGAGCGGACCCAGCGCGAGCGTTCCAAAGTGGGCGGGCGCACCCAGGAGATTCAGCGGTTGGTCGGACGCTCGTTGCGTGCGGTAGTTGATTTTACACGGATGGGCGAACGAACGATTTGGATCGACTGCGACGTGATCCAAGCGGACGGCGGAACGCGCACCGCCTCGATCACGGGGGCGTTTGTCGCCATGGCGGCGGCGTGTCGGAAGGGCATGGACCTCGGGATCTTTGACGAGATGCCACTGACCGACTATGTCGCGGCGGTGAGCGTCGGGAAGGTCGGCGGGCGCGTCCTCCTGGATCTGACCTACGCGGAGGATTCCGGGGCCGAGGTGGACATGAATGTCGTCATGACGGGGTCGGGCGGCTTTGTGGAGGTGCAAGGGACCGCCGAACGCGCGCCGTTTACAGCGTCCGATCTTGGGGAGCTGACCCGCGCGGCACGAACGGGGATTACCAAGCTCGTGGCCCACCAGAAAGCGGTGCTGGGTCCCCGCTTCACTGTTTGACTCGCGACGATCATGAATGAGAACGCCTCATGTTCCCCCGCATCCCGACCGGTGGTGCAGGGCCGCGGCCCTGTTGGTGTGGGTCCTGCAGGGCGGGAGATTGTGATCGCGACCACCAACGCGGGGAAGGTGCGTGAGATCCGAGCGGTCCTCGATGCCGTGGGGTGGACGGTCAACGCCCAAAGTGATTTTGGAGAGATGCCCGAGGTGCGGGAGGACGGCCTGACGTACGCCGCGAACGCGGTCAAGAAAGCGCAGGCCGCGGCTGCTCGGCTGGGCCTGACGGCGTTGGGGGACGATTCCGGTCTGGAAGTCGACGCCTTGGACGGCGCGCCTGGCCTGTACTCGGCGCGCTTCGCGGGAGCGCAGGCGACCGACGCTCAGAACCGGCGGTTGCTGCTCGACCGCTTGCGGGAGACTCCACGCTCCCAATGGGGGGCGCGTTTTCGCTGCGTCATGGCGCTGATCTCCCCGCGCGGCGCCTCGCGTGTGGTCGAGGGGGTCGTCGAGGGACAGATCGGCGAGGAGGAGACGGGTGACGGCGGGTTCGGGTACGATCCGGTCTTCGTGGTGGACTGCACCGGCCGAACGTTCGCCGAGTTGCCGAGCGAGGAGAAGAACCGGATCAGCCACCGCGCGCACGCCTTGGCGCAGATCTGTGATATCTTGATCGCGGAGCCGGCCGTGTGGCAGAGGGGGAACGACGGGGCGTAGCGCAGCTTGGTAGCGCACCTGCCTTGGGCGCAGGGGGTCGCTGGTTCAAATCCAGTCGCCCCGATTGCTTCGCCACCTGCGAGGAAACGGTATCGTATCCCGCACCTTGCCGGTGCGGGGCAGGTTCCCCGCTACGCGGGAGACGCAACGCAGGCGCTGATTTCCCGCGCCGAGGCTGCGAGGTCTTTGGTTTGTTGCCTTTGCGCCTGTAGCTCAGTCGGATAGAGCAACAGCCTTCTAAGCTGTGGGTCGCTGGTTCGATTCCAGCCAGGCGCGCGGCTTCCCAAACCGACAGGATGTCATGAGGCCAGTGCATCGTGCTGCGGCAACCCGGATCGCGTCGATGATCCGATCCATCGCCGTCTGGGGCGTTGCGGTGGGGATGATCGCCTGTACCGCGCGGTCGGTGCCGCCGACCTTCGCGGTCGCCGAGAGTTTTGAAACCGGGACCCACGCCTTCGTCCGGGCGCTCTCGATCGACGGTCCCTCCCTCTGGGTGGCCTCTTCCGAAGGAGCGCTGAGCATCGAGCGGGCGAGCGGCAAGCTGGTCCGTAGCTACACCACCCGCGAGGGGCTGCTGGTCGACTACGTGTTCGCGGTCTCGACCGACCGTCGGGGCACGACCTGGCTGGGCACCAACAGCGGAGGGTTGGCGCGCGTGGATGGCGATCGAGTCACGACGTTCCACGTCCGGGACGGCCTGGCTGATCCCTGGGTGTACAACATGGCGTATCAGCGCGACGGGACGATGTGGATCGGAACGTGGAACGGCGTCAACCGATTCGACGGCGAACACTTTACCACGTACCGAGTCGAGGATGGGTTGATCAACCGCTGGGTCTACGCGGTCGCGATCGATCGGGACGATTCGGTGTGGTTCGGTACCGAAGGCGGGGTCAGCCGTTTTGACGGATATACCTGGAGGAGCTGGACCCACGCGGACGGTCTGGGGGCTCCGAACTCGTGGCGCCTCAAGGCCAGCGACAACACGGGGTTCGGGACGCTGACGGCGGGCAACCAGCACCGACATGATCTCACCGCCCTCGATCCCGAGGGCAAGGAGACTTACAACGACAATTACGTGTTCTCCTTGCTGATCGACCCCCAAGGGATCAAATGGGTGGGCACATGGGGCGGAGGAGTCGCCCGGTTCGACGGCCGGACCTGGACGAATTTCACGACCAGGGACGGGCTGGCTGGCAACGTCGTCTACGCCATCGCCCAAGACCCGACCGGCCGACTGTGGTTCGGCACCAACCATGGTCTTTCCACGTATGACGGCCGGGTGTGGTCGTCGGTGGCCCCCTCCCAACGATACACCGGAGGCGATGTGTACGCCGTGGCGATCGACCCCGACCGTTCGGTGTGGATGGGCTACCGGGGCGGCGTGGCGCGAGTCCGCCCGCTGGATCGCCGATAGGGCGGCGTCTGCGGCGTTGTCGCTGCGGTTTGCGTCCTCACGTACGACCCAGTACGCTCCGGGCGCAAACCTTGCTTCGCCTTGCATCCGCCACCCTCTCGTCGGCCAGCGGGCCGCCATCGCTCTCGACTGGCCCAAAAGAAGACCAAAAGAAGAAAATAAGAAAACGCTCACGCGTCGACGGCCTCGTTGGGCCTGTGGTACAGTGGAGTCCTTTATGAAAATTAAGTCCACAGCCCCCGCAACAACCCGCCGCCGGCGGTCCAGAGGCCGGCCCACGGTCGCCGTGGTCACCCTCGGCTGCCCCAAGAATCAGGTCGATTCCGAGGTCATGCTTGGCCAACTGGCCCAGGCCGGCCTCGATGTGATCGAGGATGAGCGAGTCGCCGACGCGATCATCGTCAACACCTGTGGATTCATCGACACCGCGAAGGAAGAGTCGATCAACACGATCATCGAACTCGGCGCGCTGAAACGCCGGGGGCGGTGCACGACGCTCATCGCGACGGGGTGCTTGACCCAACGGTATCAGGGCGAGCTGCTCAAGGAACTTCCGGAGCTCGATGCGATCGTCGGCACCGGGGATTTTCCGCGGATTGCCGAGATCATCGCCGCTCGCTTGGAGCAGGGGTCTCCCGGCTCGCGGCGCGAGTGGTTCGAGCATCCCACGTTCCTTTATGACGCCGGCACGCCGCGCCGAAGGATCGGCCCCCGGCACTGGGCCTACGTGAAGATCTCCGAGGGGTGCGATAAGCGCTGCGCGTTCTGCGCGATTCCGAGCTTCCGCGGCGACCTCGCCAGTCGGACGATCGAGTCGGTCGTTCGCGAGGCGACCGCGCTTGGGGTCGACGGCGTGCGGGAAATCAACCTGATCGCACAGGACCTCCCCGCGTTCGGGATCGACCGCGGTCGCAAGGGCGAGCTGATCGAGCTCGTTCACGCGCTCACCGCGATCGACGATCTTCGATGGCTCCGCCTCATGTACCTGTACCCGCACAAGCTGCCGGCGGGCTTGATCGACCTGTTTGCCGACGAGCCCAAGCTGTGCCCGTACGTCGAGATGCCGATTCAGCATATTGACGACGGTATCCTGCGGCGCATGAACCGCGGCGGTACCAGCGCCGAGATTCGCCTGACGCTCGACCGATTCCGCGAGCGGATTCCTGACGTGGCGATCCGAACGTCGTTCATCGTCGGATTTCCCGGTGAAACCGAGCGCGAATTCGAACGGCTGGTCGACTTCGTCGACGAGCAGCGCTTCGACCGCGTCGCCGTCTTCACCTATTCGATGGAGGAAGGAACGGCTGCCGAGAAGTTCGGAGACCCCGTAGATGCTGGAACGAAGGCCGAGCGGCGCCAACGGCTGCTGGACCTGCAACTGGAGATCGCGCAGGGCAAGGGCGACGCGCTGGTCGGCAGCCGGAGGACCGTCATGATCGAAGGCCCCGCCCAGGACGACGAGTTCGCTTTCGAGGGGCGGATGGCGACGCAAGCTCCCGAGATCGACGGGGTGGTCTACGTCAGCGAACAGGGCGTCGAGCCTGGCGAGTTCGTCGAGGTGGAGATCATCGAAGCGCTGGGCTACGATCTGGTCGGCAGCGTGGTTTCACCACGACACTCACTGCCCGTGCTTTAAAGCCCCGCGTTACGAGAACCCTTCGAAGTCGATGGGGTACTTCACCGTGACCTCGTCATCGGCGTCGGCGGCGAGCGGCGAAAACGTGAGAAGACAGAACCGCTTGAGGATCGCGTCTTCCAGGGGCGGGTCATTCAAGGCGCTCGAGGCCACGCGGCAATCGGTCACGCCGCCTTGCGGGGTGATGGTGAACTCGATCGTGATGCTGCTGCCGAGGGCCGGTTGGTCGCGCTGGGCCTTGTGATACTGAAACTTCAGCCACGCGTTGAGGCCCTTGAGCACGTGGAGGATGGACTCCTCGCTGCGCGTCGGTCCGCCTCCCTTGACGACCAGCGCGCTCTCCACCCGGGCTGAGCCTTTTCCGGCCAGCACGACCGCGTCGCCGGTTCCATGGCCCTTTAAGCCTGCGATCACCTCGTCGACACTCACGCCGCTCCCGCTGCCGCCTCCCAGTCCGTGTTGTCCCGTTCCACCCAGGCCGGGTCCGCCCCCGCCTTGCCCGGTGGGGGCCAGCGCGGGATTGCTGAGCACCGAGATATCTGAGAGCACCCGATCGAGGGCGGCCGGGTTTCCTCCCGGTGACGCGCCGCCCGCCTCCCCTGCCAGCGCCTTCAGCAAGCCGCTCTGTTTGGCCACTGCCCGGTTGCGTTCCCGCGCGGCGGCCGCTTCGGCTTCCAGGCGGAGGCGGGCCTCGGCGAGGGCTTTCTCCGCGTCAACCGGGGCCTCGACCTCCTGCGACGGAGGAGGGGTTGTCGGACGAGGTTCCACTTTTTTTGCGGTGGTCCCGGCCTTCGGCTTGGGGGCGGCGGGCGCGTTCGATGGCGCGGTCTCGGGGACCGGGACGATCAGTTTGGCGGGGGGCGGGGGCGGCGCATTGAGGATGAGCTTGGCGATGCGCGGGGGGAGACTCGCGACGTCGGTTGTGGAGCGGCTCGGCGTGGGCACGAAGGACAGCGCGGCGGCCAGGAGCGCGTAACCGAGGCCGCACGCCGTCAGGATGAGGAAGAACTCACGGTCGTCGGATGTAAACAACTCGGGGCGAGGATGGACGGAAGTCATCAGCTTGCCCTACCGTGCTGGTAGACCGCCAGGGCGATATCGCCAAACTCGCTCGCCGACGCGGTGTACATGATTTTTTCGAGCATCGCGAACGGGGTCTTCTTGTCCCCCATGATCGTTACCTTGCCCTGAAACGCGACCGTGGTGTTGCTTCCCGCGATGAAGCGGGCTTTGTCTACGCGGGCTTTCAACGCCTGTCCCAGGGCGGGCAGGTAGAGCCCATCGATTCCGGCGAGCTGCGCGAGCTCCGCGACGCGCTCCTCGTCGACGAAGAGCGCGTCTTCCGAGACGGTAATGGTGATCGTCGCCTGGGGCGCCAGGCTCGAGGTGGACGAGGGGAGCTCCAGATTGTGGGCGGCGGCGGTGAGTGTGCCTTCGGCGGCGTAGCTCTTCAACAGAAAGACCAATAACACCGTGAACACGTCGACCATCGCGGTGAGATTCAGCCGCGGCGGTTCGAGGTGGCGCCGCGCCCCTGGCGTCCGGCGGCTCATGAGCGATCCTTGACGTCGATCGGAGCCGATCGGCCGATCTGCCCCAGTGAGATGTTCGGAAAAAGCGGCACCGCCTCGCGACGCCCCTCGCGGTCCACCACCGCTTCGCGGCTGGCGTCCATTGTCTGCACGATCGTCTCGTACGGGATCGTCGCCTCGCTTAGGATCACGATGTCGAGCCGGTCGGGGATGCTTTGTTTGACCTGGAGGAGCAGGTCGGTCAGCTTGCGGGTCTGGTAGCGGCCGTCGGCGTCCATCGGGATCGCGGCCACCACCGTTGGGCCGTCGCTCACCAAATAGCCGTCCCGCACGATGGAGACGACGGGCTTGGGCGCGGATGCCGCCGGCGTCGTCTTGCCGGCTCCCGGCGGGGCTGGAGGCGGCAAATAGAGGTTCAGAATCGAGGTTTGGGAAAACACGGCCGACAACAACAGGAACGGGATCAGGATGATCATCAGATTCCATAGCGCCACGATGTGAATCGCTTCGTCGGCGACCGGGCGACGGCGGCTGTGGGCGAGGCGCTCCAGCATCAGCGGCGATCCGTGCGCGCCACGAGACGATTCGCGAGTCGGAGCGAGAACTCGTCGATCTCATCGCCGATGCGGGCGGCGCGAGATTGCATGAAGGAATAGGTCAACATGAGGAGGATCGCGACCATCAGGCCGAAGGCGGTGTTGTTCAAGGCGAGGGAAATGCCATTGGCCAACAACGCGGCCTTTTGGGCGGGGTCGGCCAAGGAGACCGCGGTGAAGGCGGTGATCAAGCCGACGACCGTGCCGAGTAGCCCGACCAGGGTCGACACGTTGGAGAGCGTGTAGAGGTAGTGAATGCGTTTTTCGAGCTGCGGGAGGACTTCTCGGACGGTCTCCTCCATCCCCCGCTCGATCGCCTCTCGACCTTCGCCGCGGTGAGCGCTCGCCAGCCCGGCGGCCAGGACTCGCGCGAGCGGCGCGTCGGTCGTCGCGGCGTGTTGGAGCGCGTCGGCGAGCTTGTCGCGCCCGATCAGCTCCTCGAGCTCGCGCCAGAACGCGCGCGCGTTGACGCGGCCGCGGATCACCAGCGCCAAGGCGCGCTCGACCACGATGGCCGTTCCGACGACCAGGACGAGGAGGATCCCGTACATGAAAATCCCCCCCGATTTAAAATTGGCCACGAGAAACTCAATCATCTCCATCGAGACTCCTTTGTGGGGTGAACCGCTCCCGCCGATTGGGCCTCATTCTAATGGGTATGGTCGCCTGCGTCACGCAGAATCTGCTCGCGGTCTAACGGCGTGAGCAGCTCGCGGGTAAAATCGTGCGCGAGCGGCGCCGCGTTGGTCCGGAACGCGGGAGGACTCTGCCACGGCACCGTCCTGTCGATCGGAGGCTTGAGGACATCGCCCACGATCGTCGTCCCAAAGATCAAGACCCGCCGTGGTTTAGGTTTGGCGGCGGGCCGGTCGGCGGCGGAAGGCGGCGACGGTTTCGCCACGGGCGGATTCCGCGCGGCGGGCGGGGCCGGGGATGCTGCCCACGCCGCGTCCGGAGCCACGATGGCCGTCAGGACGATTGCGATCAACGTACACGCGTGTCGGGGCGTCATGGCGGTCCGTCGGTCGGCAGGGGGGACGCTCCGCGCGTCGCCTGCCGCTCCAGCGTGCGAATCCACCCCGTGATCATCTCGACGTCGGGACCTCCCAGGTCGAGAATGGCCCGGTAATGGACCAGAGCGTCCTGGGGTCGATTGAGGTAGAGGTCGTAGAGGATCCCCAGATTGTAGTGCGTGTCGACCTGATTGGGGCGGAGCTCCAGCGCCCGAAGATAGGCCCGTTCCGCGTCGCCGAAGGCTCCTCGCGTCCGCTGGGCGAGCCCGAGGTTGTGATAGGCCTCGGCGTCGGTGGGGTTGAGCCGAATCGCGGTCTCGTACTCCCGAACCGCGTCGTCCAACCGCCCGGTCCGTCGAAAAATAATACCCAGATTGGTATGCGGAGCAGCCTGCTCCGGTGCGATGGCGATCACCTCGTTCAGCAGGGCGGTAGCCCGGGCATCGTCTCCCGCCTCCTGCGCGGCGAGCGCTTCCGTAAACAGCGCGGCGGCGGGATCGGGGCGCGAGACGTCGGCGTGTGTGGGGGCTGGGGGCGTTCCCGCACAGCCGGCGATCAGCCACGCGATCGAGGCCGAGACGAGGACCATACGCAGCGTCTGCGGAGTCCGGACCGTCATCGGCCTCCCATGGTCCGTTGCACGAGCTCCGCGCGTTCCGGGCGCTTATACCGCGCGGGCCGTACGACGGCCAGCCGCTCGAAACTCTTCGCCACCCACTCGTCGTATACCCCGAGCTCCTGCGCACGCCGCACGTTGGTTTCGTACGCCGCGACCGCGCGCTCCTCGAACGGCGCCGCCTGTTCTTCGAGGAGGATGGTGTACTGCTCCAGTTGCTCGGGGGTCAGCTCGCGCGGACGCTCCGATCCCAGGAGCGCCGCGAGAAAGTCGTCGAGGAGCATCCCGATCTTATGCGTCGAGGCGGTCGTGACCCCCGCGATCTTGAGATCGGCGGCTTCCGCATAGGTGTCCAGCGCCAGGTTCAACGCGGTCCGCTTTTCGGCCAAGGTGTGTTCCAGGGGATCGCTGAGCCGAACCGCGACACATGCCGCGGCGCGGCGGTCTGCCAAATCCAAGAGTGCGGTGGCCGCCAGCGCGTCGGCGGGGGTCAACTCGGTTCCTATGGCGCGCTGCGCTCGCCATGCCCGGTAACGGTCCAGCGTGGCTTCGGCGCGCTGGCGCGCTTCGGCGCTCCGCCCCTGGCGGGAGATCGTGTTGGCCGCGCGAAACCCCGCTTGGAGCGAGAGCGGAGTGGCCAGATCGGATCGCTCCGCCAGGGACACGAGCGCACGTTCGGCGCGAGGCCACAGCCGGGCTCCCTCCGCGAGGTCGGCCATCGTCCAGACGATCTCGTCCCGCGTGGGGGCGTCATTCCGGGCTGCCAGCGCCTCGTACCAGTCGAGGGCTTTGGCCACTTCCCCTTCTTGTACCGCAAGGACTGCGAGTTGGCGCAGGGCCGGAACGGACTGCGGACTGTCCCGATAGTCCCCCAGCAGCCGGGTCCAGATTCGCTTCGCCCCGGGTCGATCCCCGACCCCCAGCGCGAGGTCGGCGGCCTCGCTCAGGGCCGCCGGCGCGAGCGCGGTCTTCGGGAAATCGTCCGCCACTTTCAGGAACGCTGCCGCGGCCGCCTCCCCCTTGCCTTGGGTGCGCTGATCGACGGCGTGCTGGTACAGCGCGGACGCCGAGAGGGTCGCGAGTGCCTCGGCTTGAGGGCCGGTCGCGGTGGCCAGGGCTTGCCGAAAAGCGGTCTCGGCGGCCGGGTACTCGTGGCGATCATAGAACGTTTGGCCGATCAATCGCTTGGCGGTGGTCGTCCACCGACTGGAGGGGTAGCTCGTGACCAGGCGCTGCGCGGTATCGAGTGCCCGGTCGGCGAGGCCGGCGCGCGCCGCGGTTTCGGCCGCTTTCATGAGCAAATCCGGGTTGCGCGCATCATCCGCAAACGCCGTGAGGAACCGGTTGACGCGAAACAGGAAACCCTCGGCGGCGCCGGGGGAGAGCGGCCCGTCCGGGGGGAGCGTCCGCTCCCATGCCACCACGGCGGCGTAGCCGGCCTCGCGGCTCTGCCCGTGCAGGGGGTAGTTGTACGCCGCGCGTAGATATGCCTCTGAGGAGTCGGTGTACCGCCCCAGTTCGAACAGGGCGTCCGCCCGGAGCCAGGCGATCTTTGCGGCCTCGATGTCGGTGGGAAACAGCGCGAGAAAACGGTCGTGTCGCGCGAGTGCCCGCTCGTAGGCGTCGGGTCGTCGCGCGGCTTGGGCTTGGGTGTGGTCGTAGAGCGCCAATTGGTACAGCGCGTCTTTGACGAGCGGTTTGGCCGCCTGACGAGCGGTCTCGGATGTGGCGTTGGCCCAAGCGGTTCCGGGACTGTAGCGTTCCACGAGTCGCTCGCGGGCGCCGATGAGGGCGGTCTGCCACTTGGCCTTGGTGTAGGTTTCGGCGATCGCGGCTTGGAACTGGGGCGCATTCGGGTGAGACGGATGGGTGGCCAAGAACGCGTCGTAGGCGTCGGCCGCGTCGGCCGTGCGATCCTGAGCCTGGTACAGCGATCCCAGTGTTCGGTAAAGCGTTTCCTCGTACCCGCGTCGCCCCGCGCGGTCAAAATAGGTCCGCATGTCACCGGGCCCCCCCAGATAGTCGAAGCTGAGCAGGAGAGCCTTCATCACATCCATGACAAAGGCCGCGTCGGGCTCCGAGAAGTCCGAGAGGGAAAACGCGAGTTCGGGCCCCGGAACACCGGGGGATGCCGTCGCGGTTCCGCTGTGTGCGCGTCGCGTCGAGGCGTCTAGAATAGACACAAATGCGTCGGCCGCCCGTCGGTATTCCTGAAGGTTGAGGTCGGTCCATCCGAGCTGATACGCGGCGCTCTCGGTCAGGGTGGGATCCGCCCCCGCCTGCGCTTTGCCAAACCAATCGGCGGCCGCTGGGAAATCCCGGGTCGCGAAGGCGTATTCGCCGAGCCGGAACGCCGCCTCGGCGGCGTAGATGCTCCGTGGATACCGTGTCAGAAGGTGCTGGAGATGTGTGGCGGCCTCGTCCAAACGCCGGGTTTCCCAATAGGCTCGCGCAAGCTGGTAGAGGGCGGAATCGTTTTCAGCGCGGTCGGGGTAGAGGGTCAATAGGCGTTCGTAGACGGTGATCGACTTCGTGCGATCAAGGGAGGGCGGCGCGCCGGACCGCTCCTTGCCCCCGCGGGCCCGCGCGTCCCGAACGCGTTTGTCGTACGTCGACGTTTCGATTTGGGTGTACAGGTCGCCGAGACGGTGGATCGCCTCGGCCCGGAGCGTCGAGCGGCCCTCCAGGCCCTCCATAACGAAGCGCTCATACGCCCGCAACGCGTCCACCTTCTGGGCGCGTCCCCTCGGATCGCGCTGGCTGGCCAAGACATCTTCGGTGATCGCGCGGATTTTTGCCGCGTCAATGGCGATTGGAAGATCGGCGGCCACGCCCCATGCCGGCGCGAACCCCGACAGGGCTTCTGCGAGGAGAAGCAGTCCAGCCCACCGGGCCGGAGGCAACAGCCATACGCGGCGGACGGGGTTACTCAAGCGTTAAGGCCTCCGACCCCAACTCGTCGCGCTCGGCCACGAGGTTGCGGGCAATGCCTAGACTGGCCTGGACAGCCCAGTCCTCCAGCTGCGCCTGCTCTCGGGCCAGCGCGTCGAGGGCGAGCGCCGCCAACACCCCGCGCGACTCGAATTTGACCGCGTCAAACTTGACGAGGAGTTCTTGGCCCTTTGCCGCAAGCTGCGTGCTGTCGAGCGATTGCAGACGTACCCCCAGCGTGACCGAGGGGGGCGGGGCGGCGGTGATATCAGACGGAAGATGCTCGAGGGTTTGGCGAAGGTCCCGCTCAAAACGCACGAGCCAACGATAATGTTCAAGAGCGCGGGAAAATGCCGCGTCCTCCAAGGCGTTCCCCGCCTCGCCGTTCAGCGGATCCCATTGGGAACTCTTGATCGCCGCGCGGAGGCGATCGACGGCATCCATCGCGGCGGTGAGCCCGTCGAGCGCGGCACGATGGGCCGTCACCGATCTGGTGTACGCCCGTAAATCCGCATAGGAGGCGGCGAGCGTGAGTCGCGCCTCGTGCGCGTGTTGCCCGTTGGGGAATCGGGCGAGTAGCTCCTGGAGGATCGCAATGGCTTTGACGTGTTCATCCGCTTTCCGCAACGCCCATGCCACGCCGAACAGGGCCGTCTCGTGGACGGCACTGTTGGTGCCCACCTGGCCTAACTCGGCGAGCGCCTCGTCATACCGCCCTTGCTCGATTAATTGCAGCCCCAACGCGGCGTGGGCATGCTCGACAACGCGGGAGCGGATCGGGTCGAAGATCGAATGGGATTGGATCAGTCTTTTGAGAGTGGTGGAGGCCGTGAAGGCGTCACCCAGCCCCGACAACGCCTGAGCCTGGCCATAGAGCGCCAAGGGTTCGTCGGGGCTCGACTTTGGCACGCTTCGAAAAAATCCCGCAGCTTCCGGATACGCTCGCAGTGCCAGGGCGCTGATCCCTGCCAGGGCATGAGCCTCGCCGGCGAGTTCGGCGGGAAGCGCTGCGCCGAGGTGATTATGCGCTTCGATCACCCGCGCGTGCTGGCCATCGCGAAACGCGATCTGCTCGATCAGAAACCACGCGCGCGCGCGCACCTCGTCGTCGGGGGCCTCGCTGATCAACGTGTGGAGAACCGCATCGGCTTCCTCGGGCAGCCCGACGGCGGCGTACGCTTCGGCCAGCCGGAGGCGGCTCTCCTGTTTGAGTCGGGGCGGAGGCTCGCGGTCGAGGGCGGAAAGAAAGAAGACCGCGGCGTTGCCGAAATCGCCGGTCTGAGCGGCAAAGAGGCCGAGGCGGTACACCGGATCGTCGATCGGTCGATCGGCGCGCCGCACATCCAGCAACGACTCGCCAGCGGGCTCCAGGGTCACATGGGGCTCTTCGTTAAAGCCGGCCCTGAAGCGCAGCACGCGGTGGTCGGCGGCTCGCGTGCTTTCAAACGTCAGGGTTTTGGCCTTCAAGTAACTCTTGCCGTTCCGATCGATGCCCTTAAAGCTGACGGCCAGCGTATGTTGGCCGGGGCCGGCCGATACGGTGAGCAGCGTCTGGAGCGCTCCGGCGGCCAAGGTATGCCATTCCCCGTCGGTATAGGTATGCTCCGCTGGCGGGTGGTGATCAAGGGCGAGGCGGATCCAACTGGGAAGATGGTGAGCCGGAATAGGGTCGCTGCGGCTATCGACGTCGAAAAAAATCTCGATGTGCGGCGCGGGTTTGACGGGGTTTTCGCGAAGCATAAATAGGGCTTTGCGATAGGCCACGATCGATTTCTTGAGGGCGTGAACCTGCTCTCCCAGCGGGAACGCGGCGGGTTCCGCCCATCCCGGGTGACCGAGGATCACCGACAAACCGATGGCGCAGGCGATGATCTCGATTCGGCGCGCACGGCGAACACCATATATCCGTTCTGGGCACTTCGAACATGTTCGGTCTGGCAAGGCGACGATCCGACGCGGAGGCAACCAGGAAATTCCCCGGAAATCGTAACGAAACGGGACCGACAAATCAACCCTGCGTCGCGGCTAGGGGAGGCGCAGCGCTCCGTAAAGCGGCGACTCATTGTCCGCATTGTCGACGGCGGTGATCTGGTAGAGATGGGGCTGTTTGATATCCACAGTCCCTGTTGGAGTAAAGGCGAATTTGATCGTGGGGTTTCCGGTCACATTGGCCACAAAGGTATCCCGATTACCGTCGACATAGATCCGGTACCCTCTGACTCCGCTCCCCGTTCCGTCCGAGGCCGGACTCCACTCCAGCAGGACATAGGGAGGGACACAGGCGTAGCAGGGGGTGCCTGTTAAAGACACCGCCACCGTCTCGGGAAAGAAGGGGGGATCCGGGTCGTTGAGAATGCCCGTGCCCTTGGGGATGACGGCGAACACGCCGAAGCTGAGGTCGGAATTGTCACACGAGACCTCGTGGTCGGTGACGTTGGCGGTGTCGCCGCACACCTCCGTCCACGCGCCGCTTTCATTAAGCCGCCCGAGGACGAACTTGGCTTCGGCCTCCGGAGCAATACTGCATGCGACCGGGTCGTAGCGAATGGTGAGGGTTATGGGTGTTGGTCCTCCCCCGGAGAACCCCGTTAAATCGGATGGGGTGATTGCGGTGATCCGAAACGCGGTATCGATGTGGCCACCTGCGGGAAGGTTGCCGTCAGGTTCGGGGGCAATCCGAATCTGGGCGGAGAGTACGCCCGAGGGGAGCTGGTCATCCGGGACATCGAACAACAGCTTCGCCTTGGCTTGATCTTGGGGGAGTTTGATCTGCGGATCGGTGGCCCAGAAGAGGGTGGAGCCCTGAGACGTCACGTTAAAGTCCAGGTTAGTGCCTGTGAGCGCGCATCCCTGCGAAGCGTCTACCGGGACGGTGCTGTCGGCGGGAACTTCGGGGGGAAGATTAGCTCCACACCCGATCGCGATCGCCGCAACCGCCAAGGCGCAAAACGATCGTATGGCGTGCCTCATATTCACAACGACACATAGAGATTGCGAGATATTCGGTCTCGCGCGAGAGAAAATCGATTGCTCTAGAAACGTGGTTGAAAAATCGACGTGAAAAGCGTATACGTACGCCCAAGATTGACGTGGCATCAGAATCCGGGGGAACGATGGATTATCAGACAATTGCGGAGTGCTCACTGGCCGGAAATCTGCTGACGACCGAGCAGGCCCTCGGTGTTTTACAGGCCCCCGCGGAAGATCTTTTCGATCTCTTGGGGGCGGCATTTCGGGTCCGTAGAGCGACATTCGGGACGCGGGTTCAGTTCCATGTTCTGATGAACGCGAAAAGCGGGTTCTGTCCGGAAGACTGCGGGTACTGCTCGCAGTCCTCGATGTCCACCACGGAGATTGACCGCTATCCCCTCCGTTCCATGGACGAGATGCTGCAAGCTGCCCGCAAGGCCCATCGCGCAGGAGCCCATCGGTTCTGCCTGGTGATCAGCGCACGCGGAGCCACGACTCCCGAAATCGAGCGGATCGTCGCAGCCGTCGAGGCGATTAAGGCCGAGGTGCCGATCGAGGTGTGTTGTTCGCTGGGGTTGCTGACGTTGGAAAAGGCGCAGCAATTAAAAGCTGCTGGGGTCGACCGCGTCAATCATAATCTGAATACAAGTGCGCGCTATTATCCGGCGATCTGCTCGACCCACTCGTTCGCCGACCGCGTGGCCACGGTGGAAGCGGCTCAGGCCGCCCGTCTTGCGACGTGTAGCGGGGTCTTGGCCGGGATGGGCGAGACCGACCATGATCTCATCGAAGTTGCCAGTGTGCTGCGGGGATTAGCGGTCGATTCGGTACCCGTGAATTTCCTCCACCCCGTCGCCGGCACCCCACTCGCGGATGTAAAGGACTTAACGCCGTGGCGTTGCTTGAAGATTCTCTGCTTATTCCGCTTCATGCTTCCAAAAACCGAGATTCGAGTGGCAGGAGGCCGCGAGGTCAATCTCCGGAGCCTTCAACCCCTCGCTCTTTATCCCGGCAACTCGCTCTTTATCGAAGGGTATTTGACAACCCCCGGTCAAGCGGCCGCAGATGCAATCCGCATGGTCCAGGATCTTGGTTTTGAAGTTGGAGACCCGGTTCCCATGAACGCCCCCTAGTCTGAAGTTCGCTCCACAGATACCATAGCCTCCCTCCCAAGTATTGCAACAGAAAAAAATAACAAAATAGATTCTAAACAAATTTGTGATTATTGGTGTTTGTTCTTGACTTCATCGAGCGGTTATGCTAATTGGATAATGTCATATACTAAGCTATTGAATTAAAATAAGTATTTTTTAAGACGCGGGATGAAGGGAGGTGTTACTAACTAGGTAACCCGCTCAAGAATAAGTAAAGGTGAGTCGCTCTTGCCGATGGATATGGAGGTTTGAATCAGACGATTCGTTACTCAGGAGTCGTCTCCACCAGGGAGGTCGGACGATGCGTGTGATCGCGATCGTTAATCAAAAAGGCGGATGTGGAAAAACGACCACGGCCATCAACCTCGCGGCGTGTCTAGCCGCGCAATCGCGCAATGTCTTGCTCATCGATCTGGATCCACAGGCGCACGCAACCCTGGGTCTCAGTATTAAGCCGGAAGAGGCCGAGCGGGGCATGTATGAGGTCTTGAGTGGTGAAGCGACACTCGATGAGGTGATTACACAGGTCCTCCCCCGCTTGTCTTTGGCCCCGTCCAATATCGCCTTAAGCGCGATTGAGCAATTCCTTGCAGGCACTCCAGAGCGAGAACGCCAGTTGGCGTCCCGTATCGCTGCGCTCCAGGAGCCGTATGACTATGTGTTGATCGATTGCCCTCCGAGCGTAGGATTACTGACCTTTAATGCGCTGATCGCTTGCCAGGAGGCAATTGTTCCCGTTGAGACCAGTTTCTTCTCCCTGCAAGGGGTCGTGAAGCTCTCGGAAACGATCAAGTTGATCGGAGAAAAGATCGGCCACGAAATTTCGGTGCGGATTCTTCCGACCAAAGTGGATCGGCGAGCGGGTTACGCGAAAGAAATTTTGCTCAAAATGCGCGAGCGGTTCAGTGATGTGACCCTTGCCACGGCGATCAACCTCAACGATAAGCTCCGAGAGGCGGCGGGTCTGGGCCTTCCGATCACTGAGTACGCGCCGGAGTCCACCGGGTTTAAAGACTATATGGCGCTGGCGCGTGAGGTCATCTCGATCGAACGTGGCCGCGAAAAAGATCGTCAAACCGGACTCGGGCCCCTGTCGCGATCGGGCGTGCTCTTTGCCATCAACGCCCCGGGTGCCCACGATGTTAAATTGGCCGGAGATTTCAACGGGTGGATTCCTGACCGAGATGTCCTCAGCCTCAAGGATGAAGGCGGTCTCTGGAAGAAGTTCGTGTTTCTTGGGCCCGGTAGTTACCAGTATAAGTTCGTGGTGGACGATGAGTGGCGGGAGGATCCGCAGAACAGCGTCGTGGCCCAGGACACGTTGGGAGGACAGAGCTCGGTCGTCGTGGTTGAGGCGCTCACGGTCACCATGGTGAAGGATCACGCGGTTGCTGCACGATCCGGCGGAGAGCCTCAGGTGGTCCCCATGTAGCGCCGCCTTTTGGCGCCGGCAGAAGAAAAGCTGAAACCGCCTGCCGTTGACAACGGTCCATCGTCGGGGTACCTTGTACGACGGGCTTCTCGGTGGGCGCGATCCAATCGAAAACAGCACTGGTATTTTCCGGCGGCGGTGCGCGAGGCGCATACAACGCCGGGGTGGCACTCGCATTCGCTCGGCGAGAGCTCCACCCCGAAATTGTGTGCGGCACCTCCGTGGGTGCTCTTGTTGCCGCGATGGTGGTCGCTGGTGAACAGGAGCGTCTTGGCGAAATCTGGCGAGGGCTGACTCCCGCGCAGGTATACGGTCTGCGTTCGCGCGTGCAGTTTTTCTTGTCTTTTATCAGGCCGTATCGGTACCCGGCATACAGTGCTGATCCGCTGGCTCGGTTGATCACCCAGAATGTCGATTTGGCGAGGGTCAGATCCAGCCCGCAGAGGCTGATCGTGACCTGCTACAACCAGACACTCCACCGCGTCGAGCGATTCGACAATCACTTCCCAGATCTCCACCGGGCGTTGTTGGCCAGCACCTCGATTCCGTTGGTGTTTCCACCGGTCGTGATGAATGGGCACGAATATGTGGATTTGGGCGCGACGGTGTGGCCTCTAAAACCGGCGATCTCAGCCGGCGCTGAGCGCATTTATGCGGTGCTGTGTGACCATCCCGAGGATCACCGGCGGGTGGCTCGCAATAATCTGGAGTGGGCAATCCAGGTTATGAATCTTGCTCAGCGTTCGAATATGCTGGTCGATATCGAGTTAGCCAGACGGATCAATCTCACCGCGAATGGGACCAGCTATAAATTCGTCGATCTCACGGTCATCCAGCCGTCGAAGACCCTGGGGCTGGGCTTCATGGATTTTCATAAGAAACTCCAGATCAACCGGGCGTTGGAGCTGGGGTTCGAGGATGGAAGCGCCGCCTTGACGCAAGTGGGGGCTGACCTGCCGTCTGCGACCCTCCAGGGCGAATTCTGTCCCTACATCTAACTTTTCGCTCTCACCGCTGATCCTACCGAAGAGTCGCGCTGCTTTACACGGCGGTCCGCGGTGGTTTAAAGTGGGCTATGAGATTTGTGATCCCAACGGGCGGGGTTCGACGGCTTGGAGGGCCGATGGGTGCGCTCCTGCTCTTGTGGCTGGTCGGGTGTGGTGGTAGTCTGCCACAGGAGCTCTCCTCGGCGGGGACTTCGCCTGAATTGACGCGGGTGAGTGTGGAGCAATACGGTTCCCCCGTCCCGATACCCGGATCCCCCGAACTTCCCGCGCGTCTAGTTACCATCGATATCACCCTAGCCTTCACGGCTCTTCAAAAACCTGCGACGCTATCGTTGGTCTTTGCCACTCTCGATGTTCCAATCCTTTCTAGTCAGGCCGATGTGGATTTGGCAACCGTAGCACCCGACGTGGCGGCCAGCACGGGGGGACAGAGAGTCTTTCGCGCAGGGGTTAGGATACCGGACCTCGGGACGCTGAACTTCGACGCCGTACTGATCGATCAAGCGGGGGTCGCATCGGCGCCGGTTTCGGGACATTTCACGATCCAGGACGCCGTGGGCACGACTCAGTCCAACGTGGTCACTGAGTTGAACCAGTCGAGCGGCCAGACGGCACCGTAGCTCTATCCTCCCGCTCCGATCTGCGAGATCTGTGAAACCCGCCCCGGGGTGTGATACACTGCGCCCGCGTGCATGAGGGGATAGACTGCGGTGATTTCTGGCTGTCCCATGTTCTGCCTTCCAGATCCCTAAAGGATCACGTCATGCTGGCGAAGGTCGTGAGCAGCGCGGTGTACGGCCTTGACGGTTACCTCGTGGACGTCGAGGTCGACATCGCGCAAGGGCTTCCGATGTTTTCCATCGTGGGCCTTCCCGATTTGGCGGTGAAGGAGAGCAGGGACCGGGTCCGCGCGGCCATCAAAAACACCGGGCTCAACTTTCCGGTCAAGAAGATTACCGTGAATCTCGCTCCCGCGGATGTGAAAAAAGAAGGGTCGGCGTTTGATCTGCCGATGGCGATTGGCATTATGGTCGCCGAAGGGGGGTTGGCTCCGGAGCGCGTGGCCCCGTACGTCCTCGTGGGGGAGTTGTCCTTGGATGGACGCGTCAGGCCTGTCCGAGGAGGACTCCCGATGGCGTTGGCGGCGAAAAAGGGTGGGATGCGCGGATTGATCCTCCCGCGAGAGAACGCCTCGGAGGCCGCCATTGTCGACGGCCTTCCCGTCTACGGTGTCGAGACCCTTCCGCAAGTGATCGAGTTTCTGGACGGGAGGTTGGCGCTGGAGCCAACCGCATCCCCGAATCCGAGTACGGGCGCTGCTCGCGAAGGCGACGACTTCGGGGATGTGAAGGGGCAAGAGCACGCCAAGCGTGCGCTGGAAGTCGCGGCGGCCGGAGGGCACAATATCTTGCTCGTTGGCCCACCCGGATCGGGAAAGACCATGCTCGCCCGTGGGTTGATGACGATTCTTCCCGGGATGACTCTCGACGAGGCGCTGGAGAGCACGAAGATTCACAGCGTCATGGGGCTGCTTGCAGCAGATACTCCGCTGTTGGCGACGCGTCCCTTTCAATCTCCGCACCACACGATTTCCGATGCCGGTCTGATCGGAGGGGGCCAGATCCCGAAACCCGGCGAGGTCAGCTTAGCTCATCACGGGGTCCTGTTTTTGGACGAATTGCCGGAATTTAAACGCAACGTGCTGGAAGTGCTCAGGCAACCATTGGAACAAGGTCGGGTGACGATCGCCCGTTCCGCCGGGTCGGTCACGTATCCCGCGCAGTTCATGTTGGTCGCAGCCATGAACCCTTGTCCTTGTGGGTATTTCACGGATCGTGCCCGTCAATGCGTGTGCACGCCCACGCAAATCCAGCGATACCGATCGCGCGTCTCCGGACCCCTTCTTGATCGGATTGATATTCATCTGGAAGTGCCGGCCGTTCCGTTTCAAGATCTAGCCGCGGATCGGCCGAGGGACGAGTCGGCGACGGTCCGGGCGCGGGTGGCGCGCGCTCGGGCGCTGCAGCAGGATCGGTATAAGGCCGATGGGGTCTTTTGCAACGCGCAACTTCGCCCCCGTCTGTTAAAGCGTCACTGCGAGATCGGGCCTGAATCGCGGCGGCTCATTGAACTCGCGATGACGAAACTGGGACTGTCGGCGCGTGCCTATCACCGGATACTCAAGGTGGCGCGGACGATCGCGGATCTGGACGACCACGATCGCCTGTCCTCCGCTCATGTGTCCGAAGCGATCCAATATCGAAGTTTGGATCGACGGGTCATCCCGTAGCATGGTGAGCGTGTGCCCCGACCAGACGGTCCGAGATTGCAACGCTCCACCGGAGGGCGGTTGACACGGTGAGCCCGGGATGGCTGCGCGGTCTCTGGCGCCGGGCTAGACGGTGGGTGCTCGTCGGGGCCACGGTCGCCGGGGTCCTCCTGGTTGCCGGCTCGGCGGCGGTGTGGTTGCTTTCGCGCGATCTGCCGGATATCGCCGCGCTTCGCTCTTACCAGCCGAGTCTGGTCACCCGAGTCTATGCCGATGACAACCGCCAGATCGGTCAGTTTTACGTCGAGAAGCGCGTCCTGACGCCGCTCTCAAAGATTCCTCCCCGACTGATTCAGGCGGTGATCGCGGTCGAGGATTCGCGGTTTTACCACCACGAAGGCCTCGACCTGATCCGGATCGCCAAAGCGCTCTTGGTCGATCTGGCGTCGTTCGAGATGCGCGAGGGGGCCAGCACGATCACGCAGCAGTTGGCTCGGTCGCTGTTTCTCACGCAGGAAAAGAGCCTCAAGCGGAAGGTCAGAGAAATTCTGCTGGCACTCAAGATCGAGCGCCTTCTTTCCAAAGACGAAATCCTTGAAATGTATTTGAACCAGATCTATTTCGGCCATGGCGCGTATGGCGTCCAGGCCGGGGCGAAAACCTATTTCGGCAAGGACGTCGCCGAACTGACGCTGGCGGAGATGGCGTTCATCGCGGGTCTGCCCAAAGCGCCCAGTAATTACTCGCCGTATTTCTATCCGGAGCGGGCCAAGGCGCGGCAGGGCGTCGTGCTGCGTCGGATGCTTGATGAGAAGTTCGTGACCGACGCGGAATTCCGCCAAGCCTACCAGGAGGATCTGTATTTTGCCAGGTACCAAGCCCCGGAAGAGATTGCTCCGTACTTTCTGGAATCCCTCCGCCAACAGTTGACCGCAACCTACGGGGAGGAAATGGTCTATAAGGGCGGGTTGAACGTCTACACCACCCTGAATATCGACATGCAGAAGGCGGCGGTAGAGGCGGTACGCGAAGGGTTACGTGCCATCGACAAGCGCCAGGGCTACCGCGGCCCGCTGGGTCACGTGAAGCTTAATGAAGACTCGAGGGTGCCGAAAACGTCTGCGCGCCCCGTTTCGCAGATCCAACTGGGTGAGATCGTTGAGGGGACGGTTGTCAAACTCTCGGCCCAGCGGGCGACGGTCGCGGTTGCCGGCGCATCGGGGATCTTGGCGATCGAGGACGCGGCCTGGGCCCGCAAGCGTCTGCTGCCACCCGATTTCAGGACGGCGGAGGTTCGATCTGCCGCCAGCCTATCCCACCTGTTTGCGGTCGGTGATCGGATCCTGGTCCGAGTGATTCGCCGGGAGCCGGATGGGAAGCTGGCGCTCGCGCTGGAACAGGAACCGGTGGTGGAAGGGGCGCTGGTGGCGGTGGACCCGAGGACCGGAGGGATCCGGGCGATGGTCGGCGGCTACGATTTTAAGCGGAGCGAGTTTAATCGCGCAGTGTCGGCTCGACGCCAACCCGGATCGGCGTTTAAGCCGATCATTTATGCGGCCGCGATCGACCGAGGGTTGACGCCCTCCACGATCTTGGTGGACTCGCCCGTTATCTTCGACGACCCCGTGCTTCAGAAAATCTGGAAGCCGACCAATTACGAAGATCGCTTTTACGGACCCATTACGATGCGGGAGGCGTTGGCCCATTCGCGCAACGTCGCGACGGTGAAACTCTTGGAGCAGATCGGGATCTCGACCGTGACCGAGTTTGCACGCCGGGTTGGTATCACCAGCCCGCTGGGCAACGATCTCTCGCTGGCGTTAGGGACGTCGGGAGTCGGCTTGCTGGAGCTCACGTCGGCGCTCGCGGTGTTCGCGGACGAAGGCCGCCGCGTAGAGCCGGGAGGGCTGCGCTCGGTCACCGATCACGGTGGGGCGGTCCTCGCGCACTACGAGCCCAATCCCACGGTGGTGATCTCGCGTGAAACGGCGTACGTCATCACCAATATGCTCGAAGAAGTGATCCAGTCCGGCACCGGTACGCGGGCCCGCGTGCTGGGACGTCCCCTCGCGGGGAAGACCGGCACGACGAATGAGTTCGCCGATGCCTGGTTTGTGGGGTACGCGCCGAACCTTGCCGCCGGGGTGTGGGTTGGATTCGACGATCGGCGTTCATTGGGGGATCGCGAGGCGGGCGCGTCGGTCGCGCTCCCCGTCTGGGTGACGTTCATGAAGGAGGCGCTGTCGGAGCTCCCCGTTCAAGGCTTCCCGATCCCGGAGGATGTGGTCTTTGCGAAGGTCGATCCCAAAACCGGCCAGCTTGCAGCACCGGGGGGGGCGTCAACGGTGGAGATCTTCGTGAAACCGACCGTGCCGACCACGGTCTCCCGACCAACTGCCGACATCCACCGCTTTCACCAACTCGACCGCGGGGCCTGATCGATTCGTTGGAGCCGGCCTCCCGCGGTTTTTTTGACAAACTGCCGGTGACTTCTGTAGAATAACGCCGCTTTGCACCTGCGATCCAGCGATCGGAGAACGCGGAACACTCGAACCACCGAGCGTGGATGTTCGCGCCGGAGGCGCGGTGCGACGTGCTGCGCCTGTAGCTCAGCGGATAGAGCAATGGCCTCCGGAGCCATGTGTCGGGGGTTCAATTCCCTCCAGGCGCGCCATCGTGTTGGTTATAGGTGGGCCGTTAGCTCAGCTGGTAGAGCAGCTGACTCTTAATCAGCGGGTCGTAGGTTCGATCCCTACACGGCTCACCAATTTATATAAGAGGTCCGACCCTCCGTCGCTCGGGTGATCCGGTCCGAGAGAGCGGTTCCGGCGGCAAAGAGCCCGCGTGTTGGGTGCGGCGCGCGCCGCCCTGCCTCTCGGCGAGCGATAGGAAATTCGATCCGCGCCGCGGGTAGGCGCGCTCCATACCACACGTAGCTGTCGGCATCCGCAGGAGTCCTGTGAACGTGGTCGCCGTTGGTAATTGCGAGAGTGGCGGAACCTGGCAGACGCGCCAGACTTAGGATCTGGTGGGTTATCCCGTGGGGGTTCAAATCCCCCCTCTCGCATACGGGAAGATCTGGAGAAGGGACAGTCGTGTGATGTTGCCGCCGTGGAGCTTGGCGGACATGGCCTGGGTGCGAGGAAGAGTATGAAAGTTGAGGTGGAAACGATCTCCCCGGTCAAACGGTCCCTGTCGGTCGAGGTCGGGTCGGATATCGTCGGTGAGGAGTTCGCGTCGGCCTACGCCGAGCTGAGTCGTCGCGTCAAGATTTCAGGATTCCGGCCGGGGAAGGTCCCGCTGGCGATCTTGGAGAAGCGGTACCACCAGGAGATTGCCGACGACGTGGTGCGTCGACTGATTCCCCGGTTTTATGAGGAGGCCGTGAAGGAAGTGGGGTTGGTCCCGGTCCAACTCCCCACCATTGACCACGTCTCCGTGGCGAAAGATGCGCCGCTGTCGTTTCGGGCGACCGTCGAGGTCCGGCCGCCGATCAGCCTCCAACCCTACCGCGATCTGCCGCTCGTGCGTCGCCCGATCACCGTGACGGAGGCCGATGTCGCGGCGGTGTTGGACAGCCTTCGGCAACGGCAAGGGCAGCTCGAAGGCCTAGGTGATGACCATGTCGTGGTGGAGGGCGATTACGTCGTCATCGATTTTGAGGGAACGGTCGATGGACAGCCGGTGCCTGAAACCGCAGCCAAGGGGTATCTCGTCCACGTCGGGGCGAAGGCGCTGGTCCCCGAGATCGAGGCAGCCCTGGCAGGACACCGCAAGGGCGACCGCTTCGAAACGGCCGTTGCGTTCCTACCCGATCACCGCAACGCGCGCCTTGCCGGGCGCCTCGCAACGTTCCAGGTTGCCGTCGTGGAGGTCAAACGCCAGGTCCTGCCAGAACTGGATGATGACTTCGCGAAGGACCTGGGCATGGAGAGTCTTGCCGTGCTGCGGGCGACCGTTCGCCAGGACATCGAGCGCCGCAAGCGGGAGGAGCAACGGCTCGATGAACGGCAGGCCTTGCTGAAAACCCTGTTGGAGCGCCACCAGGTCGAACTACCACCGAGTTTGGTGCAACGCGAGGCCGTATTGGTCCGTGATCGGATCACCCGTCATCTTCACACCACGGGGGCCGACCTTCCGGGCCCGGAGGCCGACACGCTGCAACGGCAGGCGGACCGTGTGGCGGAAGAACGAGTGAAGGGCGACCTCTTGTTGGAAACGATCGCGGAGCGCGAACGCCTCCAGGTCGATGAGGGTGAAATCGAACGGGAGATCGAGCGCTTGGCACGGGATACCAAATCGAGTGTCCGGGAGGTGCGCAAGCTGCTGGCCGGGGAAAGCGGCACGTTTGGGGGTCTGCGCGCCACCCTGTTGCGGGAAAAAACCCTCGATTGGCTCCACGCCCAGGCACAAATCAGGGAAGAAGAAGGCTCGACCAGTGGTCAAGCACCATAAGACAACAACGCACGAGGCGCGCCGGTGAACGGCACCGATTTCGTAAAGGAGCACTGCATGCTGGTACCGATGGTTATCGAGCAAACGAACCGCGGGGAGCGGGCATACGACATTTATTCCCGCCTCTTAAAAGACCGGATTATCATCATCGGCACGCCTATTGATGATAACTCCGCGAACTTGATCATCGCCCAGCTGTTGTTCCTTGAAGCCGAGGATCCCGAAAAGGACATCAGCATGTACGTCAACAGTCCCGGAGGGATGGTGACGTCGGGACTCGCCATCTACGACACCATGCAGTACATTAAATCCGATGTCTCGACGATTTGTATCGGCCAGGCTTCCAGCATGGCTGCGGTCTTGTTGGCGGCCGGAGCGCGGGGGAAACGGTTCGCCCTGCCGAATGCGCGCCTCATGATCCATCAGCCGCTCGGGGGATTTCAGGGGCAGGCGACCGACATCGGGATCCATGCCAAGGAGATTCTCAAGGTGCGCGAGCGCTTGAATGAGGTGTTGGCCAAACACACCGGCCAGTCGCTGGAGCGGATACGGATGGATACGGAACGCGATTACTTTCTCTCGAGCGAAGAGGCCAAGGAGTACGGGCTGATCGACGGAATTTTGGAGCGCGTTCCGGTCGTGGCCAAGGCGTAGGCGCTGAGGGTTGGCGTAAGACGTGGGTGGGAGGGGCCGATGAGACCGGCACGCACACGTTGATCTCACAGCCCCGTTCCGGGCCGTCGTTTCGACGGTGCGGCACGCAAGCTGGGGTGGGAGGACGATAGGGTGGACGAGAAACGCAGGGCGGACCGGACCGAGTCGTTGCGATGCTCGTTTTGCGGCAAGAGTCGGGATGAGGTGCGGAAGCTGATCGCCGGCCCGACCGTGTACATTTGCGACGAGTGTATCGAGCTGTGCAACGACATCATCGCCGAGGAGGGTGAAGAAGAAAAGGACCTCGTCTCGTCCTCGCTGCCCAAGCCGGTCGAAATCAAGCGGACGCTCGATCAGTACGTGGTCGGGCAAGAACGCGCCAAGAAAGTCCTGGCGGTGGCGGTTCACAACCACTACAAGCGGATCAATTCCGGCTCCCATCAGGATGTCGAACTCCAAAAAGGAAATATTTTGCTGATCGGGCCTACCGGCACGGGCAAGACCCTGCTCGCTCAGACGATGGCTCGGATCTTAGATGTTCCGTTCACGATCGCCGATGCGACGACCCTCACCGAAGCGGGCTACGTCGGCGAAGATGTCGAGAATATCATCCTCAAGCTGCTTCAAGCGGCGGACTACGATGTCGAGAAGGCCGAGCGCGGAATCGTCTATATCGACGAGATCGATAAGATCAGCCGCAAGAGCGATTCCCCCTCGATTACCCGCGATGTGTCGGGCGAAGGGGTGCAACAAGCCCTGCTGAAATTGATCGAGGGCACGGTCGCGAATGTGCCGCCGCAAGGCGGACGGAAACATCCCCACCAGGAGTTTATCCAGGTGGATACCAGCCAGATTCTCTTTATCTGCGGTGGCGCGTTCGTGGGGTTGGAAACGATCATCGCACAACGGATGCAGACCCGAGCGATGGGATTTGGTGCGGACGTGAAGAGCCGGTCCGAGCGCCGGCTCGGGGATACGTTGGCACAGGTCCAACCGGAAGACCTACTTCGGTTCGGGCTGATCCCTGAGTTCGTGGGACGGCTTCCCGTTCACGCGACGCTCCAAGATCTGGACGAGCACGCGTTGATTCGTATCCTCACCGAGCCGAAGAACGCGCTCATCAAGCAATATGAGAAGCTGTTTTCGTTTGAAAAGGTCAAGCTAAAGTTCACCAACGGCGCGCTGGCGGAAGTTGCCAAGCGCGCGAACGCGCAGAAGACCGGGGCGCGAGGACTGCGCGCCATCCTCGAAAGCGTCATGTTGGAACTCATGTACGAGATTCCGTCGTCGAAGAACGTCAAGGAATGCGTGATTACCGAGGAAGTGATCCACAACACCGGCGCGCCCATCCTCGTCTACGACAACCAGCAGGATAAGGGCGTCAAGTCGGCATAAGTCGGCTTGACGATCCTTCAGATCCCTTCCTGAAATCCGGCGGTCGTGTCGCGGCTCTGACTGGAGCTGTGGCAGATCACACACCCTTCGTACACCGCCTTGGACTGATCCGAAACTAAAACATAGGTATGGCGGTTGTCCGACCACTGTAGGGTGTGATAGCCATCGACGTCGGCAGGGTGAAATAAGATGTTCTTGAACGCGATGACGTTCCGGCTGGAGAAGCGAACATTCTGAGGCGGCGTGATCAGCAGCGACACCGTGTCGTTGCCAAGGCGGTACACCAGCTGTGCGGCCCGGCGGTCCCCATCGGCCAGCGCCCGAGCCCCCACCACACGAAGATTCGCGACCGGTTCGACCGATAATCCGGGGTGGAAGTCGAGGGCGCGCTTCAACCAGGCGGCGACCACCCTGATGTCGTCGCTAGTCACGTCGAGCGAGTCGGGGTGGTTGAGGTAGGCCCGGTGTTGGTCAACCGCCAACTGGACGAGACCCGGTATGGGTGCGCTGAAGAACCCCACGAACACGAACCAGAGCAGGGCGGCGGCCGCCCCCACGGCGGCGAAGAGGGGCGGAGACGGCCATCGTACCCGCGCGGGCCGGTGCCGTCGGGCTTCGCGCGACAGCGCCGCCGAAAGACATTGGCGGGCGAATTCGGGGGCTGGGGTCGGCGACGCATTCTGCCGGAGGAGATCCTGAAACGCGTGCTCGGACACGAAATTCTCGCGACAGTACGGACATTCCTGGAGGTGGGTCTGGACGCGAAGCGACTCTTTGACGTCCAGCTCGCCGTCGAGGTGGGGGTCTATCATCTTCATAACCGACGAGCAGTCGTACATCAGGACGGGTCCTTACGCATGCGATGGGCCGGCTCAGAGAGCGAACCGGTCACCCAGTAATCTTTCAGAGATTTCTTTAAGAGATTGCGTCCCCGCGAGAGCCGTGACATGACCGTCCCCAACGGGCAGCCCATGATCTCGGCGATCTCCTTATAATCGAAGCCTTCGATGTCCTTGAGCAGCACGGCGAGGCGCAACTTCTCCGGCAAGGCGGCCATCGCCCACCGAAAATCGTGTTGGAATACACCCTTCTCGTGTCGCCCGTGCGCCGCCACCAAGAGTTCCTTCGGTGACTCGTACGGATCGTCGATCTCCACTTCGAGCTCGGTCAGCGAGACTTCTCGAGCGCGTTGGTGGTAGCGATTGATGAAGAGGTTCTTGGTGAGGGTAAAAAGCCACGCTTTGTAGTTCGTGACTTGCTGGTACCGGTGATAAAAGCGGTAGGCGCGCAAGTAGGCGTCCTGAACCAAATCGTGCGCGTCATCGCTGTTGCCTGTCAGCACCACGGCAAACCCGTAGAGCGAATCGAGATACCGAAGAGTCAAGTCCTCGAATTCCGCTTTTTGGACGTCTTCCCGTCCGCCGAAGCCGAGCATGGTCACCCACTAGGGCTGGTATACCGTAAAACCGATCAGGCCCAGGAAATATTCCTGGGCGGCCGCTTAACGGTTTGTTCTGCCGTCCGCGGGACTCCGGGTTTGGGCGGCGAGCGCGGTGTGCTCGATTGTGACGCCGATCTGCGCTCCCACCGAGGCCAGCAATTTTTCCTCGCGCGAGGTCAAGGCGCGGATGTCGCGATACAGCAGGAACAAGATGCCCAAGACGTGATCGCGCGAAGCGAGAGGAATCCCGGCGAGCGAGATGAAGCCGGGGTCGCTGGATTTGAGGGCTTCGAGGCGCCCATCCACGGCGAGATTTTCGGTGGTCCAGAGTTCGCCGCTCTCGCGGACGGTGCGGCTGATGTAGTGGATGAGTTCGATGAGGTTACTCATCTGTCCCGGAGAAAGCGTGGGCAGCTTGGTCGCCGTGATCGGGGACGATCCCGGCGGCGGGTCGGCCATCCAAATCATCCCACCGTCCGCCTCCATGACGACGAGCATTTTATTGAGCGTGTCGTCGAGCAGCTCTTTGAGTGGCAAGGCCTGATTCAGCGTCGCGGCGATCGAGTAGAGGATGGACAGTTCTTTATTCTGGTGCTCGAGTTTCCAGCTCTTCTCTTTGACGTTCTCCTCGAGGCCGATGTAGAACAGCTTCAGTTTATGCGCCATTTTGTTGAACTGGTTCGCGAGGTCTTCGATTTCGTCGCCGGTCGTGATGTCGATGCGATGGTTGAGATTCCCCTGCCCGATCAGCTCGGCTCCCGTTTGGAGCGCCTGAATCGGGCGGACGATCCGGCGGGCGATCAAGAGCCCGAGCAAGGAGAAGATCAGCGTGCCCACAACCCCCGCCACGGCCGTCCAGCCCAGCAGCGTGTAGATCGGGGCGTAACTCTCGCGGGGATCTTGGCTGGTCACGACATACCACGTGTGTCCCCCGAAATTCTCCGGTCCCAGCGTACGGGTGATCGAAATGGGGGCGTGACCGTTCAGCGATTCGCGGCCGGGAAAGTGGGCATCGGCGGTGGTGGCCACCCACCCGTTTTCGTCACGCGTCACGGCGGCGATCTGCTCGGCGGCAAGCGGTTGGCCGGCCGGCGGTTCCGGGGGACAGCACACGACCCGGCCTTCCTTGGTCATGATCATCGTATGGTCCGTCTTCCCGATCTTGGCCGAGGTGACTTCGCGGAAGAAGGCGTCGGCGTCGTGCACCATGCTGAGCACGCCCACCGCGCGTTTGTCCTTGAAGATCGGCGTGGCCACGATGATGGTGTCTCGGCCGAGCTCGGAGTCGTGGTCCACGCCGCTGACGAAGAGACGGCCCTGGCCGCCCTGGTACGCGTGAGTCCACCACGCGGTTTCGCCGTAGGCGTAGCGGGCGGGGCGGCCGACCGCGGCCACGAGCGCCCCGTAGGCGTTGGTGACGAGGACGGCCTGATACAATTTCGGATCGGGCGTCTGCGCCGCAAAATCCTGAAGGTAGGTCGTCGCCCGATTCCCTCGGATTTCGAGTAAAAAGGCGTCGACGCCCTGCGCGTGCCGCCAACGCTCATCGATGTCGGTGATCCGCCGCTGAACTTCTTCCGGTGGGTCGGAGCCGTAAAAGGCGTTCGATTCCTCCACGATCGAGAGCACCGGCTGGGCCGTGGCCAAGAGGCGAGCTTCTTCGATCTGGTGTTCGATCAGGGTCTCGATGTTGGAGCTGGTCGTGTGGGCGAGCTCTTGAAAGCTGCGACCGATCGTGCCCTTGAGGGTCGCGGTCCCGATGAAGTAGATAAACCCGAGGGTGACGCCACCCGACATGAGACCGGCGATCAGGATGAAGAGCCCCAGGCGCGCCGTCAAATGCGGGCGCCATACGCGGAAACGGGCTCGGGGCGGAGATACCGACCCGCCCTTACTCTGCCGGGCGGCTTGAGCGGTCATGGCAGACGATCAAGCCCCTGCTTCATCGAGCGCTCGGTGAAGAATGAATCTTCCAAGCCGATGTTCGTCCTGATGTCGTTGATGCTGAGATAGGTCTCGGCTCCGGTTTGGGCGTTGGTGATCACGACCTTTTCCCAGACCCACGCGTCCTTGATCGGTTTCCACGTCGTCACCTGGGTTTTCAGCAGCTTTCCCTGGAGGTCGTAGTAGTCGATCCGCTCTTTGAGGAACGTGTCCTTGGTGATCCATTTGACCAGCTTGCCGTAGGGATAGGACGGGTCGCGCCCCTTGGGGGTGCTCTCGATGACGTAGTACGTGCGGTTTCCCACGACCTCCTCGCCGATCAGCCGGTGGTCGTCTCGCTCCACCGGGCGCGAGACCATGTCGCCGGGCTGGAGATCGGAGCTGGCGATGCCGGTGTCCGTCACCGTGTTGACGAGCTTGTTGACCTTATTCAGGATGGGGATGTACAACCACCGGTCGGCCGGTTTCCCGCTGCGGGGATCGTAGCCCCAGAGCATGAACGAGCTGCCCTTGGCGTCCGGAGGATATTCGTTGAACACGAGGACCTTAAAGTCCATCCCGCTCTGGCCTCGATAGTTCTTCCAGTACCGGCGAAGGACGGATTTCCGCTCCGCCCCGCCGGACTCCTTGGACTCCTTGATGGTGAAGGTCAGTCTGGCCGTCTGATCTTTGCCGGGATACACATCCTCGGACTTCTGCACGATGTCCGCGGCGAGAATCGACGCACCCGACCGAATCGGACCCGTTGCCAGCAGGACCAGGGCCGACACCCCGACAAGCCCTATCGACATCACCGTACCAAGTGTTCGCACACGCCCCTCCTTCAGTCCGGGGACGAAGCCCCGGTTGCCGTACCCCCCGTGCGGTGGGCCGTCTGAGCCGGCCGGGTCGCGCCGCGGGGTTGACCGTGGAACCGCCGTGACGGGTGGCCGCATTCCCACCCGACAGGTTATTAGACGGTTCTCGGACGGCTGGCATTCCACAGGGTCGTGAAATCGTCGATGTGGTAGAGGCTCTCCAGCTCGAAACCACGCCGACGGAGGGCCTCGCGTCCCCCTTCGTTCCGATCAACGAGCGCCATTACCTTGCGGATGGGATGCCCCAACTTCATTAGAATGTCGAGGGCTTTTTCGGTGGAGCCTCCGGTGGTGACCACATCGTCGACCACGGCGACCGGAGCGCCCTCGGCCAGGGGGCCCTCGATCCATTGCGAGGTCCCGTGTCCTTTCGGTTCTTTCCGGACGATGAAGGCGGGGATCGGTTCGCCGGCGGCCTCACTCGCGATCGCGGTGGCGACGGCGATGGGGTCGGCCCCGAGGGTCAATCCGCCGACGCCTTTGACGTCGAGCCCTCGGAGTCGCTCGAACATCAGCCGTCCGACCAAACTCGCCCCCTTCGGGTCGAGGGTGACGAGCTTACAGTTGAAGTAGTAACGGCTCATCGCCCCGGACGCGAGGCGAAACATCGGGTCGGGATGGCAGCGAAAGGCGCGCTCGAACAGGAGACCCAGAAGGGTGTCGCGGTCGGAGCACACGGCGGGAGCCGTAGACTTCGAGACCGTCATGAGGCGATCGCCATCGGACGACATCCTTGTCGTGAGCCCCGCCCCCGCACGCTCCCCTGCGCGCTTCGTCGACCAGCCCGGTTTGACACTCGACCGAGGGTTCCCTATAATAGGGCGTTTTTTCCGAAATAACAAGAGTAGAGGAGCTGGAATGTCCATCACGAGACGCCAACCAAGTAATCTTCGCCGTAAACGCACCCACGGTTTCCTCAAGCGGATGGAAACCAAAGACGGTCGCCGTGTCTTAAAGCGTCGACGAGCCAAAGGGCGAAAACGACTCACCGTGTAGTCAAGAACCCCGGCCGGGTGCTGGGACGCGTGACGCGAAGCCCCGATATCCGGCGGATCGTCGCGGATGGGCGGCGGGCCTCGCGGGGACCGCTGACCGTGATCGGCCTGGCGACGGGTCCGACCCATCCCGATTCTCGGGTGGGGGTCATCGTGGGGCGGAAGTTCGGCGGGGCGGTCCAGCGAAACCGCATCAAACGTCGTCTCCGGGTTCTCCTCAGAACCCATTCCGAGGCCATTCCTCCAGGATGGGATGTGCTCGTCCTCCCGCGGACGTCGGCGCAGCAGTGGACGTTCGGCGCGTTGAGCGACGCGTTCGACACGTTGCTGACGGCATGGCGCCGCGAGCTCGACACGGGGTCCAGGGCTCCCGGGGCCTCGCCATGACGCGCGCCGAGGGGTCTTCGGCGGCGAGTCGCACGGCGTCCGGTCATCTGCTCGCGAGAGGGAGTCTGGGCGTACTGTCGCTCTACCGCATGGCCATCTCGCCGTATCTTCCTCCGGCGTGTCGCTTTGTTCCCTCCTGTTCGGCGTACGCGACCGAGGCGATCCAACGTCACGGGGCGATCAAGGGAATGTGGCTCGCGATGCGCCGGCTTCTGCGCTGCCATCCCTTCCACGCCGCAGGGTACGACCCCGTTCCATGAGCATCCGTCTTCCGGCCTCGATCACCCTTCGCTGACTATCGGAGTGAGCTTTCATCGCTATGGAACGTAACGCCGTCATTTTTCTCGTCATGTCGGTCATCATTATTATTGTGTACTCGTTGGTGGTGCCCCCTTCTCCTCCCCCGGTCCCCAAGCCATCGGCGTCGACCGTGGACGAAAAACCCGCCACACCCCAGAGGATCGCGACGCCTCGGGCAGAGGGGGAAGCGCCCGCCCTCGAGCCAGGGCCCGAGCGGGTCGTGACCGTTGAGACCGACCTGTACCACGCCACGTTGTCGACGCGCGGCGCGGTGATCACGTCGTGGCAGCTCGCACGCTACACCAACGGCCCCACTAAACGGGCGCCGGTCGGCCTGTTCACCCCTCCGGAAAAAGGCGCCGCGGTGGCGCCGCTGGCGGTGGTCATCGAGGGCAGCGACGAGGCGCTCAACACGGCCGTGCTGAACGGACCGTACGCGCTGGAAGGCGGTGATCTACGACTCTCGGCCGATCAGCCGACCGGCCAGTTGCGGTTCGAGGTCCGGACCCCGTCCGGTCAGGTGGTGTCCAAGCGCCTGACCTTCCACCACGATTCGTACGAGGTGGACGTCGAGCTCACGGCGCGCCAGGTCGCGGGGCCGTATCGCCTGATGCTGGGCGAGAATTTCGGCATCCGGCAGTGGGGGGACACCACGTCGGTGGGCTACGTGGGGCCGACCAGCCAGGTGGACGGCAAGATCATCCAAGATAAACCGTCGAAACTGGAACAACCGGTGATCCACGCGGGCCGGGTCGCGTGGACCGCGTTGCAAGACAAGTACTTTCTCGCGGCCCTGATCCCACAGGAGCCTCAGGTCGCCGTCGTGGCCGAGCGGTTCGGCGATCGACGAGTCACGGCGGGGTTGCAGGATACGGTGTCGGGCGAGACGGGGACCCGCCGCTATCGCCTCTACGCCGGTCCCAAAGAATACGATCGGCTGGGGGCGATGCACGTCGGGCTCGATGCGACCATCGACTTCGGCTGGTTCATGTTCGGCAGTTGGTCGCTGGTGCGGCTGATCGCCGAACCGCTCTTCCTCATCCTCAAATTCCTGCACGCGTATCTCGGCAACTACGGCGTGGCGATTATCTCGTTGACCGCGCTGATCAAGATCGTCTTTATTCCGCTCACGCACAAGAGCTACGTCTCGATGCGGGCGATGTCGACGCTGCAGCCGCAACTGCAGGCGCTCCAGAAAAAATACAAGCACGACAAGGCCCGCCTCAACCAGGAATTGATGAGTCTCTATAAGACCAACAAGGTCAATCCCCTTGGGGGATGCCTCCCCATGGTCCTGCAGATCCCGTTTTTCGTCGCGTTCTTTAACATTCTCTATACCACAATAGAGTTGCGCCAGGCGCCGTTCGTGTTCTGGATCACCGATTTGTCGGACAAAGACCCCTCGTACGTGCTCCCGGTCCTGATGGGGGCGACGATGGTCCTGCAGCAGAAGTTGCAGCCGACCACGATGGACCCCAAGCAGGCCAAGCTGATGCTGCTCATGCCGGTGGTGTTCACCTTTTTCTTTTTGAGCTTCCCGTCCGGGCTGGTGCTCTACTGGATGGTCAACAACCTCTTGAGCATTCTCCAGCAATATGTGACCATGAAGTACTTGATGCCGCAGGCCGTGGTGGTGTCCAAAGGGCACTAGACCCGGCCGGGCGCTGCCGATGCGCATGGCCTGCTCGATTCCAACGACCGACACGATCTGCGCGATCGCCACCGCGCCCGGCGAGGCCGCGATCGGCGTGGTGCGTCTGTCGGGGCCCGAGGCGATCGCGGCGGCGGATCGTCTTCTGCGTCTGGCCTCGGGCCGGCCGCTCAAGGCGCTCGATGACCGCCGCGTGGCGTTCGGTCACGCCGTCGATCCCGGCGATGGATGCGTGATCGACGAGGTGCTCGTGACCGTGATGCGCGCGCCGACGAGTTACACGCGCGAGGACGTCGTCGAGCTCTCCTGCCACGGCGGCTCGCACGTGCTCAAGCGGATCGTGGGCGCCCTGCTCTCCCCCCCCGTTCGCCTAGCCCAGCCCGGCGAGTTCACCCGGCGCGCATTTCTCAATGGCCGGATCGACCTGGCCCAGGCCGAGGCCGTGATGGACGTCATCCGCGCCCAGAGCGACGCCGGCGCGCGCGCGGCGGTGGCGCAATTGCGCGGCGGGCTGTCGGCGGAGATCCGGACGCTGCAGGAGCGGCTCGTGAGGCTCCTCGTAGAAGTCGAAGCGAGCATCGATTTTTCTGAAGAGGGGCTTGAGTTCCTGCCGCGCGAGGCGCTGGGGCTTTCGGTCGATGAGGCGCTGCGCGAGGTGCGCCGGTTGTTGGCGACGGCGGACCGCGGGCGGATCGTCCGGGAAGGCGCGTCGGTCGTCATCGCGGGCCGGCCCAACGTGGGCAAATCCAGCCTGCTCAACGTATTGCTGCGCGAGAACCGCGCAATCGTCACGCCGATCCCGGGGACGACGCGGGATACGATCGAAGAGATCGCAGACCTTGGCGGGATCGCTGTGCGGCTCTCGGACACTGCGGGCGTGCGGCAAACGAGCAATCCCATCGAAGTCGAGGGCATTCGGCGCACGAGGGACGCGGTCGAGGGCGCTGATGTGGTCCTCGCCGTGTTCGACGGCTCCGAGCCGCTGGCGGAGGATGACCGCGTGTTGGTGGCCGAGATGAAAGGCCGACCGGTGATTGCCGTCTCGAACAAGGCGGATCTGGTCCAGCGATTGGAAGTGGACGCGATCAGCGGGGCGCTCGGTGGAGCGAAGATTCAGCGCGTCTCCACTCTCACGCGTAGGGGGATCGACACGCTGACGAACCAGATCGTCGATCGCCTTGGCGGAGGCGTGGCGGCCAAGGAAGGCACGTTCGTAATCAAACTCCGCCACGTCGAGGCGCTCAAGTGCGCCGAGGCCTCGCTCGCGCAATTGGGAGAGACGCTGGCTGCGCGGGGACCCCGCGAGTGCATCGCCCTTGATCTGCGAGGGGCCGTGGATGCGCTGGGCGAGATCCTGGGGACGGTGACGACGGACGATGTGCTGAATGAAATTTTTTCGAAGTTCTGCATTGGAAAATAATGATGATCACGACCGCGACCATCACCTGTCCGCAGTGCAGTGCCAGGTACGAGGAAACGATGCCGCTCGACGCGTGCGTGGTAGTCTACCAATGCCGCGCGTGCGGCGCGACGCTGCGACCCAAGGCCGGCACGTGCTGCGTGTTCTGCTCGTACGGATCGATTCCCTGCCCGCCGAAGCAGCGAGAGGGGGCGGCGTGAGGGCGCGCGTTGGGTGGCTTCTCGCGGCTGATGACGGGATTCGGTTTCGCACGATGCCCGGGCAGACGATGAAGCGTAAACCGTTGCCGAGAAGGTGTTGTAGTGGAGATCGACACTGAGAAAATCGACGAAGCAGTCCTCGCCCTCCTGTATCTGACGCTCCACGATGATGTCAGGGCGTGGAAATCCGTTGATTGGGATGCGATGAACAGGCTGTACGCGAAGGGTTTCATCGAAAACCCCGTGGGGAAGGCGAAGTCGGTGGTCTTCACCGAGAGGGGATTGCGGGAAGTTCAGAGCGCCTGTTCAAGCGGAACTTCGTCAAGGGCTAGCGAAAGTCAATACTCATGCCTGACCCCAATTGTGTGACCCCAATTGTGACCCCAATTGGTGACCCAATGGGCAAGCCGATGCATTTGTCGGAGCGCACCTCGTCATCACCGGCACCGTGGGTCGGTCGGTGGTGGTGGACACGCCGCCGGACGACGGAAGTCCGTCGGGGGAACCGGTCGCACGCGGAATCACGCTATCCGGGGTCCATTACGTGGGCGCCCTGCTGGTGGCGGGACGAGTCAGGGTGGATGGTCGTGTCAACGTGTTTGGTGCCGTCAAGGCCGGCCATGGTTTCGACGATGTCGGTGGCCTTGAGGTCTGGTACGACGGGACGCTGAGGACCGGCGACCGACGGGGCTTCGCCCCATCGCTCGTGAAGCCGGGAAGCCGTCGGCGGATCGCCTCCCCCGATGCGTGGGGCCTCGGGAATGGGTAACGCATCGTCCAGTTGGGTAGATTTCTCCACACCGTAATCCGTCAGCTCGCCGGGCAAGCCATAAAACCCCATCTGCGCCCCGCGGCCCTGACCAGGAGCCCTGGCACGGCCGGTGCAATCTGTCCTGCTCGGAATGCGGCGACTCCGGGTGAAGGGGAGCACGATGAAGCGATCCGAGTCGGGAATTACATTGGTTGAACTGCTGGTCGTGGTCGGTATCCTGGCGATCCTTCTGGCCATCGCCGGGCTGGGCTCCGACGCGGTGGAGCGGCAGCGGGTCGCTGGCGCGACACGCGAGTTGCTCGCCGACCTGCAACGCGCGCGTCAGGACGCGATCACGCGCAGCTCAGGGGCGACGAGTCGCGGCGCCGGAATCCGCTTTGCATCGGCAACCTCGTACGTGACATTTGAATTCGTCGACGCGGATAACGACTACCAGTACGATCCCGCCCCTGCCGTCGAGGAACTCGCCGGCTCCGTCCGGACCAAGACCCTCTCTGGAGGCCTGTCGCTGACCCTGGACGGTGCGGACCCGACCGGAACCGTGATCATCTTCGACAAGCAGGGGATGGCGCGCGAGACCAACTGGGCGTTCGTGCCCGGCGCTGGCCTCCGGTTCGTCGTCCAGTCGTCGCGCCTGCCGGCGCTGGCCAAGTGCATCCTCCTGAACCAGGCGCGGATTCGCGAAGGAGGGCTCAATGGGGCCAACTGTGTCGTGTCATAAGCGCGCCGTCGCCCGGGAGGGGCAAGCCGGGGTCACATTGATCGAGCTGATGGCGGCGCTCGTGATCCTCGTCGTCGGGATCTTGGGGTTGTTGAGCCTGACCATCACGTCGATCCAGGCGAACCTCCAGAATGATCTGCGGAACACGGCGGTGCGGATGACGAGTCAGGTCGCGGAGGCCCTGCTGGCCCAAGCGATCGATAACGTCGTCAGCGGCAGCCTTGCCCCCTACGACGGCACAAACGCGGCGCTCTTGCCGTCGTACCAGGTCTATCCGAACCCCGTGCAGACGGTGCGCGGCGTGAGCCAGACCTACGCGGGGACCTGGAACGTGACCACGACGTCGGCGGATCTCAAGCAGGTCACGATCGTCCATCTCGCCCCCACATTTGCGAGACGCCCATCTCCTTAGTGACTCTCGTCGATCGACATCGCCAATGGTTCAAGGCACGCAAGGGGGTGGAGATGACCGAGATCTCACGCGACGTGTCCTTCTGTGCCCACGCGATTTTGCATCCCTCGGAAATGCTCGTGGTGTCGGATGCCAGGAAAGACCCACGGTTTGCCGAGAACCCGATGGTCATGGCGGACCCGTATATTCGCTTTTATGCCGGCATTCCGCTCGTGACATCGACCGGTTTCGCCTTAGGGACGTTGTGCGTGTTCGATCGCACTCCACGCACGTTAACCGATGAACAACACCACACGTTGCAGGCCTTGTCTCGCCAAGTGATGGCACAATTGGAATTGCGGCGTCATGTCGCAGAGCTGCGGCAGAGGGATGCCGAGCGCGCGCAGTACGAACGGCAGCTTGAAGCGTATCACCACCAGTTGGAAGCGGCGAATATCCAACTGCAAGCCCAGAGTCTCACCGATCCGTTGACAGGCCTGGGAAATCGTCGGGCGTTTGAAATGCGGATGGAGGAAGAGGTCCACCGCGCGGACCGACAGCACACCCCTCTCTCGCTGGTCATGGTCGATATCGACCATTTCAAGCGCTTCAATGATACGTTCGGCCATCCTGCAGGGGACGAGGCTCTGCACGCCGTCGCACAAAAACTCAAGACAGCGGCGCGTTTGAGTGATTTCTCGTGTCGGTATGGAGGCGAAGAATTTGCGGTGATGCTCCCGAATACGAACGCAGGGAACGCGCGTATTCTTGCGGAGCGCCTCCGTAAAGCGGTGGAAATCGGACACTGGACTCACCACTCAGT
>JACQCD010000011.1 GCA_016201825.1 Nitrospirota bacterium | reverse complement strand
TCGCTTCCGGCTGGATGCCCTTCCGTTGCCGGGCAGGGGTGGGTACCTGCTGGGTTCCATCGAAAGGTTTCCACCCTCGCTCTACATGGCTTCCCCCTTTCCCAGGCTTCGCCTGGCGCACAAAGATTTGCCCCCTCAGCCTTTTTCCTATCGGAAGGTACGCTTTAGAGCCTCAAAAATTTCTTTTTGAGTAGACCGAGACAGCCGACGTATGCGAGCCAGAATATTTCTTGCCGACTCACTCGGCGTCTGAATATTCGACCGTCCCTGATTGCACGCTGAGCACAGCACCCTCAGATTCTCAGGGGCATCTGTTCCGCCCTGGCTAATGGGGAGCCGGTGGTCGATGTGAAGGCGGACCTTACGTTGGGGATTAAATGGGTCGGGGTCGCCAGGGCCGGCACCGCATAATTGGCACGTATAACCGTTGCGTTCCAAGATTTCGTTCCGGAGTTGCGGCGAGATACCCCTATCGATGGCAGGTGTTCGCTCGATCGTTTCCAGAACATATTGGCCAGGTTTAAGAGTATGCAGGTCGACGTGAGAGCGGATCTGCATACCCTCCTGGTCCCGGAGTTCACGTATCCGGCGTGCATACTCGCTGATTTTCGCAACCTCGCGGAGCTGATGAGTTGTAACGATCTTACCGACGTTGGCCTCAAGGAATTTTCGAAGCCGGTCTCTGGCACTCATTCGTCAGTTGCCTCGCAAGAAGGTCGCCAGTCGTTTTCTCAACCGCTCCGGATCGCGCGTCTTGCATTCCCACACAACCAGCGTAGCCCACCCCGATCGTTTGAGCCTTTGTCTGGACAGACGATCCCTTACCAAGTTTCCGTCGATCTTCTTATCCCAGAATGCTCTATTCGACGTCGGCCGCTGAGAACGGCGGCAGCCGCGGTGGCCGTGCCAAAAACAGCCGTGGACGAATACGACCTTCTTATGTTTGGGCAGGACGATGTCCGGACTACCCGGCAGTGTCCTGACGTGCAGACGATACCGAAACCCCATTCCATGAACAAGCCTGCGCACAAGCATTTCCGGCTTCGTGTCCCCTCCATGCACGCGAGCCATGATCCAACTTCGCTTCTTCTTGCTGAAGACATCAGCCACATTCAACGGCGGGGCTTAGTCAGCATGAGCGCGTAGACGGAGTCGGCCACACGAGCCGCCAATACCGGAGGCACTGCATTGCCGATTTGCTTGGCAATTTCTATCTTCGATCCCTCAAATCTGAAGTCATCCGGAAACGATTGCAGCCTGGCGGCCTCTCGGTGCGTTATCGGTCTATGATCGATCGGATGTAGGTAGCGGCCCTTTTCCGGTTTAAAAAATTCGGTTCTCAAAGTGAACGCCGGTCGGTCCCACCACAGCCTACCGAATAGGTCGGTACCGCCCGACGTTTTCCGGATCCAACACGCAGGCGTCAAATGGGGCGCTTTTCTCTGGAGGTCGAACCTGTTCATCCCTTCCAACGGGATCGCTTTGTACCGCTTCAAACTGATGGCGGTAGGAGTTCGTCCGACATGGAGATCAAGCGGCGGACGTTCTCGGCGGATCTCCGTCCCATATGGAACGGGCAGATCCCCTATGGCGTCTCGAACGGTCCGCCAAGGCTCCGGTTTCTCGATAAACTCGTCAAATTCCTCGGAAAAAGCTCGACGATGCCCGTTCTTAGGATTGAAATGCGTCTTCTTGGGTGGAAATACGGTACCAGGGTCGGCAAAGTTGCATCCGACAATGAAGGCACGCCATCTGGTCTGCGGTACCCCATAGTCCGCCGCGCACAACTTCGCCCATTTTAATTTGAAACCCATCGCTTCAGCCACACCGATGATTTCCCCGTGCTCGAAGGAGCCCAGAAGCTGAGGTACATTTTCCATTACGAAGACCGAGGCCCCTGAACGATCGACTACTTCCATGAACGGACGCCAAAGTTCCTTGCGAGGATCTCCGTCACGCTTCTTATTCAGGAGGCTGAATCCTTGGCACGGCGGTCCCCCGATTACGACATCGGCCTTGGGGATTTTAACTCGCGGACTCTCCAGAAGATCTACGATATCGCCGACGTCACAATGATCTCCAAAGTTTGCGTTATAAGTCCGAGCGGCATGTTCATTAAAATCGTTCGCCCAAACCGACTTGAACCGGTGTAACCGGGCAAATCCCAGAGTCATCCCTCCAGCTCCGGCAAAAAGATCAATCAGCGAAGGAATGAGCGGGGTTTTCCCGGCATCGTTTTCAACGCGGGCACGATAAACCGCTTCTTCGTTCGCTATAGAATGCGAAGGGACCTCGGAAATACGATACGGCTTGCTTCGTTTTCGTGAAATCCGACGCACTTTGGTCTGAGCTGCCATGGGTGCGTATGAGGACTACCTCGGGGGCACGCGCGAATATATCAAGATCAATTTGCCAAAACAAGGGCCGCAACAATCAGCGCGTTGAAAGAATTGTGAAAGAATTGGGGACAGATTTATTTTCGTCACTTCTGCCGTTTCGGCGGTGATACCACGGCCCAGACCAGCGCCATCATCGCCACGATAAGAATCGCCTCGCTTAGCGTCGCGGCACGGCGATGGAGCGTGTCCAGGCGCGCGCACGTCGCGGTCAGACCAACAGCACAAGTTCGCCGTACCTTGCGAGCGCGGTATCGCTCGTGAGGAGTCGCATCGGTTCCACCAGACTCTGGGCGATCAACACGCGGTCGAAGGGATCACGGTGGTGCATGGGGAGCTTCGACACGTGGGCTGCGTGCCGCCCCGTGATGGGAAGCTCGCTGAGCCCACTCGGGATGATCGCCGCCTCGATGGCTCCCGGGTCGCCCTTCATCCGACCCAGCGCAACCTTGATGGCGACCTCCCAGATGGAGGCCGCACTGACGTAGACCTCGTTCTCCGTATCGGCGATAAGGGCATCGGCCTCACGCGGCATCCGTTTGTCACCAGACAGCCACCAGAGCACGAGGTGAGTGTCCAGCAGGATTCTCATCGCCGGCGAGAACCTTCAAAAGCGCTCAAGACTTCCGGCGGGAGCGGCGCGTCGAACGCGTCGCCGACTCGGATTTTCCCTTTGAGAAGACCCTTCTTGCGAGGCGGACGGTGTTGCTGAAGCGGAACGAGCTTGGCCACGGGCCTTCCGGCTTTGGCAATGACGATTTCCTTTCCGGCCCCGGCTTGGTCAACGAGTTTGGACAGATGGGTCTTTGCTTCGTGCACATTCACCTTGGCCATGGGTTGCTCCACAAACTAGACTAAGTTTAGTCCACTTCCGGCGATTAGAGCAAGCGGGGCGCGAGGGGCGCAGTCTCACACTGAAAATTATGGAAGCTTGAGATTCACTTTCATCCCATCTTTGACGGTCGTCCTCATCCGGCCAACCCGATCCAGCGCTACTTCCGGACGCCGATCGTCACCAGATAGTCACGCGGCATGGCAACGCCGAGTTCGGTCTTAAAACCGGCGTGGTAGGCGATAAAGTCTCGCTTCAAATTCTCTCGGCGGTCTGGTGCGAGGTTCGCGGCCAGTGATTTGGTGGGGCCATAGCCTGCCACGAATATGTCCCAGACTGCCAGACCGCTGGGCTCGCGGAGGACCGTTGTGCCGGTCTCGAATCGCAGATTGAAGGCTGAGCCGAGCAGTTGTTTCACCCGCTCCGGGTTTCCCCACGCGAACGGAGAGGGGGGCGGTGGCGAGGGAGGTTCCGGCATGTAGGGTTTCATGACCTTGAACAGGCCCGCAATGGTTCCATCGCTAGGCCAGGTGGTGAGCCCGAGCCGGCCACCCTTTTTACAGACGCGCGCCAGCTCGGCGGCGGCCGCCTCAGGGTCTCGGACGAACATGACCCCGCAGGTCGAAGTAACCGCATCGAAACTCTGATCGTCGAAGGGGAGTTTCTCGGCGTCGCCGACTCGGAAGTCGATATTGAGCCGGGCCTCGGCCGCAGCCGCCTTGGCCGCCTCGATGAGGTCGAGGCCCAGATCCACGCCGGTCACCGTGGCGCCTCGCGCGGCCACGCGGCGCGCGGTCCAGCCGGTGCCGGTGGCCACGTCGAGCACACGTTCGCCGGACCGCGGCGCCAGTCGATTGACACAGTGTTCGATCGAGTCAGCGATGGTCTGGCTGATTCGATCGTAGTGCTGCCCGCCGGCATTCCAGGTGGCGGCCATCTTGAGGTTTTGCGGCTGGATAGGTTGTGTCATACGTCCTCCATGAACACAGGTGAAGTGATCCTCAAGATTTCGATCGGCGCGGCGGAGAGACCACGGCCCACACCAAGGCGGTCATCGCGCCGATCAGGATGGCCCCGTTGAGCACCACGGCGCGGCGGTGGAGTCTGTCGAAGCGCGCCTTGGTCTCGGGGTTCTCGGTCGTGGTGTCGGTCTGGCGCAACTCGGCACGGAGCGTGCGCGCTTCGGGCGAGAGGACCAGTCCTGCATAGAGCGTGGCGCCCAGCATCGCGATCAGCAGCGCGTTGCGGACCTTGCCGCGAAACCCGCCGGCGAACCACGCGGTCAGCAGGGCCGCGCCGCCGCAGACGTAGCCCACGATGTGATACGGCGCAAAGAGCTTGTTCATCAAGTCCCCGGCCTGGGCCTGAGGAAAAGTCTGGAACGCGATCGGCGCAAGCAGGCCTGAGAAGAACAGCATCACGCCCACCCAAAAGGCGAGCGCTGCCACGTGCAGTCGCGCCCAGACGGTCATGGCTGCGGGTTAAATCCTGGCGCGCGGTGTCGGGCCGTGACGACGGTGTGAATCCCGCCGCGCACGAAGAAGTCGCCCTCGATCTCGGCGAAGCGGGGCTGGATGGTCGAGACCAGGTCGTTGAGGATCGCGTTGGTCACGGCTTCGTGAAACGCGCCCTCGTTGCGGTAGGACCACAGATAGAGTTTCAAGGACTTCAACTCGACGCACAGCCGCTCGGGGATGTACCGCATACGGATCATGGCGAAGTCCGGCTGACCGGTCTTAGGGCACAGACACGTGAATTCCGGGCACTCGAACCGGATCTCGTAGTCGCGTTCGGGATTCGGATTCGGGAACGTGTCGAGCGATTTGGACGGGCTGGTCGGCACGGCCGGATCGTACCGCAGCGCTAGCCCACTTTGCAATCCGCCACGGCCTTCAGTAGAATCGCCGGACCATGCAACCCCACGCGCCTCAGCAAGGCCTGACTCCGGCACTTCTCCTGCTCACGGTCCTCGCGCTGTCAGGCGCTCCTGCTATGGCGGCTGAGCCCACGGCTCCGATCATGGCCCAGGGCGTCGCGACGATCACCGAATTGAATTACTTCGCCAACTTCAACATGTCGGCCTACTCCCTGACGATCGGCACCATGGACGTCCGGGCCGATAAGGCGGGCACGCCGTGCGAGGGATTCGCTACCGGCCAGACCGCCGACGCGCGCTACGACTCCAGGACGCTCATCATCGAGCGGGACAAGCAATCGTGCAAGCTGACGATCCGGCGGATGGAATTTACCGACCCGCCGGGGTCGGCTCCGCCGGAAGCACCTTGAGGCTGAGCGGGATCGGCTGGCGCGGGGACGGGGTCATGGCCTCATCCCGGTAGGAGTGCGCGGCGGGATCGTTCATGACCCGCTTGCTCAGTCGGTGCAGCTTCCAGACGAGACTGAGCGTCCCCACTATCTCGGAAGCCACCTCGCGCGCTCGACGCCACGCGAAGACCGGGATAGATTCTCGCGGAAATCCCGGCCGCCGCTCCGACCGGTGTTTGCGCCTGATGATACCCGCCTGGAGCGGGTGGACGCCCTCGACAAACATCGAACCGCGGAACCAGAGTATCTGCCCCACCATCTTCCCGACGCTATGGCCCTCGGCGCGCCGGCGCCTGAAAATGGTCTCGATATGTTCCCACGTGTAGAACGATTTCCAGGCGTCGTGGTACGTCCGCATCCACTCGTCCGGGGACATTTTCGGGTGGATCGCGCACGGGTGCTCGGTGTCGTAGCGGTTCATGTCGGGCTCGAGCCACGCGCCTTCCTTCACCAGGATCTGGTGATCTTCGGACCCCGGCAACGGGGTCAGGACGAAGAACTCCACGAGGTCGAGCGGCAGCTCGCGCTTTAAGGTTTCGACGTCTCGCATCACCGATTCGTACGTATCATTGGGGAAGCCGATGATGTACCCCGCGTACGTCACGGCGTTGGTTTTGCGCCACGCCTGGAGCATGTCCCGGTACTCGTGAACCTGGTTCTGCTTCTTGCCCGTGTCCTTGAGCGTCTGGGGATTGACGTTCTCCAGGCCGATGAACACCTTCCGGCAGCCGGCCTTGCCCGCCTTCTCCACGAACCGCGGGATGCGATGGCTCGCGGTATCCACCTGGAGAATGAACGAGATCTCGATCTTGTCTCGTTCGCGCAGCAGGATGATCCGATCGAAGATCGATTCCCAGTGCTTGTTGCGCGCGAAATCGTCGTCGGTGATGAAGTACCGCTTGATCCCGCGGCGGTGATTCTCGCGGATGATGGCCTCGATGTCGTCGGCGGTCCGGCTGCGCGACTTGCGCCCTTGGACGTTGATGATCGTGCAGAAACTGCATTCGAACGGACAGCCCCGCCCCGCGTCGAACGTCGTCATCTGTCCGACGTAGCGCGAGACGGCGTCGGCCGGCAGCAGCGGCATCGCCTGGCCCTGGAGGTTCGGCAGATCCTTCAGAAAGTCGTACAGCGGTTTGAGGCGGCCATGGAAGGCGTCATCGAGGACGTCTCCCCAGCGTTCTTCGACCTCACCGGCCACCAGCGTGATGCCTTCGGCCATCGCCGACGTCAAATCCTCCGGCATCTTCTCCAGCATCGAAAGACAGCCGCTGACGTGAAACCCTCCGATCAACGTCGGGAGATGCGCCGCTCGGAACGGGCGCGCCAAATCGATCGCCCGGGGAAACTGGTTGGACTGGACCCCGGCGAGACAGATGACGCCGCCCGCGCCCGGCGCGGTCAACTGCCGAATGATCTTCTTGATCGGGATGCGCTGGTTGGTCTCGTCGTACACGTCGATCACCACGTCGACGTCGGGCCCCAGCCGCCCCGACGTCTTGAGCGCCTCGGTGATCGAGTACAAGCAGCCCAGCGTATTGCTCGGGATGCAGGACCGCATCCAGCGGATGACGTATCCCTCGTCATCGTAATGTGATGGTTTGATGAGGACGACGCGGAACGTAGTTGCCCCACTCGCAACCGATCGACTCATAGGCACTCCTCTTCTGACCAGCGGTGATGATACCCGAAAGCACGGGGCAAAGGAAAGAAAATTGCTATTGCCGCCCCTCCTCCGCTATACTGCCCAGCCGTCGTCCAGGGACTCGCATGATGCAGATCGGGCGGACAATCGCAGCAGGAGTAATCGGCGGGCTGGTCATGGAGATCTACTCGCTGGTGGCGTGGTTCGTGCTGCCCTACAACGCGGCGTTCTTCCAAAAAATTCCGGTGTCGCCCCAGCTCCAGCAGATCTTCATCGAGTATGCGCCCGATCTTCGAGACGGGATGTGGACGTTCGGCGAAGCGGGGGCGAAGGATCCCGGCGGTTTGGTCTTCCTCTATCTCTCGGGTATTCCGTCTCCACATTGGAACCTCGTCGGGGGCACGCTCGTGTGCCTGCTCTCCGGCCTGGCCGTCTCCTGGATCTATGCCACGACCGCCGCGGTCTGGGCGCCTGCCCCCAAGAAGGGGGTGCTATTCGTTGTCGCCCTCGGCGCCGTGGCGGCGATCCCCGCGCAGTTTCGGCTGGCGATCTTCCTGGGACACCCCATCCCTTTCTCGCTCGCCATGGCCGCCGACACCCTCATCGAGTTTTTACTCCTCGGGGCGGTGCTCGCGTGGTGGCACCGCCCCGCGCGTCCGATCTCGTAACGGACCGAATGGTGCGCGCCGTGACCACTTCGCTCTCGAAGCCGGAAATCCTCCACGACGTGGACGCGTTGGCCCGCCTCGTCGCCGCCACCCCATCGAGTGTTGACGACCGCTTGGCGTGTCGCACGCGCTTCGAACGCCTCCGCGCGGCGTATCGCACCCGGCCCGACCTGTTCGATCCTGACACGATCGCCCGGCTTCGAACGCTGGCCGAGGACTTGGACGCCGTCGCCCCGACGTCCGTGGGGCTGACGCCGCGCGAGGTGCTGCGCGCCACGTTCGGCTACGCGGAGTTCCGCGTGGGCCAGGAAGCGATCATCGAAGCGGTGCTCGCCGGCGCCGATTGCACCGGGGTCATGCCCACCGGAGCCGGCAAATCGCTCACCTACCAGATCCCGGCCCGGATCCTCGGCGGCACGACGCTGGTGGTCTCGCCGCTCATCGCCCTGATGAAGGACCAAGTCGACGCGCTGACCGAGTTGGGGATCCGGGCGACCTTCATCAACACCAGCCTGGACCCGGACGAACGTCGCGAGCGGGTCCAGGCGCTTCGCGCGGGGCGCTACGAATTGGTCTACGCGGCGCCGGAGGGGATCGAGGCCTCGCTCCGCGACGTGCTGGTGTCCTGCGACATCCGACTCATCGCGGTGGACGAGGCGCACTGTATCAGCCAGTGGGGCCACGATTTCCGCCCCGCGTATCGTAATCTCTCCGGGCTCAAGGCGCGCTTGGGGGGCGTCCCCGTCCTGGCGCTCACGGCCACCGCCACCGAGGAGGTCGTAGCCGACATCGAACGCCAACTCGGCATGAACGAGCCCCGGCGATTCCGCGGGTCATTCTTTCGTGCGAACCTCCGGTTGCACGTCTATAAGAAGGGAGGGCGAGAGACCAAGACCGCCATTCTCCGGCTCATCCGCGACCACAAGGGCCAGAGCGGCATCGTGTATTGCTTGAGCCGGAAAAGCGTGGAAGCCACCGCCGAGTTTCTGCGCGGGCACGGCGTGGCGGCGCTTCCGTACCACGCCGGGATGGACTCCGCCGAGCGGTCGCGGGCTCAAGAGGCCTTCCGGCGGGACGACATCGACGTGGTGGTGGCGACGGTGGCCTTCGGGATGGGCATCGACAAACCCAACATCCGCTACGTGATCCACCGGGACATGCCCAAGAGCCTGGAGGGGTATTATCAGGAGATCGGTCGCGCGGGGCGCGACGGCGTGGCGAGCGACTGCATCCTGTTTTACTCGTGGTCGGAGGTCCTCAGCTACGAACGGTTCTTGGACGGCGTCGAAGACGCCGCGCAGAAGACCCGCGCGCGGGAGCAGACGCGCGAAATGTTTGCCTGGGCCGACCGGCGCGCGTGCCGCCACCGCAGCCTGGTGGCGTACCTGGGAGAGACCATCGCGGCGTGCGAGACCGCGTGCGACGTCTGCCTGGGAATCGACTTGTTGGCCGCGCCGCAGGTCCGCGTCGCGGCCACGCCCGCTTCGCGGCGCGGGCCGCGCCGGCCTGTCGATGTCGACACCGCGGACGGCGGCCTGCTCGCGCGACTGAAATCCCTGCGCAAACAGCTCGCGGACGGCCGCGGGATCCCCGCGTACCTCGTCTTCTCCGACGCCGTCCTGATGCAGATGGTCGAACGCCGCCCGCTGACCGAGTCCGAGTTGCTGGCCATCAGCGGCGTGGGTCCCAAGAAGCTCTCTCAGTACGGCGCGGTCTTTCTGGCGCTGCTTCGCGACGCGTCGTAGCGCCTTCCATCCGAGCTTGCTAAGCGCAACGCAGGGCCTGCCTTCCCGGCCCGAGGCTGCGAGAGGACTCGGCTTCTGCTTAGATTCTTCCGGTTGACATCCCCAGACGCCTCTCCTAAAATGATCCCCGCGATCCGCGCTGGGATACGGCTCAGACGACAGAGCCTCTCACGCGCTCGCGCAAGCTCGAAAGGGGGAACGGTCATGGCGGAAGCGGCACGGCGCCTCAAGAACCCGGACACCCAACGCCTTGATTCAACGGAGGCGGCGCAGTGCTACTCGCCCGGCCTCGAGGGAATCCCGGCCGCTCGATCCAAGATCAGCTACCTCGACGGACAGAAGGGGCTGTTAGCATATCGCGGGATCCGCATCGAAGCCCTCGCTCAGCGAAGTACGTTCATCGAAACCGTCTACCTCCTCATCTTCGGCGATCTCCCCGACCGACCGGCACTGGAGAAGTTCAACGCCGATCTCGTCGCGCACCGCCAGATCAAGTTCCGGATCACCGACCTGATGAAATGCCTCCCCGAGGGCGGCCATCCGATGGACGCCCTCCAGGCCGCGGTCGCCGCGCTGGGAATGTTCTATCCCGCGAAAAACGTGAAAGACCGCGAGATCCAGTACAGCTCGGTCGTGCGTCTGGTGGCGAAGCTCCCGACGATCGTGGCGGCCTATGCCCGGATGCGGCGCGGCGACAACCCGATCCCGCCGCAGGACGATCTCGACCACGCCGCCAATTTTCTCTATATGTTGACGGGGAAGGCGCCGGATCCCCTGGTCGCCAAAGTCTTGGACGTCTGCTTGATCCTCCACGCCGAGCACACGATGAACGCCTCCACGTTCAGCGGCCTGGTGACGGCCTCCACGCTGGCGGACGCCTACACGGTCGCGTCGTCCGCGATCGGGACGTTGATGGGCCCGCTCCACGGAGGCGCGAACGAAGAGGTCCTGCTGATGCTCCGCGAGATCGGGGCCCCTGGCAACGCGCGCGCCTACCTGGAGAGCCAGTTGGCCACGGGGGCCAAGATCATGGGGCTGGGGCACCGGGAATATAAGGTGAAGGATCCCCGGGCGGTCATCTTGCAGTCGCTTGCCAAGGAACTGTTCGCCCGCTACGGCAAGTCGCCCTTGTATGAGGTGGCGGAGGCGGTCGAGCGCGAAGCCCTCACGCGCTTAGCTCCGAAGGGCGTCTACCCCAACGTGGATTTCTATTCGGGGATCGTCTATCAGAAGATGGGGATCGAACCCGACTTCTTCACGCCCGTCTTCGCCATAGCCCGCGTCGCAGGATGGCTGGCACATTGGGTCGAACAAATCCAGGACAATCATATCTTCCGCCCCACGGAGATTTACGAAGGAGTCCATGACCGGGAATACCGGCCGATCGAACAGCGAAGCTCCTGAAACGAAAAGTCAGTTTGGCGGAACGCTCAGCACGCTCGGGAGGGACAAACTATGCCGATGAAGACCTCGCGTTCAACGTCGCCGAAGAAAAAAATCGCCGCGAAGAAACCTTCCCCGTCTCGCTCGCGCTCCGCGTCACGCACTGGAACCAAACCGAAGGCGCGCTCCCGCGCGTCCGCCGCGGCGAAGACACGGACCGCACGACCAACAAAAAAGACAGCTACGGTAAAAACCGCCGCCAAGAAGACCACAACCAAGAAAGCGACCGCAAAAAAGGCCCCGGCAAAAAAGGCCATCGCCAAGAAGACGCCCATGAAACCGCGGAAAGCCACGGGTGGAGTGCGTCGGCGGGCGGCCGTCACGCGCCGTCTCGTTGCGCCGGTCCCGGCTCCAGAGCCGGTCATACCACCCAATGAACTCAAGATCGGCGTCGTCACCCATTACTACTCCCACCTCAGCGTCGCCGTCGTCTCGCTGACCGATCGCGCGATGCAGGTCGGCGACCGGATCCATCTGAGGGGCCACACCACCGATTTCCACCAAACCGTCGAGTCGATGGAAGTCGAGCATCAACCCGTATCAAGAGCGGAAACGGGACAAACGGTGGGACTCAAGGTGACCGACCATGCCCGCGAGCACGACACCGTCTACCTCGTCACCTAGGAGCGCACCGGGTGCTTGACGACGAAGGGCGTTCTTAGCCCTATGACCGCTTGGCCGCGATGTACGCGGTGAGGCGGGACTGCTCTTCGGCCGAGAGTCGCCCCCATTGGATTCCGTACACCGGCCCGATCTCCCGCGGATACCGGATCATAAACACATTCCTGACCGTGCCGGACGTCAGGATGGGATTGCCGTCATCCAGGGTCAGTTCGAGCCGGGGGACCGTGTGTCCCACCGTCAACATCCCGATGTCGGATGAGGAGAACGCGGCTCCACCTTGACTGATGTTGTACAGCTCGACCTGGATCCACGGTCCGGTCATCGTCATCGCGGCGCGGAGCCGCGTGGTCGGGGACGGCGTGACGCGGGGGTGGGTCCGCCGTTCCACCGTATGAATCTCGGACGGAGAGCGGGTCACAAAGACCGGGAAGATGTCTTCGGCTTGGCGGACAACGGGCACGGCGAATTCATAGAGGGCCCGCTCCACGACCACCCGGACTCTCACCACCGCCACCCCCTGCGGCACGTCGCCCGATGTCACTTCGAACGCCAGTCCTTCGGTATCCCCGAGCCTCCGGATTCCCAAGAGGCGGCCAGCGCACCCAGGACCTCCGCCATCAAACAACAGATCCAACGGCAGCTTTTGAGCCGTCACCTTCCCTAGGATCCCCCTGACGTCATCCATGTCGCCTCCCCCGGTAGCGCGTCACCCCGTCAGGATTTTCGTCCGACGGTCATCACTCAAATCGAACAACGGGCTCTCATAGCCGCCGCGATCCAGAATCTCGCGAAGGGTCGGCACCCGATCGAGAATGGGGCCGTGTTTGGGGCGCCATGCCGGGGTACACCGGCGGTTCGCTTCGGCCAGCCATTCGGACAGCGGTCGAACCGCGGCGCCACGATCGCCGTCAAAGGCCAATCGACACGAAATGATCCGCTGGCACGAGGTTTCGGCGAAGAGCAGCGCCTTGAGCTCGGACGTGCTGAGTGTCTTGGGCGCATCGATGAGCACACGGACTCGCGCCCCGGCGGACAGATCGTCCACCTGGATCAGCGGCACTCGGCCCCGCCGCGCCAATTCCCGGATTTCGGACAGCACGGTCTTGACCAGCACTCCGGGCGGGAGGCTCGCAATCGAAACGCGCGTCCTGACCCCCTGCAGTTCCTCTTCGATCGAGGCGCGCACAACCAAGGACCCTGCGCCGGTGGCGTACAGCTCCCGCACGGGATCGAGGCCCCAGATCACCGCCCCGGTCGGAAAGTCGGGCCCCGGCAGCACCTCCATCAGATCGTCGAGCGACTCGGCGGGGTCCTGCCGGATGTGTTCGAGCGCCGTCCACAGTTCCGACAGGTTATGCGGAGGGATCAGGGCGTCGCCATGGTCGCTCCCGTTCAACAAGCCGATCGGCAAGAGCGGCGGGCGGTCCAATGGAATCAGCGTGTGCGCGAGCGTCGACACGCGCACACCGACCAGCTCGGGGCCTCCCGGATCATCGTCGTGATGATCGCCGATCATCCCGGAGAGGTCGAGCAGCGGGTAGCGCGTGCGCCACGGTTGGCCGAGTGTGAGCAGCGTGCGGTAGATGTCTCCCACGGTGCCCGGCGGGTAGACCCGCTGAACCTGCGCCGCGATGTCCTCGCATGCCTGCTCGACGTCATCAGGATCCAGGCCGAGGTCTCGCGCGCCATAGAGCGCGATCACGGACTTGGCATCGGTGGCGTGATGCGGCTCATCCAGCAATTCGTGAACGACGTGCAACACGCGCCGGAGGGTGGGGGAACAGCCGTCGAGGAGGTCGATCGGCGGCGCCGTGGCCCGCAGGGGATCAAACGGGGCGAGCATCATAGCCCGCCTGTTGAAGAGCGGCAACCAGCATGGGCGTGTCGACCCGGATGTCATAGAGGACCGACACCATCGCGTCTTCCAGCGATACCTCGGCGTCCAGCACGCCCTCCACGGCGTCCAGTGCGCTGCTCACGGCGGCACGGTCATCGTCCGTTAGGCCTTCAATTCTTAAGAACGCGCGCACATCGTACCGGGCTTCTCTTGAGGATGCGAGAAGGTACTATAGTCAAACACGACGGGTTCGCGCAAGCGGATTTCGCAGAGGGGGCTGGACTCGTCGGACGACTGCGCCGTACAATCCGTGGCCGATGCTCACCCGCCTCCAAGACGACATCGTTGCCTGCACCCGCTGCCCCCGCCTCGTCGCCCACCGCGAGCGCACGGCGATCGAGAAACGACGGCAGTACCGTGGCGACACCTATTGGGGGCGGCCGTTGCCCGGGTTCGGCGATCCGCTCGCGCGGCTGGTGATCGTGGGTCTCGCACCCGCCGCCCACGGGGGCAATCGCACGGGCCGTATGTTCACCGGCGACTCCAGCGGCGAGTGGCTGGCGCGCGCCCTCTATCAGAACGGCTTCTCCAACCAGCCGACCTCCACACACCGCGACGACGGCCTGGTGTTAAACGACGCCTACATCACCGCCGCGGTGCGGTGCGCGCCACCCGAGAACAAGCCCACCCGCGAGGAATTGGCCGCGTGCCGTCCGTACCTTCTGCGGGAACTGGCGTCGCTACCCAAGGGGTGCGTCGTAGTCGCTCTCGGCAGGATCGCATTCGACGCCTACCTCGCCTCGCGTGCCGATGCCGGACTTCCGATTCCAACACCTCGTCCCCTGTTCTCTCATGGGGCCCTACATCTCTTGTCGGATGGCGTCACGCTCATCGCGTCGTATCATCCCAGCCGGCAAAATACCCAGACGGGTCGCCTTACGGCGCCCATGCTCACCGCGATTTTCAAATCAGCCCGTCGAATCATCGACACCCCGAGGAGGGAGACATGAAAAAGAATCACTTCCGCCGCGTCGCCACGATGCTCACCACGCTGGTCCTGGCAGCCGGGATTGCATCGCTCTGGGCCGCCGGGATGCAGCGCCTACCGTTGACACCCGGTCCTGACGGAGGGAACGCCAAAGGCGAAGCGACCATCGTCGACAAAGACGCCGCAACCCAAGAGATCATCATCGCAGCGCAAGGACTGAAACCGAATGCAATGTATACGGTCTGGGTCGTCAACATGAAACCCAAGATGGAGATGGCCGGCGTGGGAACCGGCGACTACGCGTTCAAGAGCGACGCCGGGGGCCGGGGCCAGTTCATCGGGACCTTCCCCGCCGCGGACCTCGCCAAATGGCACGTGCTGGAAGTCGCCCACCATCCCGACGGCAACCCGAAAGACATGAAGAACATGAAAGTGGTCCTCACGGGCGAGTTGAAACAATGATGGCCCACCCCGCTCGCGTCGCATCAGGATAATTCCGAACGGATCCGCTCGGATCACCGGGGACGGATCGATCGGGACACGCGCCAAGGATGGTCTGAGTGTTGCCGCCCACGCTCGACGAAGAGTGGCTGGAAGCCGATGGGCTCGGGGGATTCGCATCCGGCACAACGTCCGGTATCAGGACGCGGCGTTACCACGCGCTGCTGCTGGCCGCCACGACCCCGCCGACCGGCCGGGTCGTGCTCGTGAACGGCTGGGACGCCTGGATCGAGACGCCGACCGGCGCGTATCCTCTCTCCACCCACCAGTACGCGCCCGAGGTGTTGCATCCGGACGGTCGAACGCGGATCGCGTGGTTCGCTCCGGAGCCCTGGCCACGCTGGTGCTACCGACTCGAAGACGGCACGGAAATCGAGCAGGAGCTGTTCGTGCGCCACGGAGCGTCGGTCGCGGTTCTGTCCTGGCGCCTGCGCGGTCGCCGACGCGGCGTCACGCTGTGGATGCGGCCCTTGCTGTCCGGCCGCGACTACCACGCCCTGCACCACGAAAATCCGGCCTTCCGGTTCGACGCGGAGCAGCGCGACGGCCGCATCGCGTGGCGGCCCTACCCCGGACTGCCCGGCATCGCCGCCGCGACCAACGGAACGTATGTCCATCAACCGGACTGGTACCGCCACTTTTTTTACCGCGACGAACAAGCACGTGGCCTGGACTGCGTCGAGGATCTCGCCTCGCCGGGCGTCTTTTACTGGGACCTCTCGCGCGAACCAGCCGTGTGGATGGTGGGAGCGGACGAGCAGGCGCACGACGCGTGGCCCGTTGAGAAGTCCCCGCGACGGACCTGGAACGCGTTTCGCGCCGCCGAGCGCCGTCGCCGCGCCGCATTCCCCTCGCGCTTGCACCGCGCAGCGGACGCCTACCTCGTCCGCCGCGGCAAGGGCCACACGATCGTCGCCGGCTATCCCTGGTTCACCGACTGGGGACGTGATACCTTTATCGCGCTCCGCGGTCTCTGCCTAGCCACGGGCCGCCTGGAGGAGGCGCGCGCGATCCTCGTCGAGTGGGCGGGGGCGATGTCCGAGGGAATGCTGCCGAATCGGTTTCCGGACTGGAGTGAGGCGCCCGAGTTCAACTCGGTTGATGCGTCGCTCTGGTACATCATCGCGATCGACGACTACTGGCACGCCGCAAGGGCGCGCGGCCGGCAGGGCACTCCCCACGATCGCGCGATCCTGAAGGAGGCGATCGAACAGATCCTCTGCGGGTATGCCGAGGGCACACGCTACGGCATTCATCTGGATGAGGACGGCTTATTGGCGGCAGGTGTTCCCCGTGTGGCGCTGACGTGGATGGACGCCATGGTTGACGGACGGCCGGTCACGCCCCGTATCGGCAAGCCGGTCGAGGTGAACGCGCTGTGGCTCAACGCGCTTCACGTCGGCGCCCGGCTCTCATCCCGGTGGCGACGGACGTTCGCCCGAGGGACCGAAGCCTTTCACGCCCGGTTCTGGAATAGCGCCGGGGGCTACGCCTACGACGTGGTCGATCCCGATCATCGCAACGGGGCCGCCGACGCCGCTTTTCGCCCCAACCAGATCTTCGCCGTCGGCGGGCTCCCGCTCGTCCTTTTCGACCCTGAGCGCGCGCGGCGGGTCGTCGACGCGGTGGAGGAGCGGCTGTGGACCCCCATGGGCCTGCGGTCGCTGGCCCCGGGCGAGCCGGGATACGCCCCCCGCATGGAAGGCGGCGCGGCCGAGCGGGACGCCGCGTACCACCAGGGTACGGTCTGGCCGTGGCTGATCGGCCCGTTTGTCGAGGCATGGGTCCGCGTCCGAGGCAACACGGCGCGGGCGCGACGGGAAGCCCGCACGCGTTTTCTCGCCCCGCTGCTCCGCCACCTGGACGAGGGCGGGCTCGGCCACATCGCCGAGGTCGCCGACGGTGATCCGCCACATACACCCAGGGGATGCCCGTTTCAGGCCTGGTCCCTGGGAGAAGTGCTGCGACTCACGTTGGTCGTGCTGGCCGATCCGGCCAGCCGCCGGACACAGGAGTGCTGAGCATGCCCTTGCCTACCCCCGAGAACGCCCGGAGCGCCGAGGCCCAACGCCTGGCGAACGACGCGCGGCGAACGACGAACTGGAAGCGCTGGGGTCCCTATCTCGCCGAGCGCGCGTGGGGCACGGTCCGGGAAGATTACAGCCCCCACGGGTTGTTCTGGGAAGAGCTTTCGCACGATCACGCGCGCTCCCGCGCCTACCGATGGACCGAGGACGGCCTCGCCGGTCTCTGCGATCGCCACCAATACATCTGTTTCGCGCTGGCGCTCTGGAATGAACGCGATCCCATTCTCAAGGAGCGGCTCTTCGGCCTGACCGGCAACGAAGCCAACCACGGCGAGGACGTCAAGGAATACTACTTCTATCTGGATTCGACGCCGACCCATTCCTACATGCGGTATCTCTACAAGTACCCGCACGCGGCCTTTCCCTATGCCCAACTGGTCGAGGAGAACCGGCGACGCGGCCGCAACCGGCCCGAGTTCGAATTGATGGAGACCGGCGTCTTTCACGAGGACCGTTACTTCGACGTGTTCGTCGAGTACGCCAAGGCCGCTCCCGACGATATCCTCATTCAGATCCACGTCGTCAATCGCGGACCGGAGGCCGCGCCCCTGTGCCTGTTGCCGACCATCTGGTACCGGAACACCTGGGCGTGGGGGCTCGACGCTCGGCTGCCGCGCCTCCGCAAGAGCGACGGCCATTCCGACACCCAGATCATCGCGCTTCGGCATCACTACTACGAACGGCGGTGGCTCGTCTGCGAAGGACGGCCCGAGCTGCTGTTCACCGAGAACAACACCAATCACCGCCGGCTCTTCGGCACGGACAATCTCTCGCCCTATGTGAAAGACGGCATCAACGACGCGATCGTCCATGGCCACCGCGACAGCGTCAATCCCCGGCCGGTCGGCACCAAGGCATCGGCTCATTACGCGTTGACGCTCGGCCCCGGCGCCTCCGCGACCGTCCGGCTGCGCCTCACCGATCAGGATCCCGCCGCCGGCGCGTCCCTCTTCGGGGCGGACTTCGACCGGGTCGTGCACACGCGGCAGCGCGAAGCGGACGAGTTCTACGCCGACATCATCCCCGCCGGCGCGTCAACCGACGCCCGCAACGTGATGCGGCAGTCCTTCGCCGGTCTCCTCTGGAGCAAGCAGTTCTACTACTACGACGTGAGCCGGTGGCTCCGGGGCGATCCGGCGGGACCGGAACCGCCGCCCGAGCGCCTGCTCGGCCGCAATCACGAATGGACGCACCTCCACAACGCCGACGTGGTCTCGATGCCCGACAAGTGGGAGTATCCGTGGTACGCCGCGTGGGACCTCGCCTTCCACTGCATCCCGCTGGCCCTCGTGGATCCGTCGTTCGCCAAGGAACAGCTTGTGTTATTTCTGCGCGAATGGTACATGCACCCCAACGGACAGTTACCGGCCTACGAGGGCGCATTGGGCGACGTCAACCCGCCGGTGCACGCCTGGGCCGCCTGGCGGGTCTACAAGATCGAAAAGAAGCATTGGGGCCGGGCGGATCGCCGATTTCTGGAGCGTGTCTTCCACAAACTCCTGCTGAACTTCACGTGGTGGGTCAATCGCAAGGACGCCGCGGGTCGGAACATCTTCCAGGGCGGGTTGTTGGCACTGGACAACATCGGCGTCTTCGACCGCAGCGTCTCGCTCCCGGGCGGCGGGCACATCGAACAATCGGACGCGACAAGCTGGATGGGGATGTACTGCCTGAACATGCTGGCCATCGCCCTGGAGCTTGCCCAGGAGAACTCCGCCTACGAAGACGTGGCCACGAAGTTCTTCGAGCACTTCGTCTACATCTGCCGCGCGATGAACAACCTGGGCGGCTCGGGCATCGGGCTCTGGGATCCGGAGGACCAGTTCTACTACGACGTGCTCCACCAACCCGACCGCCGGCCGTTTCCGCTCAAGGTCCACTCGATGGTCGGCTTAATCCCGCTCTTCGCGGTGGAGACGCTCGACTCCCAAATGGTCGATCGCGTGCCCGGTTTCAAGCGCCGCATGCAATGGTTCATTGAACACCGGCCGGAGCTGGCCAATCATGTGGAAACGCGGACGACCGGCGACGGCCACGTGCAGCGATTTCTCTCGCTGGTCAACCGCCAGCGATTGCGCCACGTGTTACGCACGATGCTGGATGAAGGGGAGTTTCTTTCGCCCTACGGCGTGCGTTCGCTCTCCGCCTATCATCGCGACCGGCCGTACACGCTGGTCTGCGACGGGACCGAACACCGCGTGGATTACGATCCCGCCGAGTCTCGATCCGGGATGTTCGGCGGCAACTCCAATTGGCGGGGGCCGGTGTGGTTTCCGGTCAATTTCCTCCTCCTCGAATCGCTCCAAAAGTTCCACTACTACTTGGGCGATGGCTTCACCGTCGAGTGCCCCACGGGCTCGGGGAAATTGATGACGCTTCGGGAAGTCACGGAGGACTTGTCCCGGCGGTTGACGAGGATCTTCCTGCGGGGCCCCGACGGCCGGCGACCGGTCAACGGGGACAATGACACGTTTCAGCGCAATCCCCACTGGCGCGACCTCGTGCTGTTCTACGAGTACTTTCACGGCGACAACGGCGCCGGCCTCGGCGCGAGCCACCAGACGGGCTGGACCGGCCTGGTCGCCAAGCTCCTTCAGCAGCTCGGCGACTGACAGGCTGCTGAAAAAGTCCATCTGCTGCGTTCTCGGTCGTCGGAAATCCTCACGTACGACCCAGTACGCTCCGGTTTCCTCCTCCCTGCGGCCTTGCAGCTGGAACTTTTTGAGCAGCCTGGCACTTTGAGCCTGTTCAGGAATGGTCAGATGCAAGGCGGAGCGAGGCGTTGCGCCCGGAGCGTACTGTGGCGTACGTGAGGACGCAACGCCTCGCGACAACGCCGCTCTAGCGTGACGGACGAATGCTGCTTCCCGAGATGGCCATTCATGGACAGGCTCAAAGCGACCGGCCACGCCACCACGCATAGATCACGGGAATGACGATCAGCGTCAGCAGCGTCGATGTGACCATCCCCCCGATCATCGGCGCCGCGATGCGCTTCATCACGTCCGCGCCCGCGCCGTGGCTCCACATGATCGGCACGAGCCCGAAGACGATCGCGGACACGGTCATCACGACCGGTCGCACCCGGTGGACCGCTCCCTCAATCACGCTCTCGATGAGCTCGGCTCGGGTCTGCAGCCGACCTTCGGCACGCCGCCGATGATAGGCTTCATCGAGATAAATGAGCATCACCACGCCGGTTTCTGCGGCCACCCCCGCCAGCGCAATGATACCCACCCACACCGCGATACTCAGGTTGTAGTGGAGCATCGCCAGCAGGAACACGCTGCCGACTACAGCGAAGGGGATCGAGAGCAGCACGATCAGGGTCTGCGCGACCGAGCGGAAATTCAAATAGAGCAGGACGAAGACCAGCAGGAGCGTCACCGGGACCACGATCTTCATGCGGTCCTGCGCGCGCAGCAAGTATTGGTATGACCCGGCCCAGATCAGCGAGGTGCCTGCCGGGAGCTTGACTCGCTCGGCGATCCTCCGCTTGGCATCCTGGACGTACCCTCCAAGGTCTCGGCCGGCCACGTCGACGTAGACGATCCCGGAGAGCGAGCCGTTTTCGTCTCTGACCATCGAAGGCCCCATGACGACGTCGATTGTGGCGAGTTGGGCGAGCGGAACCTGGGCGCCGCTCGGGGTGGGCACGAGGACGCGCTTGAGGCTCTGGGGGTCCTCGCGAAGTTCGCGCGCGTACCGGACGTTGACTGGATACCGTTCGCGTCCCTCGACGGTCGTCGTCACGTTCACGCCGCCGATGGCCGCCTCGATCACGTCCTCCACCTCGGCGACGCTCAGGTTGTACCGCGCGGCCCGCCACCGGTCGACCGTGACGTCCAAGTAATACCCGCCGGTCACCCGCTCGGCGAACGCGCTGCGCGTGCCGGGAAGATCGGCCAACGCCCCTTCAATCTCCTTTCCCAGGCGATCGATATCATCGAGATCCCGACCCAAAATCTTGATGCCGACGGCGCTGCGCACACCCGTTGCCAGCATTTCGGTCCTGGTTTGAATCGGCATCCACCAGATATTCGGCATCCCGGGGAAGCGCACCAGGCGGTCCATCTCGGCGATGAGCGTGTCCCACGTCATTCCCGACCGCCATGCCGACTCGGGCTTGAGGGTGATGGTGGTCTCGGCCATCGAGAGCGGCGCCGGGTCGGTCGCGGTTTCGGCGCGCCCGACCTTGCCGAAGACGGTGTCCACCTCGGGGATGGTCTTGAGGAGGGCGTTCTGCTGCTGCAGGACCTGCGTAGCCTTGGTGATCGAAATACCCGGCAGCGCGGTCGGCATGTAGAGGATGGTGCCTTCGTTGAGCGGGGGCATGAATTCCGACCCCAACGAGCGGTAGATCGGGATCGTCGCCGCGACGAGCAGGAACGCCATGATCACCACCGCCGCCCCATAGCGCAGCGCGAGGCGCGCGACCGGCGCGTAGAGCGCGACCAGCGCGCGATTGATCGGGTTCTTCGCGGCCGGGATGATGTGTCCTCGGATGAGCGCGACCATCAGGAGCGGGACGAGCGTGATCGACAGGACCGACGCGAAGAACATCGCAAAGGTCTTGGTGAACGCGAGGGGCTTGAACAACCGCCCTTCTTGCGCTTCCAGCGTGAAGACGGGCAGGAACGACACGGTGATGATCAACAGCGAGAAGAACAGCGGACGCCCCAGTTCCTTCGCGGCGCCGATGATGATCGCTCGCCGTCGCGCCGGATCGTGCGCGGCCACGGGATCTTGTTCGAGGCGTTGGTGCGCGCCCTCGATCATCACGATCGCGGCATCGACCATCGCCCCGACCGCGATCGCAATGCCGCCCAGCGACATGATGTTGGACGTCAGCCCCAGTGAGTTCATCGCAATGAACGAGAGGAGCAGCGCGAGCGGCAGCGTGAGAATGGCCACCAGGGCCGAGCGAAAGTGAAACAGGAACACGATGCTGACCAGGCTGACGACGACCGACACTTCAATGAGCTTCTCGCGCAGCGTCGCGATCGCGCGGTGGATGAGGTCGGAGCGGTCGTAGGTCGGAACGACCTCGATCCCTTCGGGGAAGGACGGCTGTAGTTCGACGAGCTTGGCTTTGACCCGGTCGATCACCGCCAGCGCATTCTCGCCGTAGCGCATGACCACGATCCCGCCCACCACCTCGCCCTCGCCGTTGAGCTCGACCACGCCGCGGCGCATCTCCGGGCCCAGCGCGATCGTCGCGACATCCTGAAGGAGGATGGGGGTTCCCGCGGGAGATGCGCCGAGTGGAACGATTTGAAGATCCTGGATCGATTCCAAATAGCCCCGGCCCCGGACCATGTATTCGCGCTCGCTCATCTCGATCGCGCGCCCGCCCACGTCGTTGTTGCTCATGCGGACCGCGTCGATCACCCGGGTGAGGGGAATGTGGTACGCCAGCAGTTTGTTGGGATCGACCGCAATCTGGTACTGCTTGACGAAGCCGCCGACCGACGCCACCTCGGCCACGCCCGGCACCGACTGCAATTGGTAGCGGAGAAACCAATCCTGGAACGAGCGTAGTTGGGCCAGGTCGTGTCGGCCCGTCTTGTCCACCAGCGCGTATTGGTAGACCCATCCCACGCCGGTCGCATCGGGGCCCAAGATCGGGGTCACCCCTTCGGGCAGCCGCCCGCCGATCTTGCTCAAATATTCGAGGACGCGGCTGCGCGCCCAGTACAGATCGGTTCCATCCTCGAAGATCACGTAGACATAGGAGAACCCGAAATCTGACGCACCGCGCACCGATCGCACGTGCGGGGCGCCGAGCATGCTGGTCACGAGCGGATACGTGATCTGGTCTTCGACCAGATTGGGACTTCGTCCCTCCCAGGTGGTGTAAATGATGACCTGGACATCCGAGAGATCAGGCAGGGCGTCGACCGGCGTGTGGACGACGGCCCAGGTCCCCCACAGCGAGAGCCCGATCGCGGCGAGCCCGAGCAGGAACGGGTTCTTGGCGCTCCACTCGATGATCCGCTGAATCACGTCACTTGCCCGCTTGCACAGTGACGTGCGCTGTGACCGGCTTGGCGTTGGGACGCGTCACGGTCGCGTCGATTTTCCAGGCGCCCTTCATCGGCAGATCCACCGTCGCTTCGTAGACACCGTCCTTGGTGTGGCCGGCCTTCACGGTCTCGACCTCCATCCCCGGCATCGCCATGGTATACGCCACCGTCACCGCGGCGTTCGTCACGGGCGCGTCATTCGCGAGGACCGTGACCCGGACTGTGTTCCCGCCTTTCTTGGCCGGCGCGGGGACGGTCTCCAGGGTGAGAGTCAGCCCGTCGATCGTTTGCGTGGAGGGAGTGTCGGCCGCGCCCATCGACATGCCTGGCATGCTCTTCATGTCGCCGCCTTCCATCCCCGCCATCTCCTTCATCCCTTTCATGCCTGGCATCCCCTCCATGCCGCCCATCTCCATCTGGCCCATCTGGGCTTGCTCCATGCGGATGCCGCCCATGCCGAGCGCGCCCATCATATTAGTGGCGGCCATGAGCTTGCTTTCGGAGTCGATGAGAAAGGTCCCGGAGGTGACGATCGTGTCTCCCGCCTGCAGCCCCTCGATCACTTCGGTGTAGTCGCCGAAGGTTCGCCCGGTCTTGATGTCGCGCGGTTCGAAGCGGCCGTCGCTGCGGTCGAGGAAGGCGAGCGTGCGAGTTCCCGAGTCGAGCACCGCCTCGCGGGGCACGGCGAGGACGGGCTCGGCCTGCACGCGAATGGTCACGTCGCCGTACATCCCGGGTTTGAGGCGCAGATCGGGGTTGGGAATTTCCATGCGGACGGGCGTGGTTCGCGTCTCGGGCGCTAAGACCGGATCGATGAACACCACCCGACCGCGGAAGACTTCGTTGGGATAGGCCGCCAGCGTGACCTCGGCCTCCCGTCCGAGCGCCACCAGCGACAGATCCTGCTCATACACCTGGGCGTGCACCCACACCGTCGAGAGGTCGGCGATCTCATACAGCGGCATGTCCGGCGTGGCATAGCCTCCCTGGAGCGCCATCTTCTTCATGACCACTCCAGAAATGGGCGCGACTAACGTGGTTTCGGGCCTCGGCTCTTGGTTCTCCAGCGCCTCGATCTGCTCTTCGCTCACGTTCAGACGCCGGAGGCGCTCGGCCGCGGCCTGGACCTGGGCATCCGCTCCGACCCTGATCGGCTCCATCGCACTCTGGCCGATCCGCGCCTGGGTGCGGCGGGCCAGCCGGTATTCGGCCTGGGTGGCCGCCAGCTCAGGGCTATAAATCGTGAGCAAAGGCTCGCCCGCGCGGACAGACTGGCCCGTATAATTCACGGCGAGGTTCGTCACCCATCCGGCGACGCGAAGGTTGACTTGCTTGACGCGCCGTTCGTCGTACGCCACGATGCCCACCGCACGGATCGTCGTCTCAAAGGGACGTCTCTCCACGACCCCGGTCTTGACGCCGATCGTCTGTCGCCGAGTCGGCGAGAGCGTCACGGGCGCCTGCCCAGGATCTTTCGCGCCCGGGTCCATCTTCATACCGGCCATGTTCCCACCCGACATGTCCATTCCCTTCATCTCAGACCTGTTCGCCATCCCACTTGAGCGCTCCATGCCTCCAGCCGCAGCCATATGGCTCGACAGGACCCACCACCCCACGAGCACGGTGACGATCACGCCGCCGAGAAAGCCAAAGAGGGTTACGGTAGTGGTTCGATACGCTTGATGTGCCATGGTTGTTGTTCCTTTCCATGTTTAGGGGAGGTCGATCCCGACAACGCGTTCCAGTTCGGCGCGTTGCTCGGCCCAGTCGGCGACCGCGACGTCGGCCGCCAGCCGTACGTCCCGCAGTTGACGTTCCGCGTCGATCACATTCAAAAAATCGGTCCGGCCGGTCGTGTACGCGATCCGTGCCGACTCCAAACCTTGTTCGGCTTGGGCGATGATGCCGCTGCGATACAAATCGATCAGAGACTGCGAGGTATTGAGTTTGAGGAACGCATCCCGGACCAAGGACACGGTTTCGTTCCGGGCTTCGTCGACCTCGGCCTCGGCTCGCGCCCGGCCCGCGGTTTCCTCCGCGATTTTCGCTCGGTATTTCCCGGAAGCGACCCAGGGAAGCGTCATCTTGCCGGTGAGCATCCAGCGATTCGGCCCGTCGTGGACGTCCCAGTACGAGACTTCCGCCACGAAATCGGGCCACCACCCGCGTTGCGCCAGTGAGATGGCTTCATCCTGACGCGCGACCATCCGCCCGGCCGCTCGAATTTCGGGGCGCTGCTCCAAGGCTTGCGTCTCTAACGTATTGAGGGCGACCGTGAACGGGCGATACTCCACCTGCGCCGTACCGAAGAACAAGGGATCGTCAGGGCGTCCCTCGAGCGTATTGAGTTCGATGCGCAGGCTTTGCTGTTCTTGCTCGAGGACCAGCAGACTCGCGTGCAGCGTCGAGAGCTCGACCTGGGCTTTGAGACTCTCTTGCTGTGTCGCCGCTCCCGCCGTGTAGCGTTGCAACGCACTCTGAATCAATTCGTTCAACAGAGCTTGGTGCTCGCGGTGAACGGCGATCTGTTGCTGGACGCGATACAGCCGGGCATAGGTCATTTTCACCTGGGCTCGGACACGCCGCGACACGGCGAGATAATCCTGTTCGGCCGCTTCCGCATCCAATCGGGCCACCGCTCCGCGTATGCCACGCTTGCCGGGGAAGGGGAAGGTCTGTTCAATGCCATACCAGGTCTGGCCGGTCTCGCTGAGGTTCCCATTGGAGGGGATGTCCCACTCCGTGATGCTGACGACCGGGTCGTCGAGCGCCCGCGCTTGGGGCGCCTCGGCCTTTGTCATCTCCCATCGCTGGCGGGCGGCGGCAATCGTGGGGTTGCTCGCCATCGCTTGATCGAGTACGCGGTCCAGCGTCTCATCGGCCCAAGCTACATCATGAGGGTGGGCCATCATGGCCGAGGACATTGCCGCAATGCCCAGCAATAGACAGGGAATCGAACGTAACTGCATGGGCTCCTCTCACTAGGCGTCGTCGTGAGGCAAAGGACGAAACACCGCAGCCATCGCGTAAAGCGACGACCGCGACAAAAATCAGAGGACGATCAGCGGATCAGGGAGGCGTGGAGCAGATACAGCGGGACTGGATGGGGTCGAGCAACGCGGAGGTCGATGGCACACGAGGCCGGACGATCCGGCTGGAATGGAACGCGGACATCGGAGCCAATGTTCATCAGTGGACTGGTCAGGGGGTCGCCTTCCGCCGGAAGGCTGTACAGGTGTTCGAGCGAGAACTGAAAGGCCGTGGAGAACGTGGCGCGTTGTCCGGGGTGAAACGGACACTCGACCATTCGAACGTCACGATCGTCCCAGGACGGGTCTTGGCCCATCGCGACGCTCGGGAGAGGACAGAGCGCCGAAAGGATCAGCAGAACGGCGAACGCGCCGGTCTGGGCAAGGCCGATTACCCGCACGAGCCTGATATTCCTCATCGATGTGTGGAAACCGATCATACGCCGCGAGAGTACGCCGGTCCCCGGCACCTTGTCAACCGGCACCGCGTGGATCGTTGAACAAGCTCCTCGACTCTGCTACGCTGCGGCGCCATGAACATCCCGCGTCAGCTCTGGGTGGGAACGCTGGTGGTGTTTGTCGTTCGCACCGCCTACGCGGGGCTCGTCCACGGACCACTCTTCCTCACCCCGCTGGTGTACGCGCGCTTCCCCACGGCCATGGCCCCCGCCATGAACCTCCCGGCGCTGCTCGGGGTCGAGGCGCTGATCACGGTCCTGTTCGTCGGGGCCTATCGCGCGTATTTCGGGACCCGACACCCCACCGCGGCAGTCGCCACCCGCTTCGGGCTGCTCATCGGCACCGCGGTGTACGTTCCGCAAAACCTGTTAAATCTGATTCTGTTACAACCGGTGCACGTACCGCTGGTGGTCGCATGGGTAGGGGCCGGCCTCATCGGGAGCGTGGTGAGCGTGCTTACCTTCAGGGCGGTGGTCCGCCCACCGAGCTAACGGGCTGCTGAAAAAGTCCATCTGCGGCGTTGCTTCGCGATCTGCAAGGAAGTTGATTTCACTGCACCTGCGGTGCAGGGCAGATTCTCGGTCGTCGGAAACCGCACCGGGTCCCGTAGGGGACACGGAATGTGATCCGCGTCGAAGACGCGCCCGTCCGGTCCGCCGTCTTCGGCAAATCCTCACGTACGACCCAGTACGCTCCGGTTTCCTCCTCCCTGCGGCCTTGCATCTGGAGCTTTTTGAGCAGCCCGCAGGCTCTACCGAGTTTTTCAGTACCCTGCGAGGGAACCGTCACGCCGCGTTGGCGTTGGGTTTGGGAAGGGTGCGGTGCCAGCTAAATTGGAAGACGCACGAACCGATCTGAATGAGATCCCCGTGCATCAGTACCGACCTCGGCAGCTTCAGGTTGTTGATGTAGATCCCGTTTGAACTCCCGAGGTCGCACAACACGTATTCGGTCGAGGTTCGTTCGATCTTGGCGTGTCGTCGGGAGACGTCCTTCGTCTCAATCACGATGTCGGACTCCGGATCACGGCCGATGAAATAGGCTTTCCCCGTCAATTGATATTCCCGCCCCTCCAGCGGTCCACTGAGTGCTTTCAGCGTGGGCACACCATCCCCATCACCCGGGGAAGGAAGACCCACCCCAAATTGAATGGTTTTTTCCGCGTCCATTCGTCCTCCCTCGATAGTCGTCCGCATGCACCGGCCCATCAAAGATAAACGACTCTACGAGGCTGTCAACCGCCACCGCGAAGAGGGACCCAAGACCACAGATATCCTGAGATATCCTGAACCCCCGAACGCGGACGCTTGAGCGCGGTCCTCAAATCGCCTATCATGCGGTCTGTGCTCTCCCTTGCGACCATCACAACTCTGGAGATCCAGAAACTGACCGCTCCCGACGTGTTCGGGCGCGGGTTTCAATACTACCGAGGCCGCGCGGTCCTGGAGCTTGTCCCAACCGAGAGCGGAACGCTCTGGGCGCGCGTGCGGGGCAACGCGCCTGCCCCGTACGCGGTGACGATTTCGCCGGTGGGTCCCACCGGGCTATTCTGGGAGTGCGCGTGCCCATTCGCCAAGGCGCACAGCGAGCCGTGCAAGCACGTGGTGGCCGTGCTCCTGACGTGGATGGAACGGCGCGACCGCCTCGCCCAGCGCCGCCCCGCAATCGCCGCGCCGGATCGTCGACCGTGGAGGCCGACGTGGGCCCCGGGCTTCACCGCCCCGCCGCTGGCCGCGAGCCCCGTGTCGTCGCTCATCGACCCCTCGTCGTGGACCGATCTGCGCGTGGACCTGGTGGACGGCCCAGACGGCCCCCCCCAGGTTGAGCTTCGATTCCGGTCACCGGGGGCCGAAGACGACGGCCGCCTCATTCTCCCACCGAGCAAGTCGCCCGAGGCGTTGGAGACTCTCCGGGGTCGCGGGACGTGGTCCGCTCGCGCGCAGGCGATCAAGCTCTACCGGACGCCGCTCATCCCCGAATTGAGCGCCGCGTACGACGCGGACGGCCGCCTCGTCCTCACCCCCGCGTTCCGCCACCCGTCGCGCACGGGCCGCGCGCCGACCGGACACGTGGATAAGGTCAACGCGTTCTGGGTGTGGTCCGCCGGCGCGCTCTATCGCACCAGCCCGGTTCCCGAGGAGTTCCGGCCCTATTTCCGGCACCTGGCGCCGACGATCATCGAGGGCGAGGCGATCCGCCGGTTCTTGAAAGAAGAGGCGCCGAGACTGGCCGCGCACCGCCGCTATCGGCCTTCACTAGAGGTCGCGAGCAGCCGTCTTCTTGAGGCCCCCATGCTGAAGACCGTCGCCGTCGAGGGCAAGAACCGCGATTGGCTCTGGCTCGATCCGGTCTATACCGCCGAGGATCACACCTTCACCGTCAAAGAGCTGGTGCGCGCCGCCGAGACCAAAATACCGGTACGGCGCGGCAACGACTGGATCACGGTTCCGCCGACGCTCTTGGCCGCGTTCCACGAAGCCGGGGGACGCGTCGAAGGCGGGCGCGTGGCCATGCCGCGGCTGGCGTACCTGCGCCGTCGGGCCGAATGGGGCAACGACATCGAGGTGACGCGCGACGATACGGTCGCGCGCTTCGAGGCGGATCTGGACCGTATCAGCCCGCCCGAACCGGCGCCGGACCCGCCGGACCTCAAGGGCGCGCTGCGGCCGTATCAGAAAACCGGTTACGACTGGCTCTGGTTTCTCCACACCAACGGTTTTCACGGAATTTTGGCCGACGAGATGGGCCTGGGAAAGACCCATCAGACGATGGCCCTCTTGCTCGCCGCCGCGCGCGAGGACCCCGATCGCCCTTCGCTCGTCGTCTGCCCCACGTCGGTCCTCGATCACTGGGAGGATAAGATCCACGAGCACGCGCCGACCCTGGCGCCGCTGCGGTACCACGGCTTCACGCGCGAGGCGCTCTCGAACCGCACGCTCCCGCCGGTCGTCTTGACCACGTACGCGCTGCTCGCGCGGGAAGCGGAGGTCTTCAAGGCGGTCGAATGGAACTACGTCGTCCTGGACGAAGCGCAGAAGATCAAGAACCCCGCCACCCAGACGGCCAGGACCGCCAAAGCCCTCTCGGCCCGCCACCGCCTGGCCCTCACCGGCACCCCGATCGAGAACCGGCTCGCCGAATTATGGTCGATCATGGATTTCTTGCTCCCGGGCTACCTCGGAAGCCTTCAGGCGTTTCGGCGGGAGTTCGAAACCCCGATCGTCAAAGGTGGTGACCGTAAGCGCGAAGCGGCGCTCAAGCGCGCGATCCACCCGTTCAAGCTCCGTCGCCTGAAAACCGACGTCTTAAAGGATCTCCCGCCCAAGGTCGAAGACGTTCGCCACTGCCGCCTCTCCCCCGAGCAAGCCTCGGCCTACCGCGCGCTGCTCGACCACGACGGCCGCCAGTTGGCCGACGACCTCCGCCGCGGTGGGGCGCCGATCCCCTACATCCACATCTTCAGCCTGCTCTCGCGCCTCAAGCGGCTCTGCGACCACCCCGCCCTGGTCAT
>JACQCD010000138.1 GCA_016201825.1 Nitrospirota bacterium | reverse complement strand
CGCCGCGCTGAAAATCGAGCGTGAAACGAATCGTCGACCCGCGCGGCGGCGACGACGGCGATGTCATCAGGAAGGACGGCGTTGAGGGCCCGTTGCCACGCCGAGGGATCGAGCGACCGGTGGGTGTGGAAATTGGCGACTTGAGCGAGCGCGTGGACGCCGGCGTCGGTGCGCCCGGCTCCGATGAGGGCGACGGATTCCCGGCCGATGCGCTCGATGGCCGATTCGATCGCACCCTGAATCGTTGGAACGGACGCCTGCCGCTGCCACCCGGAATAGGCCGTGCCGTCGTATTCGATCGTCAGTCGGATATTGGGCATCGGGATGCGTTTGAATGCGAGGCGGCCCGGGAGCCGCCTCTACTCGGTGGATCGCGCCAAGATCGGCGACGCCGCGTATTTGGTGATGCCAGCTGCGAGAGCGTTCGCGATCGACTGGCGGTACGATGGCAGCTTCAGGCGCTTTTCATCTTCTGGATTGCTGAGAAACGCGATTTCGGACAGGATGCTGGGCATCCCGGTATTGAGGAGGACGTAAAAGGGGGCTCGCTTGATGCCCAAGTCCACGACGGGGTAACGCTTCCCAACGGTCCGCACGAACGATTCTTTCACGGTTTGGGCTAACTCGAGCGAGTGTTCTTCCCGCGTGGTATCGGAGAGGTCGGCGAGCATGGCCTGAATGACGACCTGTGTGTCGAGTGTTCGCTCCCCCGGCACGGTATTCTCTCGCTCCGCCGTGGCGTGCGCGTCCGCATCGCTGGACCGACCCAGCACGTAGGTCTCGAGGCCTTGGGCCTCCCGGCGCGGACTCGCGTTGGCGTGGATCGAGACGAACAGATCGGCCCGGCGTTCGGCGGCGAATGCGGTTCGCGCTTCGAGGGACAGGAACTGATCATCGGTTCTGGTGAGCGAGACGACAAGGCGCCGCTGCGACTTCAGCAGCGCCTGGAGTCGTTTGGCGACATCCAATACGATGTCTTTTTCCTGAAGCCCGCCTATCCCGATGGCTCCTGGATCTTTCCCTCCATGACCAGGATCGACGACCACGAGGAACCGCGAGCGTGAAGCCGACGAGGTGACGGTTTCGGGTGAACTCGTGTCGGCTGCCGCGGTGACGGGCGGCGGCGTGACCGCCATCGATCGAGAACGGGCGAACAGCTTCTCGGCGTCCTCCACATCCCGTCGGTTCCCGGAACGCCGAGACAGGTCTTTGGTCAGCTCGGCCTGTCGCTGTAGTGCAGTTTTGGCCAGCGGGTGATGGGGGTACACTGACACGAGGGTGGCGTAACGCTGGATGCAGCGTTGCCAGGACGAACGGAGACGCTGAAGAGTCGTCGAAGCGAGAAGCTGTCGATCGCAGGTCGACGCTCGCTCCATGAGGACGGTGGCTGCGGGCGCCCCCATCGCGTCGCGATCGAGGTGTCCGATGCTGAGCCACAACAGCGATACGAGACTGTACAGCACGAACGGACGACGCGTCATCGGCCGGAAAGGTAACCGAGTGGTGGCGCGATGTCAATCAGTCTGGAGGCGAGTCCTGCAAGGGCCGATTACACGACGTGTTCTCTGCGTGGTGTGAGGGTTTCACCGGTACCTTGATTTTGCGCCGACGTTCTCGTATAACCTTCCGGTGCTCGTGGGGCGTTCCACGACCCGTGCACCGATTATCCGATTGAAGAGCCTCTCCTTCAGGAGTTTCCGCCGCGGTGTTCAAGCGGCGGTCCTCGCGTGCTGCCTGGCCCTCGCCGTCTTCGTGCCGGTGAATCATCCCGTATTCGGGCAGAGCCGAGCCGCTGTTCCCACGGCGCAAGAGCGGGCGGCGTTTGCCCAGGCCCAGGCGCTCTTTGCGGCCGGAGAACTGTCTGAGGCTGCCGATACCTTGGAACACTTTCTTGCGACGTATCAGGCGAGTGGTTTTCGGGGCGAGGCCAAAGCCTTACTCGGGAAGATTCGGCTTCAGCAGGCGGCGTATCATGACGCGGTCTCGATCCTTGCCGAGGTGATCGAGCAGGATCCGGACGGCGGCTACCTGGACCAGGCGCGCGTCGACTTGGCCTCCGCCTATGTGGGGCTGGGCAGGAAAAAGCCTGCGATGGTTCTCTTGGAGACGGTGTCGACGTCCGATGCCGCGCCGGCGCTTCGTCGACAGGCCTACGACTCCTTGATCGATCTGGTCCTGCAGGAGGGAGACGTCTCGCACGCCGTCAAGTTGTTGGTGGACGAGCGAGCGCTGCCCGAGGGAGTCGTTGATCCTGAAGCGCTCGACACGCGGCTACGTGACGTGATCGCCCAGGCGGAAGATCCAACGCCGCTGGAGTCGGTGTTCGAAGAATTTCCCGCCCGATTCCCCGGCGATCTTGCCCTGTTCCGCGCCGCGCAGCTCTATGGAAGTCGGAGCGAAACCTTTCACCAGGAACGCCTCCTCCGGAAATTCTTGGCCGCGTTTCCCACGTACGAAAGGACGGCCGATGCCAAGGCGCAATTGGAAGCGAATCGGACACGCTTGCGATCGTCCCGCTACGTGATCGGGTTGCCGCTCCCGTACCAGGGCGATCTGCAACCCTACGCGACGAGCATTCTCCGCGGTACCCAATTGGCGATCGAACAGGGACGGGCTGGTCTCCCCGATCAATCCCTCGGTCTGGCGGTGAAGGACTACGGAGGCGATCCTGCGCGGCTTGGGGCGGCGATCGATGAGATGATCAAGGAGTATCGATGTATCGCCGTGCTGGGCCCCTTGTTGAGCCGGGAAATGTCCGTGTTGGTGCCCCGAACTCAGCAATGGAAAATCCCCTTGGTGAGCCCGACCGCGACCGGTCCCGTCAATCCGAATCGATATTTCTTCCGTACGGCGTTGACCGGGTCGGTCGAGGGGCAAGCCATCGCACAATACGCGTTGCAGCGCTTGGGGATGAAGCGATTTGCCATTCTGTCATCGTCAGATCGATACTCCGTCGAAGCGGTCGCGGCGTTCAAAGACGAAGCGGTTCGCCAAGGGGGGCGGATCGTGTTCTCGGCGACCTACGATCCCGGAGCGGTGGATTTCGGGTCCGAGATCAAGCGGCTGAAGGAGAGCGACCTCCTGCAGGAGGGCACAATGGCGACTCCGCCTGAGGCGCCAAACGCGCCCGACGGAACGGTTCAACCGCTATACGTTCCTGGATTTGACGCGGTCTTTCTTCCCGGTGACGGCGAGACCGTCGGGCTACTGGCTGCGCAGTTGGCGTTTTACGATATCCGGGTTCCCCTCTTGGGTTCGAGTGAGTGGAACGGGCGCGACCTCATCAAGACCGGCGGCAAGTACGTCGAGGACGGGATTTTCGCCGATGCGTTTTTCGCAGGGTCGCCCGACCCCGTCGTTCAACAATTCGTCAAGCAGTTCCGTCAGCGCTATCACGACGATCCCGACGTGTTCGCGGCGCAGGCGTTCGATGCCGTCTCGTTGCTCATTCAGGCGCTCAAGGCGGGAGGCACGACGGGAGAACGCCTGCGCGACGAGTTGACGAAAATCTCGGGGTATCACGGCGTGTCCGGCATCTCCGGCTTCGGTCCGGAGGGCGAGGTGCTGCGCCGCTTATCGTGGGTGCAGATCAAAAACGGGCGGTTTCTTCCGGCCCTCTAAGATTTATGGACCTGGCTTCCATCCTCCACCGTGTGTCGGTTGTCGCGCTCCCCATTCTGGTGGCCATTACTTTTCATGAGGCGGCTCACGGCTTTGTGGCTCATCGCAGGGGCGATCCCACCGCCAAGTATCTCGGACGGTTGACGCTCAACCCGTTGGCCCATATCGATCCGTTCGGTACGGTTCTCTTGCCTCTCCTGCTCTATCTGATGCCGCTCCTGTTGACCGGTCAGCCGGGCGTGGTGTTTGGATACGCGAAGCCGGTGCCGGTTAATTTCATGAATCTCCGGCGCCCCAAATCGGACATGATTTGGGTGGCGGCGGCCGGCCCGATGACCAACTTGGCACTGGCCGTTCTCTCAGGAGTCCTGTTGAGAGTTCTGCTCGGGTTGGGAGGGCTCGGCGGGGGAGACGTCGATCTTTTCGACAGACAGCGGGCCGCGTTCGCGGTCGTACAACCGCTCGCTCAAATGTTGCAATATAGCGTCTTTATCAACGTGGCTCTGATGTTGTTTAATTTGCTCCCGATCCCGCCTCTCGATGGAGGACGCGTGATGGTGGGGGTGTTGCCCGGCGCGAGCTCGGAACGCTTGGCGCGAATGGAACCTTACGGGATGCTCATCATTTTTATGCTGCTCTTTTTGGACCCGTTGCACCTGGTCTATCGGATTTTAGTGCCCCTGTCTGAGACGCTGATCCGATGGATTCTCTGATCGAGGAGTGCGAGTGGGGTCTGCACGCTGAGGCCGCGCGAGATCACTGATGTTGAGGTTGATCGGGGAGTCACGATGACAGCTCGACCACGAATCCTAAGCGGAATGCAGCCCAGCGGACGACTTCACCTGGGGAACTACGTCGGCGCGCTGGCCAATTGGGTTCGCCTCCAAGAGACCCATGCCTGCTTCTATATGGTGGCCGACTGGCACGCCGTGTCGACGAATTACGCCGAAACCGATCGGATCAAACTGTATACCCGGGAAATGTTGATCGATTGGCTGGCCGCTGGCCTCGATCCGGCGCGCTCGACGATCTTCATCCAGTCGAAGGTTCCGGAGCACGCGGTTCTGCACCTGCTGCTTTCGATGATCGTTCCGGTGCCGTGGCTGGAGCGCAATCCGACGTACAAAGAGCAGCAGGAGCAATTGGCAAACCGCGACATGACTACGTATGGCTTTTTGGGCTATCCGGTATTGCAGTCGGCCGATATTCTGTTGTATCGCGCCGACGAAGTCCCGGTGGGGCAGGACCAGCTCCCGCACCTCGAATTGACACGCGAAATCGCGCGACGCTTCAACCACGTGTACCGCGGCGTGTTTCCGGAACCCAAGGCCCTTCTGACGGAAGCTCCCAAGCTGCCGGGAACCGACGGTCGGAAGATGAGCAAGAGTTACAACAATGCCATTTTCCTGTCGGACCCCGAGCCGACCGTGCGAGAAAAACTCCGTACGATGGTCACCGATCCGGCGAGAAAGCGGCGCAGCGATCCCGGGAATCCTGAGGTCTGTCCGGTGTTTGATCTCCACAAGATCTTTTCTCCCACCTCGACCATCGAGCGGATCAACGTCGAGTGTCGTACCGCGGCGATCGGGTGTCTCGATTGTAAGGCACTGGTGGCGGATGCGATCGTGGATCGGTTCAAACCGATTTGGGAGAAGCGAGCCGCCTTGGCGGCCGACCCGGCGTCGATCGATCGGGTGGTCCGCGAGGGAACGGAGCACGCGCAGTCGGTGGCGCGCGAGACGCTGGCGTCGGTCAACGACGCGATGCATCTGTAACACTCAGACAGGCTGAGGTGTTTAAGACGTCGCGCGGAGGCACGCCGCCCAGTGCCCTGGTTCGACTTCGATCAGCGGCGGGTCTTCTTGGAGACATTCGGGGACGCGTCGAGGGCACCGCGAATAAAAACGGCATCCCGCGGGGAGATCGATAGGGCTGGGCGGATCTCCCTCCAGTAACAGATTGCGGTGTTTGACCTCGGGATCGGGGACGGGAATCGCGGTGAGCAACGCCTCGGTGTACGGGTGCTTGGCTCGGCGAAAGAGCCCTTCGACGGAGGCCATCTCCACGAGACGTCCCAAGTACATGACGGCGACGCGATCGCTGATATGGCGGACCATCATGAGATCGTGGGCGATGAAGAGGAGCGAGAGCCGATATTCAACCTGCAGATCTTGGAGGAGGTTGACGATCTGGGCTTGAATGGAGACGTCGAGCGACGACACCGGTTCATCGGCGACGATGAGTTGAGGATGGAGAATCAGCGCGCGGGCGATGCCCACCCGCTGTCGCTGTCCCCCGCTGAATTCGTGGGGATACCGCTGGAGCACGTCCTCTTGGAGCCCGACCTTCTCCAGGAGCGAGCGCACCTGTGCCGCGCGGTCGGCTTTTGTCCCGAGCCGGTGGATGATCAGCGGTTCTTCCAAGATCGCGCCGATTCGCATCCGTGGATTGAGCGAGGCGTAGGGATCCTGAAAAATCATCTGGAGATGACGACGCAGCGCTTTGAGCCGATGTGGAGCGGCCGCAACGAGATCTTCGCCCTTGAATCGGACCTCGCCGGCGGTGGGTTCGATCAAACGGAGAATCAGTCGAGCCGTCGTCGATTTTCCGCACCCTGATTCGCCGACCAGGCCTAAGACTTCCCCCTCATCGAGCCGAAACGATACCCCGTCCACGGCGTGGACTCGCTTGGCGGCTCCGTCCAGTACGCCGGATCGGACTGGGAAGTACTTGGCCAGATTCCGTACCTCGAGCAGCGGAGCGCTTCCAGGTTGTGCCGCTCCCGGAGACGGCGCGGATGACGAAACCGTCGGCGTCGTCATGGGACGCGATCCACGACCCAGCACCGCGTCTCGTGCGCGGGACGTGTGAGTTCCAACGGGGGTTCTTCCTGAGTACATTTGTCGACCACCAGTGGGCAGCGCGGAGCAAACGCGCATCCCCTGACGACACCGCCCAACGGCGGGACGGTACCGGGAATGGCGTTCAATCGCTCTTGCAGCGGGCCGTGCTCATCGTAACGGGGGAGGGAGCCGAGCAATCCCCTGGTATACGGGTGCTGGGGATCGGCGAAGAGTTCCTTGGTCGATGTATATTCAACGATCCGTCCCGCATACATCACGGCGACGTTGTGGGCCACCTGTGCGATCACCCCCAGATTATGGGAAATCATGACCATCGACATCCCCAGTCGCTCGCGAAGACTGGCCAAGAGATCGAGGATCTGGGCTTGGACCGTGACGTCTAGGGCGGTGGTCGGCTCATCGGCGAAAACGAGATCGGGATCGCATGAGACCGCCATCGCGATCATGACGCGCTGACGCATTCCCCCGCTCAGTTGATGGGGGTATTCCGACCACCGTTTGTCCGGTGAGGAGATGCCGACCAACTTCAAGAGGTCGATGGTGCGAGTCTTTGCCTCCGACCGGGATGCACGGAGATGAAGGCGCACCATTTCGGCGATTTGTTCACCGACGGTCAACACCGGATTGAGCGCCGTCATGGGTTCCTGAAAAATCATGGAGACTCGCTTCCCACGAAGGGCCTGCATGGCCCGGGCGGGAAGCGTGAGGAGATCCTGGCCGAGAAACCGAATCTGCCCGCTCGTAATGCGTCCGGGCGGCGGGACCAGCCGCAGTGCGGAGAGCGCGGTCATGCTTTTGCCGCACCCGGATTCGCCAACCAATCCCAATACCTCACCTTGGGCTAGTGTGAGATGCACGCGATCGACCGCGCGGGCGGGACCACGGGCGGTTGGGAACTCGACGGTCAGGTCGGCGATCGCCAGCAGTGGGTCAGACATGGCGTGGCGCCGGCTGGAAGAAAACCGCTACGGGACTTGATCGGGGTCGAGGCAATCCTTCTTGGCCAATGAGAGATACACCGCCGCGTGGCGGCCTTCGATCGACCCGGCGTGAATCGACTCCCATTCTTCGCGCGCGAGATCGGGGAAGCCGCTCATATAATAGGTGAGCCCGAGGTGGATACCCGCTAACGCGTAGCCGGGTGAGACTTCTCGGGCGCGGAGAAAGACCCGGATGGCTTCATCATACGCGCCTTGCTCACGCAGCACGATACCCACCTTGGTGATGATGTCTGGAAAGGTGGGACACAACGCCAGCGCTTTTCGGTATTCCTCCAACGCTTCATCGTAAAGTCCCAGCGTGGCGTACCGGTCACCGAGCGATGCGTGGTCGTTCGCCAGGTGGCCCTGGACATAGAAATCCGAGGTATACGAAGTCCCCTTCACGAGGCGGGCAGCGTCGGTGTACGCTTGTTGAGCATCGTCATATCGGCTGAGGTCAGCATACGTCACGGCGAGGTTGACGGCGGCTTCGGTATACCTGGGATTGGCTTGGACGGCTTTGAGAAACCACTCGGCCGCGGCCTCGATCTGTCCTTGGAACGCGGCAATCAACCCCAACTGGTTGTAGATGTCCGCATACCCTTTACCGCTCGTTTCGATCAGCTTGAGATACAGATCCTCCGATTCGGGATAGCGCCCGGCCTCGAAGAGTTTGGAAGCCCGTTCGTAGGTCGCGTCGAAATCGAATGGCATCGATGTCCTCATTCCCCTCGGCACTCTACTATAAACGGAAAAACCAAGTCAATTGACGGCTCGGGATCGGATGTCCGAATCGGATTGACACCGTGACTGGGTGCCGCTACAGTGCGCGTCGACGACGAAGTGGAGTGTGAACGTTGTCTGGAGCAGCGTGATGGCGGTGGTGTCTGAGGCGGTGTTTCGCAAGGCGTGTGTTCAACCCACAGACTTTCCCGCGACTGGGTTGCCCGAGGTGGCCTTTGTGGGGCGATCCAACGTCGGCAAGTCGTCATTGATGAGCCTTCTGTTGGGGCGTAAAGACCTGGTCAAGGTCAGCGGGACGCCAGGGAAAACTCAAACGATCAATTTCTTTGAAGTCAACGCGCGCTGGTACTTCGTCGATTTGCCGGGATACGGCTTTGCGCGGGTCCCTCGGACGGTCCAAATCAAGTGGAGGAGTTTCATTGAGGCCTACCTCACTCAGCGCAGCGTTCTCCGTGGCGTCGTGTTGCTGCTCGACCCGCGGCGGCCTCCGACGGAGCTCGACCGTCAGATGAAGAGTTGGCTTGATGCCGTCGGGATTCCGGTGATCTACGTTGCCACCAAATCCGATCAGATCTCCCGCTCGCAGCGGCTTCCTTCGCATCGGGCGATCGTCGAGACCCTCGGACTCACTCCAGACGAGGCGCCTTGCTTCGTATCAGCCAAGACCGGCGAGGGAAAGATGGAGCTGTGGAAGCGGCTCGATCGGATTCTCCTGGTACCGCGAGTGCCGTAACTGCCGCTCTTCGGATTTTCCTTTCAAGACGACCTACGCGGTCAAGATTACTTCGACGAGACGCTGCTTGCTTGACAGTCGACTGCGGGATGCTATCTTTATCGCCGCATTTCGGGGCGGCGAGTTAGCGGGCTCGTAGATGAGAAGGAGGTGGAGATGAGTATACCGAGGTGGGTTCGACGGGTAACCTGTGCGGCAGTGGTGTTTCCGATTCTTGTGTCGATGTGGAACCCGTCCCCGGCCGGGGCGGCGGATCAGGACCAAAAAGTTCAAAAGGCGCGCCGAACGTTGATCACGATTGCCACACTCGATCAAATGACGAGTCTACCGGGTGAGTTGGGGCCACTGCCTGCCGTTCCCATCCCGATGACGAACCTCCAGACCCCGGCCAAGGTCGAGTTGGGAAAGGAATTGTTCTTCGATCCTCGTCTCTCAGGAAACGACCATTGGGCATGTTCAACCTGCCATAATCCCAGCTTTGGGTACACCGACAATCTGCCGCGCTCACTGGGCTTCGGGGATGAGAAGGAACTCGGGCGGCATTCGCCGACGATTATCAATGTCGCATATAACTCCGCTCAGTTCTGGGATGGTCGGGCTGCGACGATGGAAGAACAGGCGATGGGCCCCATCGTGGCGGCTCGGGAGATGAACTCCGATCCGCAGGTGATGATCAAGAAGATTTCGGGGATCCCCGCCTATACCGAGCAGTTCAAGCAAGTGTTCGGCGAAGAACCGACGTTGAAAAACATCGGGATGGCGATCGCGGCCTTCGAGCGCACCGTGGTGACGGGGGAGTCCGCATTCGATCGATACATCAAGGGCGATAAACAGGCTCTGAATGACCAACAGAAGCGGGGACTCATTCTCTTCGTCAGCAGAGCCGCGTGCACGCAATGTCACAAGGGAGCGAATTTTACCGACAGCAGTTTTCAAAACTTGGGGTTACCGCAATCCGGACCGCTCAAAGAAGATCTCGGGCGCTACAACGTGACCAAGGACCCGAACGACAAGGGTGCCTTTAAGGTCCCCAGCCTGAGGAACATTGAGATGACTGCGCCCTATATGCACACCGGCGCGTTCAAGACGCTCGAGGAGGTGGTCGAGTTTTATAACCAAGGTGGCGGGTCCGGTCCCAACAAGACGCCAAAGCTATTACCACTGAACCTCACGGATGGGGAGAAGAAGGACTTGGTGGCGTTTCTCAAGGGTTTAACCGGACCGTTACCTCAGGTCATGTTGCCTCAGTTGCCCCCGAGGTCGTAGGGAACACGATGAGGACAAGAGAGGAGGAGGGATGAACGTGAATCGAATTGCGGTGACACTCGTTGGATTGATTGTGTTCGGTTCCATGAGTTTGGCTGAAGCTGGCACCATCAGTGGGAAGGCGCGGGTGACGGGCAAGGACAGCGCCGCCAATATCGTGGTGTACCTGGAGGGGGTTCAGGGAACGTATAAACTTCCCGAAAAGCGTCCGGAAATGAATCACATCAACTTGCAGTTCGAACCACCGGTGATTGCGGTGCTGAAAGGCGCCACGGTGGATTTTCCCAACAGCGATTCGGTGTTTCACAGCGCCTTCTCGATCTCACCCTCCAACCCTTTTGACCTCGGTCTCTATCAGAAGGGGCGCGAGAAATTTGTGCTGTTTAAGAACCCGGGCGTAGTCGAGTTGTTCTGTCACATCCATAGCCACATGCATGGCTTCGTCCTGGTGTTGGACAATCCATACTTTGCAGCGACGAACAAAGACGGCGAGTTCAACATCGCGAATGTTCCGGACGGTGACTACACCGTCAAGGCCTGGGCCAGCCCGACCACCGTCATGACCAAAACGGTGAGTTTGGCTGGTAATAAGGTGGTTAATATGGATTTCACGCTGTCGGCTTCCGCTAACTAAACTTCCCTTAGCTGGAGCTACCGGGGCGGCGCAGATTCAAGACGGATCTGCGCCGCTTTCCGTTCACCGGTCTGGTCAAACCCGCTTGACTTTGCCGTCAAACGAAGGCAACATATCAGCGCTTTTGCGCGCTGCATGGACCCGGCTCTGAGACCGTGTTTCAGGGCTGGTTTTATTTTAGTGACCTGGTATGAGGATACGATGCCGGCTGTCGTGATTGTTGGAACTCAGTGGGGGGATGAGGGGAAGGGGAAGATCGTCGATCTGCTTGCTCCCCAAGCCGATCTGATCGTGCGATTTCAGGGAGGTCACAACGCCGGACACACCGTCGTCGTGGGGCAGGAGCAGTTTGTGTTGCACTTGATTCCTTCTGGAATTCTCCATCCGGGGAAAATCGGCGTGATTGGGAACGGAATCGTCATCGATCCGGCGGCTCTCTTGGAAGAGATCGACAGCCTGACCGCCAGGGGCATTGATCTCAAAGATCGCTTATTCATCAGCCATCGCGCTCACCTGATTATGCCCTATCATAAGGCGATCGATAAGGAGAGCGAGAAACACAAAGGGACCAGAAAAATCGGAACGACCGGTCGGGGAATCGGCCCGACCTACGCCGATAAAATGGCCCGAGTGGGGCTCCGCGTCGCGGACTTATTGGATCCCGACGTCTTCCGTCAAAAACTGACGAACAGTCTAGCCGAAATGAACTATCTGTTGGGTCGGCTCTATTCTGTTAAGGGATTTGATGTGGAGACGGTCTACCACGATTATTTGAGTTATACCGCCCGTTTGAAAGCGTACATTGCCGACACCGCCGAGATATTGAATGACGCGCTGGCCGCGAACCGCCGAGTGTTGTTTGAGGGGGCGCAAGGCACGCTCCTGGATGTGGACCACGGGACGTATCCATTTGTGACGTCATCGAGTGCGACGTCCGGAGGGGCCACGACCGGAACGGGAGTAGGGCCGACCCGCATCGATCGGGTCTTGGGTGTGGCCAAGGCCTATTCGACGCGTGTGGGCGAAGGCCCGTTTCCCACCGAACTGGGGGAAGATCAAGGCGGGGCCGCCTTACGGGAGCGAGGTCAAGAGTTTGGGGCGACGACCGGCCGGGCACGGCGATGTGGATGGTTCGATGCGGTCGTCGTGCGATACGCCGTGCGCATCAATGGGCTTTCCGCCCTGGCCATTACCAAGCTCGATGTCTTGGACGAATGCACGGACATCAAGATCTGTGTCGAGTACCGGCGTGGGGGCGAGCGTCTGACGACCATTCCTGCTGTTGCAGAACATTACGAACAATGCGTTCCGGTGTACGAAACGCTCCCTGGCTGGAAGCAGTCGACTGTCGGAATCACCCGGTATGAGGATCTTCCTCTGAATGCGAAGCGATATCTCGAACGCCTTGCCGCGGTCGTCGGGTGCCCGCTGGACGTGGTGTCCACAGGATCAAAACGGGATCAAACGATTGTCATGCGGGGAGCCTTCGATGCTTGACACGGCTGTAAGGCCTTTGGTACGATGCGCGCCCTTAGCGTGAGCCGCTAGCTCAGTTGGTAGAGCACCGCCCTTTTAAGGCGGGTGTCCTGGGTTCGAGGCCCAGGCGGCTCACCAGAATTCAATGCCAATCACGTCAAATGCGTCTCCAAGCCTCGGCGCGGGAAATCGCGCCTGCGTGTGGCTCAGCAAGCGAGGGAACGCGAGGGTCAGAAGCTTCTCCAGCCTCGGCGCAGGAAACCGCGCCTACGTGTGGCTCAGCAAGCTCGGTTGGGTCCCCATCGTCTAGACCGGCCTAGGACACCGCCCTTTCACGGCGGCGACACGGGTTCAAATCCCGTTGGGGACATACCTGAAGATCGACATCAACTCGGGAGCCTCGTGGAGAATCGATCGCCACCTCCGTCGATCCGTGATTTGAGTGGAGTGGTGCGTTTGCGCGACGTGACCGTGATGGTTCTGACTCGCGGAGTGGCTCATCGGTGAGCCAGCTCGATGGCAACGGCCGTCGTTATGTGGCGGATCAGGCCGTTATTTGGGCCGAGGGCCGGTATCAGTATCTGCGAGTTGACAAAGAGGCGGCGCAGAACTGGTTGAGGCGCGAACTGTGGGTGTCGCGCCTGATGGACGACGATGCGCGACAGCACTTTTGGATCACCCTCCGTCCGGAGTTTCAGCAGCTAGAAGACACGCAACCGAGCGTCGGCCCGGTGATTCTGGGGCCGGGTGACGAAGTGCTCGTCATCCGGCGAAACGAGTCCCTCCCGCAATCCGCATCCCGATCTCCCGGTCAGCCGCCACCCGCGGGCGTTGTCTGGGAGTATGGTGTCTTGACCGCGCTGGAGCCTGACTAGGAACTCGATGGTCGGAGCGCAGGCGTCCGATCGAGCGGTTGATATTGGGCGATGTCTCGCTCGGTCCCAACGAAGTCGTGACCGCCTCCTATCCGTCCGCCGCTCGCTTGCTCCCCTGAGAACCTCTTGAGATCTGGTGTGGGGCGAGCATCCTGACGTCCAAGTCATTACCCGGAGGGCGAACATGCTCGGTGTGGTGGTAGTGGTCGCCCGCGCGACGGAAGAGCTGGATCTTGCGTGGCTCACGCGAATGCTCCCGACGCCATGACTCGAGCGCGGCGCATCGTGGTCGGCGCGGTCATCGCGGTGGCGGCAATGGCGATCGGTTTCTGGGTGATGTCCGCCCGAGACCGCAATCGAGACGGCTTGGGGCGGGCCTCCGGGACGGTTGAAGCGACCGACGCCCAGATCGGATTTCAAGCGGCGGGGCGTATCCAAGATCTTGCCGTTCGTGAGGGGCAGGCGGTGAGGGTCGGCCAGGAGCTGGCGCATCTCGATCGAGCCGAGACCGAGGCGCGTCGGCAGCAGGCGATCGCGCAGGTGGAGGCGGCTCGGGCGCTCCTGGAAGAGCTCGAGCGCGGTTCGCGCAAGGAAGAAGTTGCACAGGGTCGTGCTGCGCTTGCGGCGGCAACCGAGCGCCTTCGTGACGCCGAACGTGATATCGAGCGGACGCAGACGCTGTTCGACGGGGGCGCGGCGAGCCGCGAAGCGTTGGACAAGGCCCGGGTGGCGTTGGATGTGGCAAAAAGCCAGTACGAGCAGGCCCGGGAGCAGGTGACGATCCTGGAGACGGGGCCCCGCCGAGAGAAGATCGAGGCCCAGCGCGCGCAGGTCGCCCAGGCTGAAGCGGCCGTCCGGGTCATCGACGCGACGCTGGCCAACATGACCCTCCGGGCGCCGTTCGACGGCGTCGTCACGGTTCGCCACCGCGAACCGGGTGAGATCGTTGCCGCGGGCTCGCCCGTGTTGACCGTCATGGACCCCGCTGACCGGTGGGTGAGAATCTACGTCCCGGAAACGCGGATTGGAGCGGTCCGGTTAGGCCAGGCGGCGGAGATCACGTCGGACACGTACCCCGACAAGAGCTATCGCGGCGAGGTGGTCTTTATCGCGAGTCAGGCCGAGTTCACGCCGAAGACCGTGCAGACGACCGAAGAGCGCGTCAAATTGGTATACGCCGTCAAGGTTCGGATCGCTCAAGACCCGACCTCCGACCTCAAGCCGGGTATGCCGGCCGACGTCCGACTCGACCTCGGTCCCGGCCATGGCTGACCCCGCACCGGTCATCCGCGTGGAGGGTCTCACGCGCCGGTTCGGCGACCTGCTCGCGGTCGATCGGCTGACGTTCTCGGTCGGACGCGGCGAGCTGTTTGGCTTGGTCGGGCCGGACGGCGCGGGGAAGACCACCACGCTGCGCATGTTGGCCGGTGTGGTGCGACCCACAATCGGCGACGCGGTGATGAACGGGACCAGCGTCGCCCGCGACTCCGAGACCGTCAAACATGACCTCGCGTACATGTCGCAGCGCTTCGGTCTCTACACCGACCTGACCGTGATCGAAAATCTGAACTTCTACGCCGACCTCTATCAGGTGCCGCGATCCGAGCGGAAGGCCCGTCTCGACCGCCTGTTTCATTTTTCAAATCTGGGCCCGTTCCAAAATCGCCTGGCGGGGAAATTGTCAGGCGGGATGAAGCAGAAGCTGGGGCTTTCCTGCGCCTTGATCCACCAGCCGAAGATCCTGTTGTTGGATGAGCCGACCTTCGGCGTGGACCCGATTTCACGCCGGGATCTCTGGTTGATTGTCCATGACATGGTGGCCCAGGGCGTCACGGCCATTGTCAGCACGGCCTACATGGATGAGGCGGAGCGGTTCGACCGCGTCGCGCTGCTCCAGGAGGGGCGACTCCTCGCGGTGGACCGGCCGGAGACGTTGCAACGGGACCTGGAAGGCGCCGTGATCATGGTGCGGGTCGCGCAGGTGCGCGCGGCGCGCGACTGCGTGGCCAGTCTGTCAGGGGTCAGGCGGGCGGCTCTATTCGGCGACCGGTTGCACGTGACCGTGGACTCGGCGGAGCGAGACGGGCCGGCGGTGGAGGCCGCGCTCCGCGAGGCGGGGCTCGAGGTGTTCGAGGTGCGCGCCATGGTTCCCTCCATGGAGGACGTGTTCATCGACCGCATGGCACACAAGGGGTGATCATGCTCCCGAGCTCAGCGAACGCCGCGGTGAGGGTCGATCGGTTGACCAAGGTCTTCAACGGGTTCACCGCGGTCGATGCCGTCTCCTTCGAAGTCCGCCGGGGAGAGATCTTCGGGTTTCTGGGGCCGAATGGGGCCGGCAAGACCACGACCATCAAGATGCTGGCGGGGCTGCTCCTTCCGACCTCGGGCGGGGGGACGGTCTCGGGATTCGACATCCTGACCCAGACGGAAGCCATCAAGCGCCGCGTCGGCTACATGTCTCAGTCGTTTTCACTGTACGGGGACCTGACCGTGGAAGAGAACATCACGTTCTTTTCCGGACTCAACGGCGTTCCGGCGGCTCGGCGCGCGGAGCGCCGGGAGTGGGTGCTGGAGATGGCGGGTCTGACGGAGCGCCACAGGCGCCTGACCCGCGAGCTGCCGCTCGGGTGGAAGCAGCGCCTGGCGCTCGGTTGTGCGGTGCTGCACGAGCCCCCGCTCCTCTTTCTGGACGAGCCCACCTCGGGGGTCGATCCGCTCTCCCGGCGAAAATTTTGGGACCTCATTTATACCCTGACCGACGAGGGGATCACGGCCTTCGTCAGCACACACTACATGGAGGAGGCGGAGTACTGTCATCGGCTGGCGTTGATGAACCGGGGAAAGCTGATCGCGCTGGACACGCCCGCCGCACTCCGAGCAGGGATGCGAGAACCGATCCTGGAAGTGCGAACCGACAACGGCCCCCAAACCGTGGAAGCTCTCCGCGGGCAGCCGGATATTGTTGAGACGGCGATGTTCGGCCGAGCCGTTCACCTCGCGGTGTCGGACAGCCGGAGGGCCCTCGCGACGATCCCCGCCCTGCTCGAATCACGCGGCGTGACCGTCCAGAGCATCGAGGAGATCGCGCCTTCGCTGGAGGACGTGTTCGTCTCGCTGATCCGCGCCGAGGGAGGCGCCGTGATCGGGTAGGCGCGATGGTGAGGGACGTGCGTCTGGTCAACCTCAATCGCCTCCTGGCCATCTCTCGCAAGGAGGTCATCCAGCTCCGTCGCGACACCCGGAGCCTGATCCTGGCTTTTCTGCTCCCGATGTTCCTCCTCATCTTGTTCGGTTACGCCATTACCTGGGATGTGAAGAATATCCCCACGGCGGTGGTCGATCAGGACCGGTCGGCCCGCAGTCGGGAACTGATCGACGCGTTCCGCTCGTCGGGCCACTTTGTCCTGACGACCCGGTTGGAGCGGACCTCGGAGATCGCGCCGCTGCTCGACCGGGGAGAGGTGCAGATGGCGTTGGTGATCCCGCCGGATTTTGAGGCGGATCTCGGAGCCGGTCGGCAAGCCGTCCTTCAGGCGATCGTCGACGGCAGCGACGCCAACACCGCCACCATTATCCTGGCGTATACCCAAGCCATCGTTCAGAGCTATTCCACCAGCCTCCAGGTTCACGGGGTCCCGTTCCGTCCCGCGGTCACGGCCCAGAGCCGGGTTTGGTACAACGAGGAGCTCTCGAGTCGAAACATGATCGTGCCGGGGCTGATCGCGGTCATTATGATGATCATCGCGGCCATGCTCACGTCGCTGACCATCGCCCGCGAGTGGGAGCGGGGCACGATGGAGCAGCTCGCGGCGACCCCGGTGTCCCGGACCGAGGTGGTGTTGGGCAAGCTGTTGCCCTATCTCGCCATCGGCGTGCTCGATGTGGTGATCGCCTCCGGACTCGGGGTCGTTCTGTTCGGTGTCCCGTTCCGCGGCGACCCCTTTCTGCTCATGATCCTCGCGTTCTTCTTCCTCACCGGCGCGCTGGGATTGGGTATATTCATTTCGACCGTTGCCCGCTCTCAGTTGCTGGCCACGCAGATGGCCATGTTGGCCACGTTTCTCCCGGCCTTTCTGCTCTCTGGCTTCATGTACGCCATCGATGTGATGCCGAAGGCCTTGCAGGCGATCACCTTCCTGATTCCGGCCAGGTACTTCCTGGTCGTTACGCGGGGTATTTTCCTGAAGGGCGTGGGCATCGAGGTGCTTCGCGTCCAGGGGTTGCTGATGGTGGTGTTTGCGGTCGTTGGCCTCGTCCTGGCGATTCGCGTGTTCAAGAAGGAAATCCCGTGAGCGTGCCGGGTCAACCAGTGACGAACGCGCCGCGCGGTGCGCCTCCGATCGTCTTCCTGGAGGTGGAGCCGTGGGAGGAGACGTTCCTGACCGCGTGCTGTCCCGGCCCGTGGCGAGCTCAGTTCTATCCCGATGAAGCCGATCGCATCGCGGTGGAGCGTATCAGCGACGCCGAGATCCTGTCGGTCTTCATCTATTCCGATCTGGATGCCGCGTTACTGAGCCGTCTCCCGAACCTCAAACTGATCGCCACGCGATCCACGGGCGTCGACCATATCGACACCGCCTTCTGCCGACAGAAGGGTATCGGCGTCTGCAATGTGCCCACCTACGG
>JACQCD010000127.1 GCA_016201825.1 Nitrospirota bacterium | reverse complement strand
GCCAAGGGCTTGCGAGAGGTCGCCGACTTGCCAGACCCGGTGGGCTCGATCGCGTTGCTCACCGTGCGGCCGAACGGGATGCAGGTGGGCCGGATGCGCGTACCCCTCGGCGTCATCGGCATCATCTACGAGTCGCGCCCCAACGTCACGGCGGATTCCGCGGCGCTGTGTCTGAAATCAGGCAACGCGGTCCTGCTCCGCGGCGGATCGGAGGCGGTCCACTCCAACCGCGCGATCGCGTCGCTCCTGACGGAAGCGGCGGCAAAGGCCGGCGTCCCGCACGGCGCGATCAGCCTGATCGAGCGGACCGAGCGCGAGGGCGTACGGGTGATGGCCACGCTGGACCGGTATATCGATCTCATCATCCCGCGCGGCGGCGAGGGCCTGATCCAGGCCGTGGCCCGCGAGGCCACCGTTCCCGTGATCAAGCACGACAAGGGCGTCTGCCACATCTACGTCGATCATCCGGTGGACCTCGAGATGGCCGAGTTGGTGTGCGTGAACGCGAAGGTGCAGCGCCCCGGGACGTGCAACGCGATGGAGACGCTGCTCGTCCACGAGGCGTTGGCCGACACGTGGTTGCCGCGCCTGATCGCGCGGATGCAGCGCGAGGGGGTGGAGGTCCGCGGCTGCCCGCGGACACGGGCGGTGGTACCCGGGATGGCCGCGGCGACCGAGGAGGACTGGTCGGCGGAGTACCTGGAGCTGATCCTGGCCGTCAAGGTGGTGCGAGATCTCGACGAGGCGATGGCCCACATCGCCCGCTACGGATCGCAACACACCGACGCGATCCTCACGTCGGATTACGACCGCGCGCGGCGGTTTCTCCGCGAGGTGGACTCGGCGGCGGTGCTGGTGAACGGCTCCACGCGTCTGCACGACGGCTACCAGTTTGGCCTCGGCGCCGAGATTGGGATCTCGACGACGAGGATCCACGCACGCGGCGCCATGGGCCTGGAGGAGTTGACCTGCTCCAAGTTCGTCGTGTTGGGCACGGGCCAGGTGCGGGAGTAGGTTGCCCGCCCCGTTGCGGATCGGCGTCTTCGGGGGCACGTTCAATCCCATTCACGTGTGCCACCTCCGCATCGCGGCCCGCGTCCAGGCGCTCGTCACCCTGGACCTGGTCGTTTTCGTTCCGGCATCCGTGCCGCCCCACAAAGCCAAAGAGGATCTGGCCCCGGCTCACCACCGCCTGGAGATGACCAGGCTGGCCGTCGCGGGCTGGCCGGGATTCGAGGTGGACGATCTGGAGCTGAAGCGTCCGGGGCCGTCGTATTCGGCCGACACGATGGAGGAGTTTCGGCGCAGGCACCCGGCCGATGAGCTGTATTTCTTGATGGGGATCGAGATGTTCATCGATCTTGAGACGTGGCGGGAGCCGCACCGACTGTTGGCCGCGAGTCGGGTCGTCGTGACGGCGAGGGCCGGACGACGGTTTGCCGAGCTGACCGGTCTGCCGTGGATCGGCGGTACCCCGCGCGAGGTCTTGGAGCGATTCGACGCGGTCCCTGGCGAATCGGCGCTCGATCTCGGTCCGACGGCGCGGGTCGTCTTGGTCAAGCCAGAGCCGTGCGAGATCTCGTCGACCCAGATCCGACTGGACCTCGCAACCGGCCGTTCGGTCAAAAAGGTCTTGCCCGCCCCTGTGCACTCTTATATACTGAAACAGAAATTATATGGTGCGCGAAACGCCACCGCATAGCGTTCCAGCCCTTCGAGGAGGCCGCACGGCCCTGACCGAACAAGCCCAGGCGTTGCTCGCCGGCACGACCGCCCGCGACAAATTGGCCGATGAGATCGTGGTCCTGGATGTCAGCGCCCTGACCACCGTCGCGGATTTTCTGGTGATCTGCTCGGGTGAATCCACTCGTCAGGTGAAGGCGGTCGCCGAAGCCGTCGACGAAGCGCTCTCGCGGGAAGGGGTGCGCCTGCTCCGCAGCGAGGGTGTCGAGCATGGGCGGTGGATTCTCCTCGACTATGGCGCGATCATCGTCCACGTGTTTCACCGCGAGGCGCGCCAGTTCTACAATCTCGATCGCCTGTGGGCGGATGCGTCGACCGTCGCGCTCCCGCCCCAGCAGCGGTCGCCGGAACGGCGTCGTCAGCCGTCGCGTGAAAACGAAGCCGATCTGCTCTAGGCGGAAGGGTTAGGGGAACCGGATGCGCTTTTTCATCACCGTCGTCATCCTCCTGCTCGGCGTGCTCGGGTATCTCGTCCAGCTCAACCCGACGCCGGTCACACTCCGCCTGACCGACACCGCGCACCTCGAGGTCACGCTCGCCGCCCTGATCCTCGTCGCCATCGCGTTCGGCGGTGTGTTGGTGCTCTCGGCGTTGGGGATGCGGGAACTCCGCCGGATCTACGCCAACTGGAGGGTAAGCCGCCAGCGACAGGCCGCGGGCAAGGTGCAGGAACTCTTCACCGCCGCCCACCGCGCCCTCTTTGCCCATCGGACCAAGGAAGCCGTCTCCGCCCTCACCCGGTTGCTCGAGATCAACCCCCACCACGTGCCATCGCTCCTGTATTTCGGGACGATCAAGCGCCAGGCCGGAGAACTCGCCGAGGCGATTCGGTTGCATCGCCGCGCCCGATCGGTCGACGATCAGAACCTCGAGGTCGCGCTGGTCCTGGGACGGGAGCTGGAGGACGCCGAGCATCCGGACGAGGCGGTACAACTCTATCTGGAGATCCTCAAGGCGGACGAGGCGAATCCGGCGGTCCTGGCGCGGCTCCGCGACCTCTACGTGAAGCGGGATCAGTGGGAGGACGCGCACGCGTTGCAGGAACGGATCTTCAAAGCGTCCCGGACGGGACCGGAGCAGGATGCCGCCCGCGGCGTCCTCTGCGGGATCAAGTACGAGATCGGCAGAATCTGGCAGGCGAAAGGAGAACGGGACCGCGCCCGCCGCGCCTTCCGGGGCGCGATCAAGCTCGACAAGATGTTCCTGCCCGCGTACATGGGGTGGGGGGAAGTGATCTTGTCCGAGGGGCGGGTCCGTGACGCCGCGTCATTGTATGAAAAAGCGTACGCCGTCATCGGCGACGTCATCCTGCTTCACCGGCTCGAGGATCTGTACATCGAGATGGGCGAGCCGGAGCAGGTCCTGCGCCTCTACCACGAGGCGGTCCGCAACGATCCGGACAACCACGGTTTGCGGTTCTATCTGGGGAAGGTCTACTACCGACTGGAAATGCTCGATGAGGCACAGGACGTGCTCTCGGCGATCGACGCGAGCGACGAGCACTTTCCGGACCTGCACCGCTTGCTCGGCAATCTCGCGCAGCGCCAGGGCAACGATCAGCTCGCGATCGAGGAGTTCAAGCGGGCGCTCGGCCTCAAGAAGCGGGTGATCGTCCCCTATTACTGTCCCGCGTGTGATTACCACTCCATCCGTTGGTCGGGGCGATGCCCCCGGTGTAAGGCCTGGAATACGTTCTCCGGCTCGCCGATTCTGATCAAACAGCAGACCGAGCGGGCGATCAGCCGGGTGCCGTGGTAGCTCCGCGCCCCGTCGTCCTCATCATTCTGGACGGCTGGGGTGTGCGCGCGGCCCGCGACGGGAACGCCATCGCCTTGGCGGGTGCCCCGTTCTATCACGGCTTGCTGCGCGACTATCCCTCGACCGAGCTGACGGCGTCCGGGGAATCGGTGGGGCTCCCCGACGACCAGATGGGTAACTCCGAGGTGGGGCACCTCAATCTGGGAGCCGGGCGCGTCGTCTTTCAAGACTTCACCCGCATCAATCGCGCCATCGCCGACGGCTCGTTCGCGACCAATTCCGTCTTGCTCGCGGCCCTCGACGCGGCGACGGCGCCCGGTCGGACCCTCCACCTCTTGGGACTGCTGTCCGACGGCGGCGTCCACAGCCACGTCGATCACCTCCACGCCCTGCTCGAGATGGCCAAGCGGCGCGGCGTGGGGCGGGTGGCGATTCACGCGTTTCTGGACGGTCGGGACACCCCGCCCCAGAGCGGCCTGGGCTACCTCAAGGCCCTTGAGGCGCGGCTGGCGGCGACCGGCGTGGGGCGCCTCGCGACGGTCTCGGGCCGCTACTACGCCATGGATCGTGATCATCGGTGGGATCGGGTCCGGAAAGCCTACGACGCGATGGTGCTCGGGCGCGGCGTGGAGGTCAAGGAGGCGGCGGGGGCGATCGCGGACAGCTACGCTCGCGGCGTGACCGACGAGTTTCTGGTGCCGGCGGTCGTGTGCGAGGCGGGGCAGCCCGTCGCGCCGATGCGGGATGGCGACAGCGCGATTTTTTTCAACTTCCGCGCCGATCGGGCGCGGGAATTGACGGCGGCGTTGACCTCCGAAGGGTTCGAGGGGTTTGTCCGGGATCGTCGGGTCGCGTTCTCATTCTTTGCCGGGATGACGCGGTACGACGACCGCCTCCGGGTGTCGGCGGCTTTTGAGCCGGTACGCCTCACCAGGATTCTGGCCGACGTCTTCAGCGATCTGGGGTTGCGCCAGCTCCGGATCGCCGAAACCGAAAAGTACGCGCACGTGACCTATTTCTTCAACGGCGGGGTGGAAACGGTGTATCCGGGGGAGGATCGCGTCCTGATTCCGTCTCCGCGGGACGTGGCGACCTACGATCAAAAACCCGAGATGTCCGCCGCGGCGGTGACCGACACGGTTGTGGCCAAGGTCGCGTCGGGGGAGTACGACTTCATCCTCATCAACTATGCCAACCCCGACATGATCGGCCACACCGGACGGCTCGATGCTGCGATCGAAGCGGTGCGCGTGATCGACCGGTGTCTGGAGCGCGTCGTGACCGCGGTCTTGCAGCAGGGCGGCTCGGTGGTCCTTACCGCCGACCACGGCAATCTCGAGCAGATGATCGATCAGGACGGCGGGCCGCACACGGCCCACACCACCAATCCGGTGCCGTTCGTCGTGATCGATCGCCGCAAACCGCCGGTTCGCGGGGGCGGCCTCTTCGCCGATGTCGCGCCCACGTTGCTCGCCCTGATGGGGATTCCTCAACCGCCGGAGATGACCGGACGGACCCTGGTGGACTTGGGGGGGACGTCGTCACGCGCGGGCGCGTGAGCGGGCGTCCGTGAGCGCGGCGTAGCCATCACCGCTCGGCCACCCCTCGTCGGCAAGGCATGATTCCCCTCAAGGACGACAACCCCACGACGATCACGCCGGTGGTGACGGTCGGCCTGATCGTGATCAACGCGGCCGTCTTCGCGTACCAACTCTCGCTCGGTGCGGCTGGACAAGCGTTCGTCGCCACCTTCGGCGCGACCCCCCTCGCCCTCTTCGGCGGCGAGCCGACGTCTCCGATCCCTCCGACTGTGACGCTCTTCACGGCGATGTTTTTGCACGGCGGCATCATGCACGTCGGCGGGAATATGTTGTACCTGTGGATTTTCGGCAACAACATCGAAGACGTCATGGGGCACGGCCGCTTCGTCGTGTTCTATCTGCTCTGCGGCGTCGCGGCCGCCTACGCCCACGCCCTGTCGGCCCCGGCCTCAGTGGTGCCGATGATCGGGGCGAGCGGGGCGATTTCCGGCGTGCTGGGAGCCTATCTGCTGCTGTTCCCCCGCGCGCGGGTCCTCACGCTGATCCCGCTGGGTTTCTACACGCGGTTGGTGTACGTTCCCGCCGCGTTCGTGCTGGGGTTTTGGATCGTGATCCAGCTCTTCAGCGGGACGCTGAGCCTGGGAGGACGCGGAGGCGGCGTCGCGTGGTTCGCCCACGTCGGAGGATTTCTAGCCGGGATGCTGCTGATCCGTCTGTTTGTCCGCCGATGGCCCCAGCGCCACGTTTGACCGATGCGGCCACGCGTGGCGGCTCGGTTTTCTTGACAAACCCTCGGACCATCCCCGATAATTATCCGCGGCATCCCTCACCCGATGGGTGACGATGCGCGAAGGTGATTGACGGATCAGGGGTTTTCGTCGCTTGGCGCGACGGAGGAATCATGAATATTACGTGGTGGAACAGCCGTTTATGGGTGGGGATTCATCTGGCCGTGCTGACGGCTGGCGCCTATATCACGGCTGATCTCGTCAACCTTGTCATCGCCCGCAAACTGGAAGCGTCCATCCAGGTCGACGATCGGGTGGCCGGCCTCCCGACGCGAGTTGCGGTGCCCGCGTCCGATCCGACGGCCTACCGCAGGATCCTCGAGGGCGACCTCTTTCACCCGGTCTCACGCGGGTCCGTCCCGCCTCCGGCGGTCGAGACGCCCGCTCCAACCGCGCCGCTCGACCTGAACCTGTCCCTGATCGGAACCGGGGAAGGGGAGGGTGCGCCGTCGTTTGCCGTGATCGAGGATCGAGCCACCCACGAACAGCGGGTGTATCGCCTCCAAGACGTCGTCAAGGACGGCGCCGTCCTGGCGAAGGTGGAACGGAACCAGGTGGTGGTGCGGCAAGGCTCGCAACAACAGATCCTGACCCTGTACACCGATGGCACCGAGGACGTCGGGGCTCCCGGTCCCCCCGGGGGCCAGCGGGCGTCGCTCGAGACCCCGGCCACGACGTCCGGGGTCAGGCAAGTGCAGCCCAACCGGTGGGTTTTGGATAAGCAGGAGGTGTCGGCGGCGCTGAGCAACCTTCCGCAACTCTTGACCAAGGCCCGGGTGATCCCGAACTTCACCGACGGGAAGCCCGACGGCTTCAAGATTTTTTCGATCGCGCCCGACAGCCTCTACGCCAAGATCGGTCTGCAGAACGGGGACGTCTTGCAGCAGATCAACGGCGTGGAGATCAGGGACCCTGAAAATTTTATGTGGGTGTTTCAGCAGCTCAAGGATGAAACCAACATCGCCCTCGACTTCGTGCGCAACAACCGGCGCGAAAGCTTTGCGTATGAGATCAGGTAAGCGCGCGGGTTCTCTTCGATTCGGCTCTCGGCTCGCCGGGGTCCCATCGATCGGTCGACCGCGTCGGCGGTCCTTCTTCATGTCCCAGGGTCGCCGGATTCCGGCATGACGGGGCGGTCTTCCCTGCCCCGATCGATCGCGCTGGTTCCTCGCCGCAGGTCCCCGGGTCCCTTCCTGGTGATGGTCGGGTTCCTCGTGTGGGGCGCGGTTGGCGGTTCGCTCCCCGCGCGCGCCCAAGAGCCGCCGGTCGGCGCTGCGCCGGCGGCGCAGGCTCCGGTCCCTGCTGGCGTCTCCACCTCCGCCACTCCCTCCGGACGCGGAGCGATCGCGCTGGATTTCAAGGACGTCGACCTTCCGATCCTCGTGAAGTTCTTCTCAGAACTGACCCACAAAAATTTTGTGATCGATGAAAAGGTCAAAGGAAAAGTGACGATCTTTTCTCCGGCGAAACTGTCGGTCGACGATGCCTACCGCGTGTTTCTGTCGGTCCTGGAGCTCAAGGGATTCGCGGCGATTCCGGCGGGTGAAGTGACGCAAATCATTCCCGTCGCGGAAGTGCCACCGGACCGGATGGTGGAGGTCTACCCGTTGGCCAACGCCACCGCCGAGGAACTGGTGAAGGTCCTCAACGTGGTGGTGGCGCGCCCGGGACAGACCGGTCCCTCGCGTCCGGGGATCCGCCCGGCGGGTGAGTTCGAGGGCACGGTTCAGCTCCTCGCCGATAAGCCCACCAATTCCCTGGTCATCACCGCCAGCGCGCGGGATTTGGACATCCTGAAAGACGTGATCCAAAAACTGGATACGGCGCGCCGGCAGGTCTACGTCGAGACCGTCATCATGGAGGTGGCGGTCGACCGCTTGCGCGAGCTGGGCGGCGATTTGAGCACGCTCTTCGGCGTCCAGACGCCGGCGCACAACCTCACGGTCCTCGGCGGGCTCAACGATCAGCCGCCGACGCTCTCGGGGCTCTTGACCACGTCGCTGGATTTGAACAAGGTGAGCGCGTTTAACGTTCGAGATGTTCTCCACGCGCTGCAAAGCCGGAACGACGTCAACATCCTCTCGACGCCCCAGATTCTCACCAGTGACAATCAGAAAGCCGAGATCATTGTGGGCGAGAACCGCCCGTTCCCCACCGGTCAGAGCCAGACGTCGGGAGGGAACACGATCACCACGATCGAACGACGGGATGTGGGGATTACGCTGCGGTTGACCCCCCAGATTTTGGAGAGCGACCTGGTCAAGCTGGATGTCTTCCAGGAAATCTCGACCGTGTCGGGCGAATCCCAGTCGGTCGGTTCGGTGGTGCTCGGCCCGACCACCAACAAGCGGTCGGCGACGACGTCGGTGTTGGTGCGGGACGGTCAGACGTCGGTGATCGGCGGACTGATGCGGGACAACGTGACCATGACGGAACGGAAGATCCCGCTGCTGGGGGACATTCCCCTCCTCGGCTGGTTCTTTAAATTTCGTTCGAAGCGAATCGAGAAGACCGATCTCTTGATTTTTCTGACCCCGACGATCGTCAAGACGCCCACCGATCTCGCGCGAGTGAAGAACGAGAAGAGCGAGGACATGACCCGCTACCTGGGCGAGCTCAAGATCGAGAAAACCGACATCCAGCGCACCGTGCTCGATGGGGTCAACCCTCCCGAGCCGAAAGACTAGGAACGCACCGCGCCGTGCGCCAGGGCGCGGCGACGCGGGTGAAGAGACGACATGGCACGGCCCCACTCCCGACTCCTCGGCGAGATCCTCCGATCGAAATCCGGCCTGAGTGCCGAGCATCTTGAGCAAGGTTTGTCGCTGCAACGCGAGAAAGGCGGTCGGATCGGCGAGGTGCTGGTGAAGCTGGGATACATCGGAGAGGACGCGGTGCTGGAAGCGCTGGGCGAGCAGCTCGGCATCCCGTACCGCCGGCACCTCGCGGTCGAGGACGTCGACAAGGCGCTGGTCGCCAAGGTCCCGATCGCGTTTGCCAAGCGATACGAACTCTTGCCGCTGCGCGAGGTGAGCGGTGTGGTGGAGGTGGCGACGCCCCACCCGTCCGCAACGGCGCCGCTCGACGACCTGCGGTTGCTTCTGTCCAAACCCGTGACGCCGGTGGTGGCGTCGGCCCGCGCCGTGCTGTCCGGCATCAACCAGGCCTATGAGCGACCGGCCGATTCGGCCGAGCAGGTGATCGAAGACCTGGGCGCCGAAACCCTCGATCGGCTGGCCACGGCGCTGGAGGAGGAACCCCGCGATCTCCTCGAAGCGACCGATGAAGCGCCGATCATCAAGCTGGTGAACTCGTTGCTGTTCGAGGCGGTCAAAAAGCGGGCGAGCGACATTCACGTCGAACCGTTCGAGCGCGACCTCATGATCCGCTATCGCATCGACGGCGTGCTCTACAATGTGCTCACCCCGCCGAAACGGTTGCAGGCGAGTATCATCTCGCGGATCAAGATCATGGCGGGCCTCAACATCGCGGAAAAGCGCCTCCCCCAGGATGGACGAATCGGCATCAAGATCGCGGGTCGGGACGTGGACATCCGCGTCTCGGCGATTCCCACCGCGCATGGCGAGCGCCTGGTCTTGCGCCTGTTGGATAAGGGCAACCTGCTGCTCAAGCTGTCGCAGATCGGCCTGCAGCCCGATCGGCTCGGGACGCTCGACCACTTGATCCGGCTCAGCCACGGGATCGTGCTGGTGACGGGTCCGACCGGGAGCGGTAAGACCAAGACGTTATACGCCGCGCTCAACACGATCAACGCACCCGAGAAGAACATCATCACCATCGAGGACCCGATCGAATACCAGCTCCGGGGCGTTGGCCAGATGCAGATCAACCCTAAGATCAACCTCACGTTCGCCGCGGGATTGCGCTCGATCCTCCGCCAGGACCCCGACGTCATCATGGTTGGAGAGATTCGGGACGGTGAAACGGCGGAGATCGCCATCCACGCCTCGCTCACCGGCCACCTCGTGTTCTCGACGCTCCACACCAACGATGCCGCGGGCGCGGTCACCCGGCTGCTGGATATGGGCATCGAGCCCTTCCTGGTGGCCTCGTCGGTCGTGGCGATCGTGGCGCAGCGCCTGGTTCGCGTTCTCTGCCCCGCGTGTCGCCAGGCCTACCGACCGGCCCCGACCGAACTCGCCAAGCTGGGCATCGCGCCCGACCGCGCGGCCGCCGCGACCTGTTACAAGGCGGGGGGCTGCCACGAGTGCTTGACCACCGGCTACCGGGGCCGAACCGGTATCTACGAAATCCTGGTGATGGAGGATGAGGTGCGAGCCTTGATCTTGGCCAAGGCCGATGCGAATGCGATCAAGGCGCGCGCGGTCGAGCGCGGGATGACCACGCTGCGCGAGGACGGCGCGCGCAAAGTGCTGGATGGCGTGACGACCACCGAAGAGGTGTTGCGCGTGACCGCCGAAGACGTGGTGTAGGATGGCCGTGTTCGAGTACACCGCGCTGACGGCCGAGGGCAAGACGGTCTCCGGCGTCATCGACGCCGACAACGTCAAGGAGGCGCGGCTCAAGCTCAAGCGGACCGGCGTGTTCCCGGTGGACGTGGCGGTCGGGGCCGCGCGGCCGAGTGCCGGCGGACGGCGGGCGCTCTTCGGCGAGCGCGTGTCCATGGCGGAGTTATCGGTGCTTACGCGGCAGCTCTCCACGCTCTTGACCGCCGGTCTTCCCTTGGTGGATTCGCTCGGCGCGCTCGGCGAGCAGGTCGAGCGCACGTCCGTGAAGCGTGTCGTCGCCGGGGTGCGCGAACGCATCCGCGAGGGGGCCTCGTTCGCCGATGCGCTGGCGGCCCACCCCTCGGTGTTCTCGTTGCTGTATGTGAACATGGTGCGCGTCGGTGAGGCCAGCGGGACGTTGGACCGCGTGCTCTTAAGCCTGGCCGAGTTTCTCGAGCGGCAGGCTCGCCTGCGCAACCAAGTGATGGCGGCGCTGACCTACCCGCTGCTGATGTTGGCGGTCAGCGTGATCATCCTGGTCTTTTTGGTGGCGTTCGTCGTGCCGAAGGTCACGGTCGTCTTCGCCGACATGCACCAGGCGCTGCCGTGGCCGACCGTGGTCCTGATCGCGCTCAGCGATGCCCTCCGGCTGGGCTGGTGGGTTCTCGCGCTCGCGGGGGTTGGCGGGGGGGTGGCGATCGCGCGGTACGTTCGCACTCCGGCGGGCCGCCGTCGCTACGATGCCTCGGCGCTGCGGCTGCCGGTGATCGGTCGCCTGGTCCGCATGATCGCGCTTTCGCGGTTTACCTCGACCTTGAGCACGCTCCTCGCGGGAGGGATCGGTCTGCTGACCGCGCTGGAGATCGTCAAGAACGTGGTCCACAACGTCGTCATCGCCGACGCGATCGAGTCCGCCCGGGAGAATATCCGGCAGGGCCAAAGCATCGCCGAGCCGCTCCGCCGCAGCGGGGTGTTTCCGCCGTTGGTGACCCACATGATCGCGGTCGGAGAACTCAGCGGCGAACTCGAAACGATGCTGAAGAAGGTGTCGGAAGCGTACGACCACGAGGTCGAGACCACGGTGGGGGCGCTCACGGCGTTGCTCTCGCCGGTGATGATTCTGGTGATGGGCGGGGTGATTCTCTTCATCGTCCTCGCGATTCTCTTGCCGATTTTTGAAATGAGCCAAATTGTGAGGTGAAGGTCGAATGACACGCGAAGATGGATTGCTGCGCGATCCGAGAGGACTGGAACGATTACAGTCTGCGCCGTTGGCGCAGTGCGGATTGCGTCGCCACGCAGAAGGCGCGTTTACTCTGATCGAAGTGATGGTCGTCGTGACGATCTTGGCGATTTTGGCCATTCTGGTCGTGCCGAAAATCGTGGGGCGCACCGATGATGCGAGGCGGACCGCGGCCATTGTTGAAATCAAAAATATCGAGGAGGCGCTCCACCTCTACAAACTCGACAACGGCGTCTATCCGACGACCGAGCAGGGCTTGGAGGCACTGGTGACCAAACCGTCGATGAGTCCCATCCCGGAGCGGTGGCGCTCCGGGGGCTATGTGCCCAAAGTTCCCAAGGACCCGTGGAGTCATGCCTACGTCTACCTATCGCCCGGCAGCCACGGCGATTTCGACCTCGCCTCGTATGGAGCCGACGGTGAACGCGGGGGCGAGGGCAAGGACGCCGATCTGGAAAACTGGGATTTGAAGTGAGTGGTGTGCCTCGGGATCTTTGGGTAGGGGTTCAGCATGCTGAACCCCTACCTGCGCGCGGCGTGCTGCGCCACCCGGGCGGAGAAGAGGGATTACACGCCGCGCCGTCGGCGCGGGGCGGGTTGCTACGCGATCCGAAGGGAGGGGAACGATTGTCACCTGCGCCCTTGGCGCAGGGCGGATTTACGTTGCTTGAGATCATGATCGTGGTGGTGATTCTTGGTTTGGTCGCCATGCTGGTCACGCCTCGCCTCCTCCATGTGATGGCGGGCGATGCGCGGTCCGCGTCGCGCGACGTGGCGGGTCTCGTTGCGGCGCTGGTCCAGGAAGCGGTCGCGTCCCACACGATCCAGCGCTTGAACTATGATCTTGAGACGAAGGAATACTGGGTCACCACGCTGACGCAGACCGGGGGTGTCTTGGAAGAAGGCCCGCCGGTCGGCGCCAAGCGGGCGTTGCCGACAGATGTCCGATTCCAGGACGTCGTTACGTCCCACCAGGGGATGGTGACCCAGGGACGGGCGTTCACCCAGGTGTTTCCCTCGGGAGTCGTGACGCGCACCACGATCCACTTAGAAGAGCGCGACCGTGCGCACTACACCCTCACGATCAACCCCATCACCGGGCGGGTGACGGTGGTGGACGGGTACGTCGAGGCCAAGGACGCGGCATGAGGTGGTTTCGGGATCGTCTCGGCGTGGTGCGCCAACCGAGAGGATGGAGAGATCGACAGGCTGCACCCTTGGCGCAGGGCGGATTGCTTCGCCACCCGAGCGGAAGGAGAGATCTACAATCTGCGCCCTTGGCGCAGTGCGGGTTGCTTCGCGATCCGAGGGGAGAGGAACGATTGTCACCTGCGCCCTTGGCGCAGGGCGGATTTACGTTGATCGAGATTATGGTCGCGTTGGCGATCATTGCCATCGCGTTCGTCGCCCTATTGGGGCTTCGCAATCGAGACGTGGTCTTGCACGAATACGGTCGTTCTCTCATCATAGCGACCGCGCTGGCCCAGCAGCGGATGGCGGATACGACGGTGGCGGGGTTTCCCGACGTCGGAACCACCGAAGGCGCCTTCGATGAAGAGCACGCGCGGTTTCGGTGGCGACAGGACGTCAACGTCACGCCGTTTGATTTCGTCCACGAGGTGCGCGTGACGGTCCTGTGGAACGAATCACCGCGCGAGGAACGCGTGGACCTGGTGAGCTACGTGTTCCAGAGGATGCGGAGCGGAAGCGCGTCGTGAAACCGCACGACCGGGCGCAGTGCGGGTTGCTTCGCGACCCGCGAGGATGGGGGCGATTACATTCTGCGCCCTTGGCGCAGTGCGGGTTGCTTCGCGATCCGAGAGGAGGGGAACGATTGTCACCTGCGCCGTCGGCGCAGTGCGGGTTTACGTTGATCGAGGTTGTGGTAGCGATCGCGCTGTTGGCGGTGGTCGTGACGCTGGTGTATGGCGCGTTTGCCCGCAGTCTGGACGTCACCCGCGAAACGGCGGACGCGACCGAGCGGGTCCGTCAGGTCCAGCTCATCACCGAGCGATTGGTCGACGAGTTGTCGGCGGCGTATTGGTTTCCCGAATCATCCGGCGGAAGCGGACGGTTTGAGGGCACGACCGGTCCGGCGTTGGAGCCGGACACTCGCATGGACAAACTGGTCTGGACGACCTTCGCCCATCGCCGGTATGTGGAAGGGCGTCCCGAGTCAGACGTCTCGGAGGTCGCATATCGGGTGGAGGTCGATGCGGAAGCCGGCGCCGGCCGGCTGGTGCGGGAAGAACGGTCAAATCTGCTGACCGACGCGTCGTGGGCGGTGGCCAGCGACGAGGTGGCGGAAGGGGTGACCGAGTTCAAGCTCCGGTATCGCGCAGACGCCGAGTGGGTGGATGCCTGGGATGCCGCGCAGCGCCGCCGACTTCCCCAGGCGGTCGAAGTGACGGTGGGACTTGCGGGAATCGGGACCGCGCCCCCGGAACGTCTGCGGACCGTGGTGTCGTTACCCCTTGCCGTCCGGTGAGGTGGCGTGGCGAGGGGTGGGCGGCGCCGTGAGTCCGACACGGGAGGGTCTCGCGCGGATTGCTTGGCGCTCGCTCGTCGGCTATGCGCTGTATGCCGTTGCGGTGTTGGCGGTGTTTCTGGTCGTGTCGTTTCCGTACGACCGGTTGCAGGTCGCGATGGTGGAGGCGCTTGCGCGGCAGACGCACTCCCGGATCACGGTGGACGACGGTCGCTTCGTGCTTCCGCTGGGCCTGCGGTGGCGAGGCGTCCGGATCGAGCCCCCGAGCGGGGACGATCGCGCGCTGCTGGTCGACGCGCTCCGCGTGCGGGTCGCGCTGCTGCCGCTTGTGCGGCGAACCGTGGATGCCGATCTGGCGTGGGAGGCCTATGGAGGGCGCGTGCGCGGAAGCTGGGTGGCGCGGCGAGAGCCGGACGGTGTCCGGTCCGCGCTCGATCAGTTCGGGCAAGGGTTTGATCTGGCTCGTCTGCCGAGGCTGCCCGCCGGCGAGTGGCGGGGCACCGTGGGTTTTGAGGTGAGTGGTCGTTGGACGAACGGCGCCTGGTGGATGGGCGAGGGGACGGGATCGGCCGAGGTGGCGGGGTTGCGGGTCAACGGGCTGACGGTGGCGGGGTTCCCCGTGAATGGGATTGAGTTCGACACGATGACGGCGCAGGTGGCGCTGAAGGGGGGAACGGTGACGCTCCAGCGACTAATGGCGCGCGGGGCGCTGGGCACCGCTTCGGGCGATGGCACGGTGCTCGTGCGGAGCCCCTGGACCGAAAGCCTCATCAACGTGACGCTCACGCTGGCGCCCGCGCAGGGCGCGGCGTCGCGGATGCCGTTGCTGGCGCTGGCGGGCACGACGGGCGGTCCGATCACCGTCCAGATCAAAGGCCGGCTTGCGAAGCCGGCCGTGACGCTCAACGGGACGCCTCTTTCGTAGCCCATGCGCGGCGCGGGAATCGATATCGGCGCGCGGGTGGTGACGCTCGCGGTCGTCAACCGGGGGTTCAAGGGCGCGAGGGTCGAACGGGTCCTGACCCGATCGATCGCGGACGGCCCCGAGGGGTTGAGTGAGACGCTTCGCGCGCTCAAGCGGGACGCGAACCTCAAAACCGAGCCGATCACGATCGGCCTGCCGGTTCACGCGGTGTCCACGCGGCTGGTGACCCTGCCGTTCACGCAGCGGGCCAAGCTGGACGCCGCCCTCCCCTCCGAACTCGAAGGCCAACTCCCGTTCGAACTCGACGAGGTGGTGATCGATGGATCGATCATCGCCCAGGCATCCGGTCGATCGCGCGTCCTCGCGGTCGCCGCGCCCAAAGCGACCGTCAAAGCCCTACTGGACGAGGCGGGGAAGGCGGGGATCGATCCCCGCGTGGTGACCGTGGACGCCGTCGCGTTGGCGGTCGCAGCCGAAATCTGGTTGCCGTCGCTGGCGGATCTGGCGCTGGTCCACGTCGACGACCGCTCGCTGTCGGTCGCTCTGCTTGAAGGTCGACGGGTGCGGGCCATGCGCGGCATTGTCTGGGATGGCGCGCGCGCGCAGCGTCTCGCGGCGGGCGCGCCGCTGGACGTGGAGTCCGCGTGGCATCAGCCCCTCGATGAGTTACGGCGCACAGCGCAGGCCGACGCGGTCGAGGCGGGGCGCGCGGTCGAGGCGATGGCGCTGAGCGGCCGATGGGTGGATGCCCCTGAAGTCGGCGCCTTCCTGGCCGAGCGTCTGGGGCTCAAGCGGATCGAGTGGCCCTCGCAGCCGCTGGTTGACGGGCCGCGACCGCTGGGGCCGTTCGCCGTCGCCGCGGGTCTCGCGGTGGCCGGCTTGGGGCACGAGGGCGTGATCGATTTCCGTCGCGGCGAGTTTGCCTACGGTCGTGAGCGGGCGGGGCGGCGGAAGCGGGTGCTGACGGCGAGCATCATGGCGGCGGTGGTGCTCACGGTGGGTGGCGTTGACCTGGGTGTGCGGGCGACGATGAAGGAGCACCGGTATCGTGAGCTGTCGGACCGGGTGCGCGCGGCGTTTCACGCGGCGCTTCCGCAGGTCACCACCGTGGTCAGCGAAACCGATCAACTCCAGGCGGCCATCGAGACCCTGACCAAACAGCGGGCCTTTCTTGGAGGGGAGGTCCGCGTCCTGGATGTCCTGCTCGCCCTGACGGATTCGATTCCCAAGGAAAGCGGGATCGCGGTGTCGGAACTTGTGATCGAACAGGACAAGGTGCGAATCGAGGCCGAGACCACGTCGTTCGACTGGGTGAACCGGATCGAAAGCGCCCTGGCCAAGTCTCCCGCAGTGCGTCACCTCGCCGTGAGCGACGCCAAGACGACGGCGGACCAGTCCAAGATCAGGTTTCTGATGACCATCACGTTGGCGGAGGGGGTGTGATCGTGTCAAGAGCTTCTCGCAGCCTCGGCGCGGGACTTCGCGCCTGCGTTGCGCCTCCCGCTTTGCGGGGATGGGAGGGCGTCTGATGCGGGAACGCCTTGTCGCGCTGTGGCGGGAGCGTAACGACCGCGAGCGCCTGGTGCTTGGCCTGGGCGCCGCTGCGGTGGCGATCATGCTCGGCTATGGCCTGGTGATCGACCCTCTCTTGGCGCGGAGCGCGCGGCTCGACCGGCTGATCGTCCAGCGCCAGGCGGATCTGGAACGCGTGACGCGCTTGGTCGGGGAGTACCGCGAGGCGGAGGGTCGAGTGACGGGGTCGAACCGCGCGATCGCCTCGCCGGGCACGTTTTCGTTGCTCTCGTTTCTTGAAGAGACCGCGTCGGGCCAGCAAGTGCGCAATCGTCTGGTCTCGATCCGCCCCCAGCCCACCCAGGCGTTGCCGCCCTACCACGAGGTGAGCGCGGAACTCAAGATGGAGAGCGTCACGCTTCCCCAAGTCGTCGCGTATCTCACCGCGCTCGACCACGCGCCCCAGCGGATTCGCGTGAAGTCCGTGCGTCTGAAGACGCGGTACGCGGATCCGAAACTGCTCGACGGGTCGTTCGTGGTCGCCACGTATGAAAAAATCCCCTGACCGGCGGGCGCGCTTGCCCCCCACCCTGCCCTCCTCTAGCGTGACGCTGGATCGTTGCCTCGCGCCCGCAAGGGGGGAGGGAAAGGGCGAACGGGGCATGGCACTCGTGCTCACGCTGCTGGTCGTCGTGTTGCTGGTCACGGCCGTCCTCGAATTCGACCAGTCGACCCGCACCACGCTGAAGGCCGCGGGCAATTTTCGGGATGGGCTGAAGGCCTTTTACCTCGCGACGTCGGGCATCGCCGCCGCGCAGGCCGTGCTGAAGGATGATAAGAACCGGACCCAGATCGATTCGTTGACCGAATTGTGGGCGACGCCGTTTCCGCCCTATCCCCTGGGAGACGGCACCGTCGCCGTGGCGATCCAGGATGAGGGCGGCAAGATCAACGTCAACGCGCTGGTGAACCCAGATGGCACCATCCACTTGCCCCTGGCGATCGAGCAGCTCAAGAAGCTGTTTCAACTCAAAGGCCTCGATCCCGCGCCGGTTGACGCGATCGTCGATTGGCTGGACCGGGATGATGTCGAAGAGCCGGGCGGGGCCGAGACGGTGTATTACCAACGTCTGGACCGGCCGTACCATTGCCGCAACGGTCAGTTCGAGACGCTCGCGGAACTTCATTTGGTCAAGGGCATCACCGATGAGGTCTATCGCGCGATCAGTCCGTACCTCACGGTGTATGGGAACAAATTCGGCGGAGAGAATAAAATCAACGTTAATACCGCCGACCCGCTGGTCCTACGGACGCTCCCGATCAAGGAACCGAATCAGGCTCAGGTCACGTTCCCGCTCGATGAGGCGCAGGTCGATAAGCTCGTCGACGCCCGGCCGTTCTCGATCCTAACCCAGCTCAACCAAGTGTCCGGCATGTCCTCGGCCGTCGTGAGTCAATTGCAGTCGCAGCTCGATGTGCGAAGCCAACACTTTTCGGTCTACGCCGAGGGCGCCGCCAACGGCGTCAAGAAGGCCGTCCTGGCCGTGGTGGATCGTTCGGGCGAACCCACTCTGCGTTACTGGCGTCTCGCCGACTAGTTGCTCATTGGGCGACCGCGAATAAACGCCAAGAAGGAAGGGTCTAGATGGATGTGAACACCTTGAGTCCGTGGTGCGCCAATGCGTGTGGTGTGTCCCTGATCCGACCGCGGTGGATTGCCACCTCGGTCGTCCTCGGATGGTTCGTGTTCCTTGCGTGCGTCGGACCGGCGGGGGCCACGATGCCGTCGGCCCCGGTCGAAGTTTCGCTCGAGTTCGGCGGAACGGTGGCGGTGGAGACCGACGTCACGGTGACCCTCAAGGCCCGGCCGCTGGTCGACACCGAGCGTCTTTCCCTGTCGATCACGCTTCCCGACGGGGTCGATCTGATCGCGGGCGAGACGCGTTGGGAGGGGCCGGCCCGCTCGGGTGAACGCCGCGCACTGACGGTCACGATCCGACCGCGGGTGGCCGAGCCCCGTGTGATCCAGGGCGCCGCCGTCCTGGGGTTCCCGGACGGCACGACGCTGGGCGCCGCCCGATCGCTCGCCCTTCCACTGGGCAACCGATCAAAACCGACGCTGCCCCTTCCCCCGCCTAAGAAGACCAAGACGGGTGAATCAGTCATCGAATATCGCGATGCTCCCTGACGGAGTGGCCCGCTGGGCGCTCGTGCTCGGTCTCGTCGCCCTGATGGGGTGCGGATCCGCCAGCGGAACGCCGACCGGCGATCTGATCTGCCAGGGGGCCGGCGTCATCGTTGGGGGCAAGGTGACATTCGTCAAGCGGCTCTATACCCCCCAAGGTTTGACGGGCGAGCGGATCACCAAACCGGTTCGGTATGGCCGCGTGGAAATCGTTCGCGAAGTCGACGGCAGCGTGGTCGCGAGTACCTACACCGACAAAAACGGTTCGTACTGCATCGACGTGCCCCGAACCGACAGCTTCCCCTCCGTCTATCCGCGCATCGCCTCGCTCACCGATCCCGCGAAATTCAAGATCGCCGTGACGAGCGACAGCGGAGACCTGTATAGCCGTCCGGGGGGGGCGCTCGACGCCTCCCAGCCTGGAAATTATAAGCGGGATATCCCGCTCCCCCTCTTCGTGACCCTCACGGGCGGCGTCGATTTTGCGTTTTCAGGCGCCTTCAACATCATGGACGTGCTGACCATCGGGGCTGAAAAGGCCGTCGAGTTGACCGGCAAAGCACCGCCCGACACGCTCTTCGGCGTGTGGGTGCCGGGGACGGTCTTCGGATCCGGGACGTTCGGGACGTATTTCGGCGCTGATGAGCAGACCGGCACCCCCTATATCAACCTCTCGGGCGGGGACGGGGGCGGCCCGGACGCCGGTGACCACGATGAGTTTGACGACGACGTCATCCTCCACGAGTTCGGTCATTTCATGGCCTACAGCTTCTCCGTGGATGTGTCGCCCGGGGGGACGCACTATTTGAACGACAACACCGAAGATATGCGGTTGGCGTGGTCCGAGGGGTGGGCGAGTTTCTTCTCGGCGGCGGTCCGGCGCAGTCCGGTCCTGGTCAACACGTACGGGGGGGATCCCGGCAGTCCGAATCGAGGGCTGAGCTACTCGTATGACATCGAGGGCCCCCATGCCGATGTGCTCACCCGGATCGGCACCCCGCTTGAGGACTACGGCACGTACTCCACCAGCGAGGTCGCGGTCTCCTCGGTGCTGTGGGATCTGTTCGACGGCTCGAACGAACCCGGCGATGTGTCGTCCGACGGTCTCAAGCGCGTGTGGGAGGTGATGACCCGGATCAGGACGGTCCCTCCGCCGACCGTCACGCTGGACACCTTTGCGACCTATTTTGGGGATCTGTTCGGTCTGACGAATTTGGCCAAGACGGCTGAATTACGACGGATTCAGTGGTTTCCCGATAAGTACGAAGACGGGGACGATACGACGGACACGGCGCCGCTGACGACGAATGGAGAGTGGACGTGTCACACGCTGTACCCGGTGGGTGACGTCGATTACATGCGGTTTACGGTGGACGTGCCTCGGCCCGTGACGGTCGACACGTTTAACCTCAGCAACGGCGCCGACACGGCCCTCCAAATCGTGGACGCGAGCGGCGCGATCGTGGTACGAGGAGATGGCACACGCGCGGAGAACGACGATGCCGTGGCTCCCCACCCCTACGAACCGCAGCGGTGTAACCGGTTCATCCCCGTTCCACAGGCGTACATGGCGGGTCCCAATAACGGCGAGCGATTCGCCTCTACCGTCGCATTCGACGCCCAGCCCGGGACCTACTTCGCAAAGGTCGTCGCGTCCCGGAAAGACCCTGCAGCCGGGGTCATGGGATCCTATGGACTCCTCGTCTCGTTGGGCACTCCATACTGACACGGTGGCGATCTAAGATCCACAACCTATTCACATCCTATCCCAAGCGAGCCACAGCAATATCCACAACATCTAGTCGGTTTGGAACTTGCATAGCCCTGTATCTTGTGTTTTGCGCTTGACACGGGGGGAATTGCAGGAGTAGCATGTGGCCCTCGCAGGGGGTGGATCGTGCATGGTCCACTGCGTGTTCCCGACCTGATTTGTTCTCGATGGACCAAAATATTTTCACCAAGGAGGGTCTCGTATGAAGGAAGGCGCCCAGATGATGACAGGCGATCCGGCGCGGAACGGTTCAGCGCACTCAGCCCCGCGGATTTCGCCCAACGCCCTGCGGGTCCTCTCTAAGCGGTATCTGGCGAAGGACGAGCGCGGTCAGGTGATCGAGACCCCGCAACAATTGTTCGAACGCGTCGCGCGCAATATGGCCCGGGCCGAGGGTCGCTACGGAAGCGATGCCGACGTGGAGCGGGCCTATGAGGCGTTTTACGGGCTGATGGCCGAGCTGGACTTCCTGCCCAACTCCCCAACCTTGATGAACGCCGGCCGTGAATTGCAGCAGCTCTCGGCGTGTTTCGTCCTCCCGGTCGGCGACTCGATGGAGGAAATCTTCGAAACCGTCAAACAGGCCGCGATCATCCACAAGACGGGTGGCGGGACGGGATTTTCGTTTTCGCGGTTACGGCCCAAAGACGACGTGGTCCGGTCCACCGGGGGCGTGGCGTCGGGACCGGTTTCGTTCATGAAGGTCTTCAACCACGCGACCGAAGCGGTCAAGCAGGGCGGCACGCGGCGCGGCGCGAACATGGGGATCCTCCGCGTCGATCATCCCGATATCCTCGAATTCATCACGTGTAAGACCGATTCAAAAGAGATCACCAACTTCAATATCAGCGTCGCGATCACCGATCGGTTCATGGAGGCGGTTGAGCGAGGCGAGGAATACGACTTGGTCAGCCCGCGTCGGGGCGAGGTGGTCCGCCGCCTGCCGGCCCGCGAGGTCTTCGACAAGATTGCTCAAGCGGCTTGGCGTAACGGCGAGCCGGGGCTGTTCTTTATCGATGTGACCAACCGGGCCAACCCCACCCCCCACATCGCGGCGATGGAGGCCACCAATCCGTGCGGCGAACAACCGCTGCTTCCCTATGAATCATGCAATCTTGGCAGCATCAACGTCGAGCGGCACGTGGTTGAGCGCGAGGGGCGATACGACGTCGATTGGGCGCGGCTGGAGCGGAACATTCGAACGAGCGTCCGATTCCTCGACAATGTCATCGACATGAACAATTATCCGATTCCTCAAATCGAGGAGGTCACCAAAGCCAATCGCAAGATCGGTCTCGGCATTATGGGCTTTGCACGGGTGCTCTTTAAGCTCGGCATTCCATACGATTCTGACGAAGGCGTCGAGATGGGCCGGCGGATGATGAAGTTCTTTCGTGAAACCGGATACGACGAGTCGAGACAATTGGCCGACGAACGTGGACCGTACGCGTACTGGGAAGGGTCGCTGCACCAGCAGCAGGGTCACCGTCTGCGCAATTCCTACGTGACCACGGTTGCGCCGACCGGGACGATTTCGATGATCGCCGACACTTCCGGCGGCTGCGAGCCCGAGTTTTCGCTCATCTGGTACAAGAACGTCATGGACGGCGAACACCTGCCATACGTCCTCGATGAGTTCATCGTCGTGGCCAAGCGCGAAGGTTTCTGGCGTGAGGATTTGATCCAAAAGATTCTGGACAACCACGGCTCAGCCCGCGGGCTGGCCGAGGTGCCGGTGCATTGGCAGCGAGTGTTCGCCACGTCCCACGATATTTCGCCGGAATGGCACGTGAAGATGCAGGCGGCTTTCCAGGCCTACACCGACAGCGCGGTTTCGAAAACGATCAATATGCCGTCGAACGCGACGGTCGACGAGGTCAAGAAGGCCTACCTGTTGGCGTACAACCTGGGGTGTAAAGGCATCACCGTCTATCGAGACTCCAGCCGAGCCGAACAGGTCCTCAATGTCGGGCAATCGTCAAAAGCCCTGGTCTCTGTGCCGAGTCAGTCGGCAGCCGTGATCGTTGCGCCGCCAGCTCCAGCGGTTGCGAATGAGAGCCAGTCCTCCGCTCAACTGATTATGCCCAAGCCTCGCCCCCGAACGACCACCGGTAGCACGAGCCGAACCAAGACCACCTGCGGAGACCTCTACGTCACGGTCAACCAAGATGAGACCGGGCGCGCGTTCGAGGTCTTCAATATGATGGGTAAGTCGGGGGGGTGTGAGGGGTCTTTCAACGAAGCCATCGGGCGGCTCATTTCGCTCGCGCTCCGTGCCGGGGCCGACCCGCAGGCCATCGTCAAGCAGCTCATCGGGATCCGTTGCGATAAACCCTACGGTCTGGGCCCCGACCGCGTCCTGTCTTGTTCGGATGCGATTGCCAAGAGTCTGGCCGAGTATCTGAGGCTCAAGTCGCCAGACCAGGACCTCCAACTCAAATCGTTTTCGACGCTCTTGGATGACCGGACCGGCAAAGTCACGTTTCCATGTCCAGACTGTGGGTGTGAGCTGAAGTTCGAGGAAGGATGTGAGAAATGTGGGGTTTGCGGGTACTCGCGCTGTAGCTGAAAAGGGCACCTCGACCTCAGGCGCTGACGAAAAAAGACCATTGTTGCTCGGATCTACGCCATATTGCCACGGGCGCGGAGTGATCTTCTCTGCGCCCCGTGGCTCGCCTATGGCTTCGTGTCTAAAACGGGTGGAGATCAGGTCAAAATAAGAGAAAACTAGTCTCACTTTTTGCCAGTTTACGCCCTCCGCTGCTCCTCTAACCGGCCCAAGCTCGCTCTAAAGGCTTGGCGCTGTACTTGCATTTCGAACTATCCGTTCTGCGGAGTAAAAACCATGCAAAACGGCGTTTTGGCGTTTGTCGCACCGGAAGAAACCAAAAAAGCTGAGTTTGAAGAACTGACCCTGCAGTACCTCGATTCGCTGTACGGTTTTTCCTTGGTCTTGACGGGAAACAGCGACGACGCGCACGACCTGGTTCAAGATGCCTACTTGCGAGCCTACCGCTTCTACCACCGGTACGAGCAGATCGCGAACTACAAGGCGTGGTTATTTACGATTACGAAGAACCTGTTCATCAATCGATATCATCAGCGTGCGCGTGAAGTCTCGCTGACCGAACTCGAGGTGATGGACGACGATCCGTACGAATCTCCCAAAGAAATCCTGGTGGCGGCACGAGGCCGGCACGAGAAAGGGCTCTTTCGCCAGGATTTTCAGCGCGCCATGGACGCTCTTCCGGAGAAACTGCGTCTTGCGGTGCTGTTGAAAGACGTCGAAGGATTCGATTACAAAGAGATCGCTGAAATCATGAGTTGCCCGCTCGGGACGGTGATGTCTCGGTTGTCGAGAGGGCGAAATCTTTTGAAGAAATCGCTCAAAGACTATTGGGGGGGCGGTCGGGTCCAGGCCGATCATCCGCAACACGCCGTCGCCTAAGCGCGGCGATTCTCCTCTTCATTTGCACGGCACGATCGAGATTCGGTAGCGAAGACTCTGTCCCCTTTCACTCCCTGACCCTCAACCCCGGATACAATGGACGAGTGTTCGACGATCATGAAGCTGATGCACCCTCATCTGGACGGCGAACTGGACGTCAAGGATTCGCTCTGCGCGCAAGCGCACCTGGAGTGCTGTACCCCGTGCCGCGAGGCTTTTGTGGCCGAAAGGGCGTTCCTCGATATTCTCAGAATGCAGCTCGCTCAACCGCCGGCGCCGCCGTCGGTTCGCCAACGCGTGACCGCCTCACCGACGCGGCCCGGCCGCGACGCTCCGGCAGATAGCCCCCGTGCGTAAAACACATCGTTCCCACTGGCTTCACGTTGCGTGAGAGCAATGCGCCCCGGTCCGATGGGGGCTATGCTCTTCTCAGAAGAGTGGGGCAGTCCGCGCCCTCCATAAGGAGGGAGCGGTTTTCATTCTGCGCTCTCGGCGCAATGCGGGTTTTGAGATTTGCGGGACATTTTGCTAAGCTAGCCTTTGAACGATGCCCCCCTGTTTTGCACTGAGTTAAAGGAGAATTCCTATTAATCTCGTGTCCAGCGCATACCTCTCTTGGCGCGAGGGAAGAGGATTCGGCGAGGATATCCTCGATGCGGCGAAAGTCCGGCGAAGTCTGGGATAACGCCGAACGGGCCGTCGTTTCCCCATGGATCTTTCCTCGCTCGCGGTCGTTTCGAGTACCGCCCTTATCCTCAACCTCGGAGCAGGGCGCCTCCGAGCGGTCTCGCCGAAGTTTTCGTTCAGGTGGTTCCTGTACATCCACCTCCCCGTTCTGGCGATCTTCCCGTTGCGGCAATGGTTTGGGCTGGGTCCCTGGGCGATCCCGCTCTTGATCGCGGTGTCGTTCGCCGGTCAGGTGATCGGGGGCCGGATACATCACAACACGCGATAAAGTCAAGGAATTTCCTTGACTTTCCAATAGGCCTTCTCTAAACTACATCGGTTGTGCTGAAGATGTAGAGGGCGGGTCGGTTCGATGTGGAATGCATTAACATCGAAGTTTGAGGCGATCTTCAAGCGACTTCGAGGGCGGGGCCTGTTGGATGAGGCCGCCGTCACGGATGTCCTCCGCGAGGTTCGTCTGGCGCTCCTCGAAGCCGACGTGCACTACGCGGTGGTGAAGACGCTGCTGGAGTCCGTCAAAGCGCGTGCGTTGACTCAGGAGGTCTTGCAGAGTCTCACCCCCGGCCAGCAGGTTATCAAGATCGTGTGGGAAGAATTGTGCGCCTTGATGGGGCAATCTCATCGGCCCATTCAACTCGCGCCCAATCCGCCCACGGTGGTGATGCTCGTCGGCCTACAGGGGGCGGGGAAAACGACGACTGCGGCGAAGATCGCCCGAGCCTTTCACGCCGACGGCCGCCGCGTCTTGCTGGCCGCCGCCGACTTAAAGCGGCCTGCGGCGATTCGTCAACTCGAGGTTCTGGGTGAGCAAGTGGGCGTGCCGGTCCACGCGCCGTCTGGGGAGCAGACGCCCGAAGCGGTGTGCCGCGCGGCCGTGGCGAGAGCCGACCGCGGGAACATCGATCTGGTGGTGCTGGATACCGCGGGGCGCTTGCAGATCGATGAGGAGTTGATGGGGGAGCTTGTCGCGATCCGTGAGTCGGTTCGGCCCCACGAAGTGCTGCTGGTGGCTGACGCGATGACGGGACAGGCGGCGGTTTCAATCGCCGAACGGTTTAACCAGGGGGTGGGCGTCACCGGGATCGTCCTCACCAAGACCGAGGGCGATGCTCGAGGGGGGGCGATGCTTTCGATGCTCGCCGTCACGGGCAAGCCGATCAAATATGTGGGGGTTGGCGAAGCGCTGGCCGCGCTCGAGCCGTTTCATCCCGAACGCGCCGCGTCCCGCATCCTGGGAATGGGTGATGTCGCCGGCCTCGTGGAGCGGGCGCAAGAGGTGTTGTCGAGAGATGACGCGCGGGTGCTCGATCAGAAACTGCGTTCCGACTCGTTTACCCTCGACGATTTCGGGGCACAATTGCAGCAGGTGAAAAAGCTCGGGTCTTTTTCGGACTTGCTCGGCATGATTCCTGGCGGCGCAAAACTCGCGGAGCGGGTGGCGGACAAGAGTCCCGAGCGCGATCTGGTTCGGATCGAAGCGATGTTGAGTTCCATGACCCCGCGCGAGCGACGAAGCCCAGAGGTGATCAACGGCAGTCGTCGCAAGCGGATCGCCCGGGGTAGCGGTACGACGGTTCAAGAAATCAATCAGCTGCTCAAGCAGTTCGCCCAAGCCAAAAAAATGATGAAGACCTTGAGCGGACCCCGAGGGCGGTCTTTGGCCGCCCGGCTCTTTTCCGCCTAGGCGCACGACGCAGCAGGCGCCCGCATCGACCGATGCGGGTGGGGGAGGCGACGCGTGGCATTCGAGATCGAGCGGGAGCGGCTCAAGGAGCTGTTTGAACATACGTCGGACGGCGTCATGGTGATCGACCGGGCGCTGCGGATCGTCGCGCTCAATCCGGCGGCCGAACGCTTGACGGCCTCCGCCGCATCCGGATCGGTGGGGATGCGGGTGTGCAGCGAATTGGCGGTGTGCCAAAATGCTGAAGGGTTTGAGTTGTGCGAGACGGCGTGTCCGGGCGTGGCCGCGCTGGAGCGGGGCGAAAGCCATCCGTGGCTGGAGGTGAATATCCCGGGGCGTGGAGGGCGGGTGGCGCCGGCGGCGTGCATCCCAATGAAAAGCATCGAGGGGGCCCCGCTCGCCATGATCCTCATTCGGGATGTGTCGGACCGGGCTGAGCTGGAGGAGCGGATTCTCTCGATCGAGCGGTTCGATCGCGTATCGGGCCTCTACGCGCGGGCGTACTTCGATGACCTGTACCGCCGGGAAATCAAGCTGGCCGAGCGTCAAGGGCGTGTCTTGGCTGCCGTGATCACTGCCCTTTCGGGCGATGCGCTGGACGGGCCGGAGGCGGATCAGGTGATCCGCGTGGTTGGGGACGCCATTCGCGCTTCGCTTCGCAAAGTCGATCTCGCGGGTCGGCATGACTATCAGACCTTTGCGATGGTGTTATTAGATACGGACGCGGCTGGCGCTGCCAGCTTGATTAGTCGCATCGAGTCCAAGGTCGCGGCGATCCGGGCGACGGGGGCGTTTACGGCGCCCTTTGTCGTTCGACACGGTATCGGCACGGTGGGGGAGGACGGATACGGGGGGCTGCTCAGGGCGGCTCGCCAGCGGTTGGCACGGGGCACAACACGCGAACCAGGGGTGATAGGACGGAAAGGGGATTGACGAAATGGTAAAGATTCGGTTGACGCGGCACGGTCGACACAAGCGACCTTTTTATCGCATCGTCGTGGCGGATTCGTGCTCGCCGCGGGATGGACGGTTTATTGAGGTGTTGGGAACGTATGATCCTCTGGCCGACACGTCCGGTATTCGGGTGGATCTCACCCGTGTGGCGGGCTGGTTGAAGCAAGGGGCACAGACCACCGACACCGTCAAACAGCTTCTCAAGCAGGCGGCGGCCGGAGCCGTGGCCCCGCAGGCGAGCTAGGGCGCCGAGACGTTTGGGCGATGGACGAGAGCATGAACGCGGCACCGCCCATGTCCGCGCAGTCTCGCAGCCTGCGGTCTCGGCCTGATTCCGAGACGCTGCCGGCTGTCCGGGTCCTGGTGGGGAGGATCGGCAAGCCGCACGGCCTGGGGGGGGAGGTCAGGGTGGAATCGCTCTCCGATGTCGCGGGGCGTTTTCGGGTTGGCGCGACGTTCTGGGCCCTCGGAACGCCGCCGGCGCGCCTTACGGTGGCCGCGCTGCGGGAAGATCCTCGAGGAGGGTTTTGTCTCCGGTTCGAGGAATGGTCATCGCTCGACGACGCGGCAGCCTTTCGGGGCTGTTACCTCGCGATTGCCGAGTCCGAACGACCGGCTCTGCCCGAGGGGACCTTTTACCATGACGAGCTCATCGGGTTGACGGTGTGGACTGAGAGAGGCGAGATGGTCGGTGTGGTGCGGGACATCTGGTCCACCGGACCGCACGACATCTTGGTCGTGAAAGCGGGCCGCGCGGAGCGATTACTGGCAGCCATTGCGAACGTGATCGTGGCGGTCGATATCGGGGGTGGGCGGATCGTCGTCCGGCCGCCCGGTGGATGGATGGACGATGGTACGCTGTGATATCATCACGCTCTTCCCGGACATGATCCGGTCGGTGCTCGGGACCAGCATTCTCCGACGCGCGCAAGAGGAGGGGCAGCTCGATGTGAGGGTGGTCGATCTGCGGGACTATACGAGCGATCGACACCGGACCGTTGACGATGTTCCCTACGGCGGCGGTGCGGGCATGCTGTTGAAAGTGGAGCCCATCGCCCGAGCGCTCGACGCATTGAGAGCCGACGGCGAGCCGCGCCGATGGGTGTTGACGTCGCCCCGAGGGCGCCGATTCTCGCACGAGCTGGCGTCGGAGTGGAGCCGTGACTCCCGCCGTTTGACGTTCCTCTGCGGACACTATGAAGGGATCGACGATCGCATCGGCGCGACGGCGGCCTGGGAGGAAGTATCGATCGGCGATTACGTGATCACCGGAGGAGAGTTGGCCGCGCTCGTGATGGTGGACGCCACGGCCCGCCTGGTTCCGGGTGTCTTGGGCGATCCCTCGTCGGTCCAGGAGGAGTCGTTCGTCGATTCGCTATTGGAATACCCTCAGTATACGAGGCCTGCCGAGTTCCGGGGGCTTCGGGTTCCGGAGGTGTTATTGTCCGGTCACCACGCGGCGATCAGGGCGTGGCGGCGTGACCAGGCGCTGCGCGAGACCCTCCGTCGCCGACCGGACCTGTTCGGTCGAGCGGAGGTCACCGAGGCGGAGCGACGGCATATCGACGCGGAGAATTCTCTCAGTGGGTAAGGGCGGTCGTTACGGGGTCATTCGACGGCAAGAATTCACACAGCTCGGGAGCCGGTACGCCTGGTGCTGGGGTTTATCGAAGGCAAGCAGTCCGCTGCATCTCGCTCCGCGGCCGAGGGCGGCGGGGCCTGCGGAGCGTGACGCAAGCGAGGATGGGAGGAAGCCATGAATCAGATGCAACGGATTGAAAAGCGATTTTTGAAACCGGAGGCGCCGACCTTTGAGGTCGGTGATACCGTTCGGGTCCACGTCAAAGTGAAAGAGGGCGAAAAGGAACGCATCCAGGTGTTTGAAGGCGTCGTGATTGGGAAAAAGGGTGCGAGCAACCGCCAGACGTTTTCGGTCCGCAAGGTGTCGTACGGCGTCGGGGTGGAACGGATATTCCCCATCCACTCCCCATTCCTCGACAAGGTGGAGGTCGTTCGGTCCGGCCGGGTCCGACGGGCGAAGCTCTACTACCTGCGGTCGAAGCAAGGTCGTGCCGCGCGCATCGCCGAGCGGAGCGTGGACACTCGGGTGCCGCGCAAGACCGCCGAACCGGCGGCCGAGTCTGCCGACGTGACGATCCCGGAAACACTGCCGGTATCCTAGCGTTCGCATTGTACCGGAGGTCTGCGTCGTCCGTGAGCCGATGTTGACCTATGAGCGGAAGCTTGCGGCGGTTGGATTTCGCCGCATCGCCGGCATCGACGAGGCCGGGCGGGGACCGCTGGCCGGTCCCGTGGTGGCGGCGGCCGTCATCCTGCCGTGGCGACGGCCGATCGCCGGAGTCCGAGATTCGAAGGTGGTGCCTCCGGTGGAACGCGAACGCTTATACTACCAGATCCTTCAGTCCGCGGTCGCGGTCGGAGTGGGCATGGTCGAACCCCGCGACATCGAGCGGGTCAATGTCCTCCAAGCGACGATCGGGGCCATGGAACAGGCCGTGTCCCGTTTGAGCATCTCTCCTGATGCGCTGTTGGTCGATGCCGTTCCCTTGCGGCGGCTCGCTCTCCCCCAGCGAGCGGTGATCCGGGGCGATGCGCTCAGTTACGTGATCGCCGCGGCGTCGATTGTCGCCAAGGTCACGCGGGACCGCCTGATGGATGACTACCATCGTCGATATCCTCGCTACGGATTTAGAACTCATAAAGGGTATGGAACCCCCGCTCATCTTGATTGCCTCGCCCGTTATGGGGCCTGCCCGATTCATCGTCGGACATTCCGGGGCGTGATCCCGGAAGGTGTGCGGCATGCCGAGTGAGACGGGAGCTTTCGGCGCGCACGGAGAAGCCGTCGCCTCGACGGTGTTGGCGAAACGGGGCTACCGTATCGTCGAACGAAACGTCCGGTCCCGATGGGGTGAGCTCGATATGGTGGCGTACGACGGGACCACGCTCGTTTTTGTCGAGGTCAAGGCTCGGCGAGGTGCGCGGTTTGGAGAACCGGCCTATGCCGTTGACCGACGGAAGCAGCGTCGATTGGTCCGCCTCGCACAACAGTACCTCGTGCGCCGGAAACTGGGCGAGCCGTTGTGCCGGTTTGATATCGTCATCGTGGATGAGCGGCCGGATGGTCCCTGGGTGGAGGTCATTCCCAATGCGTTCGATGCCTCGTGTCTCGAGTAGACCGTCTGTAGTTGGCGTGAGCCCCGTGTGCGGGAAACCGGGGGGAGACAGCGCTCCGGCCGATCGGGTACACTTTGGCGGCGGACCATGTTAAGCGGAATTAATACCGACATCGAGCACGGGGGGAAAACCTACCACGTGCAGACCGAGGACGGCGGCCAGCCCAACCCCGTCATTGTGACCCATCTGTTTGCGGGGGGGGCGATTCTCTCGTCGAAAAGGGTGTCCTACGCCGATGTGATCAAATCGGGACCCAACCCGGAAGTAGTCCGGGAGATGATGAAGGAGCAGCACCACGGGATGATCAAGAGTCTGACCGCGGGCCAGCTCGTGGGAGGCGCCGCGGTGCCCCGGGCCGATGAGCCCCGGCCGACCCCAGTAGAGCCTCCCACCCCCCCGCCACCGTCGATGCCGCGGGGGCGTCGCACCCTGGATGAAGTGATCGACGAGTATTTGGCGTCACGACGCGAAAAGCCCCCCTGATGCCCTGGGATATCGCGTCACCACCACTTCCGGCGATGGGTCGGGAGAGGGCTTCCATCGCGGCTCCTTTCCCGATGTCGATCCAAGTCCTCGAGGTATGGAAATCATTCCAAGCCGGTCTGAGCGTCCTTCAAGGGGTCACGTGTTCGGTCGCCCGCGGTGAGGCGGTCGTGCTTGAAGGTCCGACGGGCTCGGGGAAAAGCACGCTGTTGCGGCTGGTGATCGGTGCCGAGCGGGCGGATTCCGGGACGATCCTGGTCGGCGAAACGGAAATCATCGGGAGGGCCACGCCGCAGTTGGCCGCGATTCGCCGATCGATGGGGTTGATGGTGCAAGGGATGCCGTTACTACCGGCGTTGACGGTGGCGGAAAACGTGGCGTTAGCGCTTCGCGCGATCAAGGCGTCATCCCGCGACATGCGATTTCGGGTGTATGAAAGCTTGAAAGCGTTTGGCCTGGAGGGGCGTCGCGAGGCGTATCCATCCCAGTTGTCGGGAGGAGAAGCCCAGTGCGTCTGTCTCGCTCGCGCGTTGGTGACGCGGCCCCCACTGGTGCTGGCCGACGAACCGACCGCGCTTCTGGATCGAGTGACGGCGGAGGGCGTCATTGCGGTACTCCGGGATGCCCACGTCCGCGGCGCCACGATGCTCGTGGCGACTCACGATTCGAATGTGGCGCCCCGTCTGGGTGCCCGACGCGTGGTGTTGCGGGGCGGGCGCGCGGATGATGGCACCATGGCTGGAGGCCGCGGATGACCACTGGCCGGAGGGCGGCCACGGCCGGGGTCACCCTGACGGCCGCTGTGGTGCTGACCCTTGCCGGCGGGTGTTGGCTGGCGGCGTGGAACGCGTGGACGCTGATGCGCGCGTGGCAAGCCGACGTGAAACTGGTGGTGTACGTGCGGGACACGGCAACCTCGGAAGAGATCGAAGCCCTGCGCACGGCCATTGGTTCCGAACGGAGAGTTCGCTCTCAGCGGCTGATTACTCAGGCAGAAGCGGAGGAAGAGTTCTTGAGGTTTATGCAGCTCGATCGGTCGGTGTTGGCGGGTCTGGGTGAAAACCCGTTTCCAGCATCGATTGAGGTCTCGGTAGACGACACCGCACAAACACCCCAAGAAATGGGTGAGCTGGCCGTACGATGGTCGGGATTGTCAGGGGTCGAAGAAGTTCGATATGGCGAAGCCTTGCTCCGAGACCTGAGCGCGGCGGCGCGAATGGTGTGGGTGCTGGGTACGGCGGTGGGAGCCGCTCTGGCCGCGGGAGTGGCGGTGGTCATCGGTTTGATGGTGCAGATGTCGTTCGGGGCTCGGCACGACGAAATAATTCTCCTTCGATTTCTGGGGGCCTCCGATGGTGTGATCTTGAAACCATTTCTTCTGGAAGGGCTTGCGATTGGAACGGTGGGAGGACTTGCGGCGTCGCTGGTCTTGGGAGGGACCTGGCTTGTGGTGCGCGATCGATGGAGCGCGGCCCTCGATGGTTTGGTGGGTGCGTGGCTGGCTCGCGTAGTGTTCCCGGTGGAGTTTGTGGCCGTCTTGATCGGTTTGGGCGCGGTCATGGGCGGGGTGGGCAGCCTTGTGGCGGCCAAGCGCATCCGCCAAGTGGCTCCGTAGGCCGGCTGTGGCACGCGGTGGTCGTCTTGCCTCCGGGGTCGCGATCGTTCTCGTCTTAGTTTCCGTTCCGCCGCGAGCGTGGGCGAAGGAATTGCTGGCGGATCGGATCGCGCAGGAGCGCCGCGAACTCACCGTGCTCCAGGAGGAACTTGACCGCATCAAAAAACAGCGCGATCGTGTGAGTTCGCGCGAGCGGTCGGTTGCCGACCGCCTCGACGAGACGGAGCGTGCACTGGGCATTACACGCCGTGCCTTGCGGTTGGCCGAGCTGAACGTGGCCCAAAAAGATCAGGAGATCGCTGAAGCGGACCAGATTCTGGAGGATCTGAGCGAAAAGGCCAATGAAGCGCGTCGGAAAGCACGGCGCAGGCTACGCGAAATTGCCAAGTGGCAGGCCGCTGGGTATGGACGATTTGTCTTGGCGGCCACGCCGGGTGATATAACGAGACGGTATGATGCGATTCGCAAGGTTCTTGAGCGTGATCGACAGCTCGTGGTGGAAGCCCACGCGGCGACTGAACGCGTCACCGCCCAGGTCCAGGCTCTGGAACGCCTCAAGCAGGAACTGGATTCATTCCGGCGCGAGGAGGGCGAGGCATTGAATGCCGTGCTCGCGGAGCGGGAGACCCGCGGCCGCCTCCTTCGGGAACTTCGGGCTGAAAGGGTTTCCTACACCCGCTCGATTGAAGACCTCCAAGAGGCCTCGCGTCGGTTGGAAACGTTGATCGATGATTTGGTGCGAGCCTCCCGACTCCCTGTGGTCGGTCGAGGATTTTCGCAGCAGAAGGGGCGGCTTATTTGGCCGTCGTTGGGAGAGATTGTGGGGGAGTTTGGGCGGCATAAGCACCCGCGCTTCGATACCTACGTGGATCGGAAGGGGATCGAAATCCGCGTGGCCGATGGAGACATGATCCGAGCCGTGGCCGACGGGGAGATTGCGTATGCCGATCGTCTGAAAGGATTTGGAATGGTCGTGATCATTGATCATGGTGAACACTACCTGTCATTGTACGCGCACGCGGCGTCGCTCCGCGTCCGGCCCGGAGAAACTGTCGGCACGGGGCAAGTCATCGGCACCACCCGGGCTGATGGGGAGGATGACCGGATCTATTTCGAGTTGCGGCATGGAGAAGATCCGCTCGATCCGGTAGAATGGTTGCTTAAACGAGGAGGCATGGAATGAACGATCAACACAAACGTCCCGGTTGGCTGGCCCTGGCGCTCGTCGCCATTTTCGTCGCGGGCATGCTGTCGGGGAAAATATTGGAGAGCAAGGGCCTGGCTCAGCAAGCCGAGACGTACGAAGAGCTCAGGCCGTTTACCGAAGTGCTGAACCAAGTCCAGCGGAATTACGTCGAAGAACCGAAAACGAAAGAAGTGATCTACGGGGCGATCCGAGGCATGCTCAATACCCTCGATCCCCATTCCGCCTTTATGCCGCCTGAGATGTATAAGGAAATGCAGGTCGATACGAAAGGTGAATTCGGCGGTCTGGGCATTCAAATTGGTCTGAAAGACCAGCGGTTGACGGTCATCGCTCCGATTGAGGACACTCCCGCTGACCGGGCGGGAATCAAGGCGGGAGATCGGATCCTTAAGATCGACGGGGCCTCGACCAAGGACGTCAATCTCATGGACGCGGTGAATAAGATGCGGGGGCCCAAGGGCACGAAGGTGATGCTGACCATCGAGCGAGACGGTGTTCCCGACCCCTTCGATGTGTCATTAAACCGAGAGATCATCAAGATCCACAGCGTCCGGCACAAGATGTTGGACAATAGTATCGGTTATTTACGATTGACCCAGTTCCAGGAGCAGAGCGGGAGTGATCTTGAGAAGGCGCTCGATGCGTTGCATGGGCAGAACGCGCAGTCGCTGATCCTCGACCTTCGCAATAACCCCGGAGGACTGTTAACTGCTGCGGTGGAAGTGTCTGAATTGTTCATCCCCAAGGGCAAGACGGTTGTGTCGATCAAGGGACGGCAAGGCAAGTCTGAAGAGTACACGGCGGACGGCGCACATCCCATCCTGGACCTTCCGTTGATTGTGTTGGTCAACGAAGGCAGCGCGAGTGCTTCGGAGATTGTGGCGGGCGCCCTGCAGGATTGGGGACGGGCCGTGGTCGTGGGGACCACCACGTTCGGGAAGGGGTCGGTGCAGACAATCATTCCCTTGAGCGATGGGGCGGCGCTCCGGCTCACCACTGCAAAATATTATACCCCGAAGGGCCGATCGATTCAGAACACCGGGATCGATCCGACAATTGTCGTGCGAGCCGTACCCGCAAAGGAAACCACAGCCGGTCGTCGCCCGGCCGTGCGAGAGCGCGATCTGGAGCGACACCTCAAGAACGAGAGCGAGCCGCAGACTCCCGGTGTGCCGCAAGAGACTCCAGACCTTACCCCAATTCCAGACGAGCCTAAAGAGGGAGGGGACGAGGATCTTCAGCTTCAAAAGGCCATCGAGCTCCTCAAGAGTTGGACGGTGTTCAAAGGGCTCTTAGTTCAGCCGCAAAATGTTCCAGATGTGGCGCAGGGTAAGGGTATCTAGCCCGTTTAATAGCTAGCCAAAAAGTTTCATAAAAAAATCTTGATTTTTAAAGACGATTTAAGTACTATTGTCAGCACTCAGTAGCCATGAGTGCTACTTATGTGAGGGGCGGTTTCTTTTTAGGAGGGAGGAGGACATCAATGGGAACAGAAACGGCGGTGCGGAAAAAGGTGAACTTCAGACCGCTGAAGGAGCGGGTTTTCGTCAGCTACTCGGAGGAGCAGGAGCGAACGAGCGGTGGGCTGTATATTCCGGACGCTGCGAAAGAAAAGCCCCAGAAAGGTCGGATCGAGGCCATTGGCGCCGAAGTGAAGACGGTGAAAGTCGGAGACGAGGTTCTTTTTGATAAGTACTCCGGCAGCAAGATTTCGTTCGACGGAACGGACTATCTCATCCTCAAAGAGGATGATATTTTGGGAGTGTTGGAAAAGTAACGAAGACATAAAACGTCAATAGACTTCGGCTTCTCGGCCCGGGAAAGCGGGGCCTGCGAGGCGCTCAGCAAGCTCGGATAGGAGGAATAACGATGGCAAAGCAGATGGTGTTCAGCGAGGAGGCGCGTGCCTCTATTTTGAAAGGCGTCAACCAGTTGAGCAACGCCGTGAAGGCGACGCTTGGCCCCAAGGGTCGCAATGCCGTGATTGAGAAGAAGTTCGGTGCGCCGACGATCACCAAGGATGGGGTGACGGTTGCGAAAGAAGTGGAACTCAAGGACCCATACGAAAATATGGGGGCTCAGTTGGTGAAGGAAGTGGCAAGTAAGACCAGTGACGTGGCGGGAGACGGTACGACCACCGCCACCGTGTTGGCGCAGG
>JACQCD010000126.1 GCA_016201825.1 Nitrospirota bacterium | reverse complement strand
GCCCGCGTCAGTGTTAGCTTTTCTGTCCGCTGGCATCAAATAAACCGGACACTACTGATCTCAAGTCGATCTTGATTGCGATGTAATTTGTTAGAGACGACGCCATCTGGCGCAGAAACCTTTTCTCGTTTCACCAGCGTGGCTGGTTGCGGCGGGTACGTTAGAGAACAGAAAAAAAGGGCGCAATTTATTTTCTTGACTTGCTGGGACTTGCCGGGGCTGGAAGTGCAGACTTCCGAATATACCAAGATAGGGAAACGGGCCAAGGCTTGGGGCCACCCATGTTTAGACACTTGGTTTTAAGCTTAAGGATTGAGACCTGTCTGCTTATTACTGGACGAGTCCGGATCAATTGCCCCACCGAAGCGATCTCCAGCGTAGTCGGGAATGGGATCCATTCGGGAATGGGATCCATATTGGCAGCGAAATCAACACCGTGCTCGCGCTGCGCTAATTTGACTTGACCGTCTCGGCGGTTTCTCCTATAGTAACCCAACTGTGCCAATGCCCCGTCCTCTGACCCCCTCGTTCCAACGATTTGCCGTTTCTTTGCTACTCGCTCTCGGCGGTCTTTCTGTCGTCGTTCTTCTGTACATGGCCAGCCCGGCGCTGGCCGCCGACGACGTGGCGCCCTGGCCCAAGGTCCGCGCCAAGGGACTGCTCCTTGTTGACCTGACCCAGCAGGAAGTCCTGTACGAGTCCCACGCGACCGCGCGCTTGGCTCCGGCGAGCCTGACCAAGATTATGACGGCGATCGTGACCATTGAGGAAGGCGATCCCGACGCGATTGTGACCGTCAGCCGTCGCGCGTCGCGGGCGACCGGTCACCGGCTGCACCTGCGCGCGGGGGAGGCGTTTCGTGTGGGCGATCTGATGACGGCGATGCTCGTGACCTCGGCCAACGACGCCTGCCTCACGCTGGCCGAAGGTATCGGCGGGACCGAGGAAGGATTTGTCGAGAAGATGAATCGTTACGCCGAGACGCTCGGTCTGGGCGATACGCGGTTCGCCAACGCGTGCGGCTTCGACGCGCCGAACCATTACTCGACCGCGCGCGACCTGGCCCGTCTGGCCACGGCCGCGATGGCGCACCCGGCGTTCGCCAATGCCGTCAACCACCGCGACGGCACGCTGACCACGGTGGAGGGGCGCACGAAGACCTATCGCCTTCGCACGACCAACCGCTTGATGAGCAGCTACGAGGGAGCGGTGGGGGTGAAGACCGGTTTCACGCGGGGTGCCGGGCGGTGCCTCATCGCTCGGGTCATCCGCGAACAGGGGGACCTCCTGCTGGTCATGTTGAACGCCCCGCGCCGGTGGTGGGACGCCTCGACCCTGTTGAGCCACGCCTTCAAAACCCTCGACCAAGCACGCGCCTCGAAGGCCCTGCTTGCGTCCGACGGTCTGGTCCCGCTCTAGGAGCCTGTCCATGAATGACCATCTGCTGCGTTGTCAGTCGGTCTTGCGTGCTCACGCACGACCCAGTACGCTCCGCGCGCAAGGCCTCCTTCCGCCTTGCATCTGGCCATCCCTGAACAGGCTCCACTACCCGAATACTCGGACAGGCTCCTAGGCGTTCAGAGGACCGGCCGTGCAGGGTCCCGTCTGGGCCATCCTGATCCTCGGCGTACTGCTGGTCGCGGTTCTGTACTCGTCGGTGGGGCACGGCGGGGCGTCCGGCTACTTGGCCCTCTTGGTCCTTGCCGGCTTCGCCCGCCCAGAAATCACGCCGGTTGTCCTCGTCCTCAACATCCTGGTGGCCTCGATCGGATTCGTTGCGTACCGACGTGCCGGTCACTTTTCGTCCGCGCTTCTTGTCCCGTTCGTCGTCGCGTCGATCCCGGCCGCGTTCGTCGGCGGGATGCTCGCGGTCGATGACCGCGCCTACCGCTTCATTCTCGGCTGTGCGCTTGCGGCGGCCGCGATCCGTTTCCTGCTGGTGCCGTCGATCGCCTCTCCCAGTCGGCCCATCCCGACGCGGCGGACGTGGGAGATCGGGCTGCCGGTGGGAGCCGTGCTCGGCCTGCTGGCCGGGATGGTGGGGATCGGGGGCGGGATTTTCTTAAGCCCGCTGCTGCTGTTCATGGGGTGGGCCGACGCCAAGCAGACCGCGGCGGTGTCGGCGGCGTTCATCGTGTTGAATTCGTTGACCGGGCTTTCGGCGCAGTTTCTCCGCGGCGCGTCCCTTGACTGGAGCCTCACGTTGCCGCTCCTGGCGGCGGTCGCGGTCGGGGGCGCCATCGGGTCGTTCCTGGGCGCCACCCGATTTTCCTTGCTCGCGCTGCAACGACTTTTAGGGATCGTGCTCGCGCTCGCGGGTCTCAAACTCATTGCCGAGCTGTGGTGAGCCGACGCGGGATGCCCCATCCCGCCAAGGCCAGAAAGGCTTGACCCCGCCGATGTCTTATGCCAGCATGCCGGGCTGACCGAGCTCGGCGTGCACGGGATGACCATCACCGAAGTCAAAGGGTTTGGGCGCCAAAAAGGCCACAAGGAGGTCTACCGTGGTGCGGAATACATCGTCGAGTTCGTCCCCAAGGTGAAGGTCGACATCGTGATCGCGGATGCCTTGACCCAACGGGCGGTGGACACGATCATCCGAACCGCGAAGATCGGAACGATCGGCGACGGCAAGATCTTCATCACGTCCATCAGCGACGCGATCCGCATCCGAACGGGCGAGACCGCCATCTAAGTCGTCCGCCGTGACCGGCGCGTCTCCACCCGCCGCTTCGACGGACGTCCGTTTCTTTCCCGTGTTCCCCCCTCGCATTGACGCGTCTTTGCCGTGTGTTATCTTGACTGTGCCTTGAAATCCGCACAGATGCGACAGCATTCTTTTCCAGGATGGAGACGACGGTCTTCGCCCCCCCCGCTCGGGTAGCCCTCCATGTCCGACTCCACTCCCCTCGATACGCCGCAAGACGGCCTGGATGCCGGGGATCGCACCGCCCTGTTGCAGAGCTTCGTGGTGGAGACGGACGAGCGCCTCATGACCATGGAGGAAGCCCTCGTCGAGTTGGAGACTCGTCCCGACGACGTCGAGTTGCTTCAAGCCATTTTCCGGGACGCCCACACGCTCAAGGGAAATGCCGCGTGCTTGGGCTTTGGCCGCGTGTCCGAGTTCGCGCACGCGGTCGAGGATCTCCTCCAGCGTCTGCGGCTTCGGACCGTTGCCGTGGATGCCGGGTTTATCACGGTACTGTTACAGAGCGTGGATGCGATGCGGCAGATGGTTCCCGACGCGGTCGCGGGCGCCGAAGATATTCGGCCGTCGCACGCGGCCCTGCGGCGCCGGCTGCTCAGCGCGGCGCCGCAGGCGGCTGAGGCGGGGGGCCTCGGGGTCGGCGAGCGGGACGAGAATCGGCGGAGAGTGTTTGGGCGCAGACAGGGAGAGGCCAGGGAGTGGGCCGAGCGAACCCGAACGTTACGCGTCGAGATCGGGAAACTGGACCAGATGCTGAATCTCGCGGGTGAGATCGCGACGGCGCAGGGGCGCCTCAAGCAACTGCTGCGGACGACTCTGGGACGCACGGGCGACGAGATCCTGGAAGCCCACCGCGAGACCGATCGGCTGTTCATCGACCTCCAGGAGCTGATTCTGACCGTCAGAATGATCCCGCTCGGACCGCTGTTTCGCCAGTACATCCGGACGGTCCGCGACGTGTCGCGCGCCCATGGGAAGCTCGCCCGCCTGGTGATCGAAGGCGAAGAGGTCGAGGTGGATACGACCATCGTCGAGGCGCTCAAGGATTCGCTGACGCACATGGTGAGGAACGCCCTCGCTCACGGGATTGAGTCGCCCGAGACGCGCACACGGGCGGGGAAGGACCCCATGGGAACCGTCACCCTGCGCGCGGTCCATGAGGGCGGCCACATTGTGATTGACGTGGAGGATGACGGTGCAGGGTTGGATCGGCGCCGGATCCGTGAGACGGCGCGATCGAAGGGGCTGGTCGCCGATCCCCACGCCCTCTCGGACGACGAGGTGTGCCGGCTGATTTTCGAGCCCGGATTTTCGACTGCCGAGACGTTGACCAATCTCTCGGGACGCGGCATGGGAATGGACGTGGTCCGCCGCCACGTCGAGGGGCTGCACGGCTCGGTATCCGTCGAAAGCCGGAACGGGATTGGCACGACGCTGACGCTTTGTCTCCCCCTCACGCTGGCCATCATCGAAGGATTCGCGGTGGGCGTTGCGGGCGACACCTACGTCCTCCCGCTTGGTTCGGTGTTGGAGTGCATGGAGCTGCCCAGGAGCGAGCGCCGACGAGTCGATGCGCAGGGCCTGATCGGTTTTCGCGGACAGCCGTTGCCCTACCTTCGTCTGCGGGACGTGTTCTCCTCCATGGGGACGCCCCCGGATCGGGAACACGTCGTGGTGGTCACACACCACCGGGGACAGGCCGGTCTGGTGGTCGATACGCTGTTCGGCGAGCATCAAGCGGTGATCAAGCCGCTCGGAAAACTCTTTCACGACGTGCCGTGGATCTCGGGCTCGACGATTCTCGGGGACGGTCGGGTGGCGCTCATTCTGGATGTACCGAGTCTCCTGCGCCACACGGTGAGCCAGACACCGGTGTTGGCGGCGTAGCCCGGCCACGCGTCGACGGTGTGACCCGTGCGGCGTCGCGTGCGCGCGGATGGGAGGTGTGATGAAAGTCGGGATCGGGGTCAAGCTGCTTCTTGGTTTTGGATCCGTGCTGCTCCTGCTCGGGTTTGTGGGCATCGAGGGATGGAGGCACGCGGTTCAGCTCTCGTCCGCGTTCGATGACTTGTACATGAACAACTTGAGTGCGTCGATCCAGCTGGCCAATGCGGAGCACGCCCTGGGGGAACTGCGAGACGGGGTTTCCCAGTTCACCGCGTCCGACGAACCCAAGCGAGCCAAGGTCCTGACCGACCAGATCAAATGGGTCGAGCAGCTCGACCGCCAGATGAAGGCCTATGCCGCCGGGGCCAGAACCGCGGCGGAGCGAGACGCGCTCAAGGAGTGGGATGCCGCCTCGACGGCATTCGCGCAAGCTCGGCCGCGATGGTTTGAGCTCTACCGTGCGGGAAAACGAGACGAAGCCGCCACCTGGAAGGCGGAGAGTCTCACGCCGCTTGCGTCGAGATCCGCCAACGCCCTGACGCGATTAATCGAGTTGCAGGTGGGGAGCGGCGAGGCCAAACAGCGAGAAACGGCCCGGATCGTGATGCGATCCTCCACGGTGCTGGTGGGCCTGGTGGTCCTAGCACTGGCGGTGGGATTCGGGCTGGCCATCGCGTTCGCGCGCAGTATCAGCCGGGACATCGTGCAGATCACGACGGTGGCCAACGGGTTGGCCGAAGGCAATCTCGCCCAACGGATCGAGATCCGGTCGCGCGACGAAGTCGGACAGATGGCCGACGCCATTCGGCGGATGGTCGACACGTTGTCCCAAGTGATCGGGCAAGTGCGCAGCGGAGCTAGTGCCCTATCGATGGCAGCGGGACAGGTCGCGTCGTCCTCGCAGAGCCTTTCGCAGGGGACCAACCAGCAGGCCGCTTCGGTGGAAGAGGTCACCTCGAGCTTGGCCGAGATGAGCGCGTCCGTGACCCAGAACGCGGACAATAGCCGTCAGATGGAATTGATGGCCATCAAGGGGGCCGGACAAGCCGAGGAAAGCGGAAGGGTCGTCATCGAAGCGATGAGCGCGATGAAGACGATCGCGGAAAAAACCTCCATCATCGAGGAGATCGCCTACCAGACCAATCTGCTGGCGTTGAACGCAGCCATCGAGGCGGCTCGGGCCGGTGAGCACGGCAAAGGATTCGCGGTGGTGGCGACGGAAGTGCGCAAGCTCGCGGAGCGCAGCCAGGAAGCGGCCAAGGAGATCGGAAGCCTGGCCGGATCGAGCGTGCGCGTCGCGGAGCGCGCGGGCCAGCTCTTGATCGAACTGGTTCCCTCGATCCGCAAGACGGCCAATCTCGTCCAGGAAGTCGCGTCCGCCTCCCAAGAGCAATCGCTGGGCGTCGCGCAGATCAATCGGGCGATGCACCAGGTGGACGAGGTGACGCGGCGCAACGCCTCCGCGGCGGAGGAACTATCGGCCACGGCGGATGAGATGTCGTCCCAAGCTGAAGCGCTCCAACGGCTGGTCTCGTTCTTCCGTGAAACGGCGGGCGCGGAGGCTGGGACCGGCCCCCATCCCCGTCATGCGGGCGGGCTCCCTGCTGCGGGTCCAGGGAGTGCCGACCGAGGCGGTCGGGAGGATGGGAGAGGGCGCGCGGCGGGATTGCGGGCTGCGACGCGGGGGAATCTGGCGGTGGCGCCGCAGGACCCCGATCCAGAGTTTCGACGGTTTTAGACGGGCCCGCGATGGACACGGTCAGCGAATCCGCGGAGCAGACGCAGTACCTCACGTTTGTCGTGGCGGGGGAAGCCTGTGCCCTCAGTCTTCTCGAAGTGAAAGAGATTATTGAATATGACCCGACATTGACCACGGTGCCCGCGATGCCTCCATCGCTTCGGGGCGTGATCAACGTGCGGGGCAATGTGGTTCCGGTCATCGATCTTGCGGTGAAGTTCGGGTTGCCGTCGAGCCCAATCACGAAGCGGACGTGCGTCGTGATCGTCGAGGTGGGTCTGGAGGGCGAGCGCTGTGCGATGGGAGTGATCGCCGACTCGGTGAGCCAGGTCCTGAGTTTCTCGCCCTACGACATTGTACCCCTCCCGGCGTTTGGGACGCGGATACGGATGGATTATCTGAAAGGCCTGGGCAAGATCGGGAAACACTTCGTCTTGATTCTGGATCTCGATCGCGTGCTGTCGTTCCAGGAATTCCGCGCCGCCTAGCATCATTTTTGTCGATGCCGAGCAGTTTTGTTCGACGTTTCTGTCTCGATCATTCCCACGCCGCGATCATCGGTCTAAAATCCCCTGGCACCTCGCTTGCTTTACTCAGAGCGAACGTGCGTCGCGAATGTCAACGAGATGTGCGTTCCTTGCACTTTGAAGATTGCTGCGCGATGCACAAAACGCATTACTGCGCGGTGCATAAGTCGCACTCCCTACAGCTTGCGGCAGGGAGCTTTGACTCTATCACAAGAGGGCCGCCCGATTGGATTATCAAGATTTTCGCAGGACAGGACATTGGCCGACGTTGCTGTCGGCGTTCTTGTATTTCGATGTCAGCTTCATGGTGTGGGTGGTGCTGGGGCCCTTGGCGCTCTACATCACCCAGGACCTCGCGCTTGGCGTCGAAGAAAAGTTCGGTATCGTGGCCATCCCGATTTTGTTTGGCGCCGCGCTCCGCGTTCCCCTCGGGGTCCTGGCCGACGAGATCGGTCCCAAGCGGGCGGGACAAGTGGGCCAGCTCGTGGTCATGGCGGGCCTCGCCTATGCGTGGCTGGTGGGTCTGAACACGAAGCTGGAGGTCGAACTGCTCGGTGTCGTCCTGGGGGTTGCGGGGGCGAGCTTTGCCGTGGCCTTGCCACAGGCGAGCCGTTGGTATCCTCCGCGGTACCAGGGAGTGGTCCTGGGCATCGCCGGCGCCGGGAACATGGGCGTGGTGCTCGATGCGATGTTGGTTCCCTGGTTGGCGGAGCGATTCGGTTGGCAGGCCGTGTTCGGTGTCTTGCTGATTCCGGTGGCGATCGTGTTCATCCTGTACTCTTGGATGGCCAAGGACGCCCCAGACCGACCCGAGCCGGTTACACTGAAAAACTACGCACTCGTGCTCACAGACCACGACACGTGGTGGTTTATGTTTTTTTATTCGATCACGTTCGGCGGTTTCGTCGGGTTGAGCAGCGCCCTGCCCCTGTACTTCACCCAGTGGTACCATGCGTCGGGGATCACGGCGGGCATGATGGTCGCCATCGTCGTGTTCGCGGGGTCGCTATTCCGGCCAGTGGGTGGATGGTTGGCCGACCGGATCGGCGGGATCAGGACTCTTCAAATGTTATTTGCCGTGGTGGCGCTCATGTATCTGACCGTTGCGTTGATGCCCGAAGGCCCGAGACCTGGCGGGGATGCCATGTCGCTCTCCAAGGTCGGGGGGTGGAGTCTATTGGAGCTGCCTGGTGTGGCCTGGGGGGCGGTGGCGATCTTCTTTGTTGGCGCCATGGCCCTGGGGATGGGGAATGGTTCCGTGTTCCAACTCGTTCCGCTCCGCTTCCGCCGCGAGATGGGCGTGATGACCGGACTCGTCGGTGCCGCCGGGGGAATCGGGGGGTTCTTTCTCGCCAGAGCGCTGGGCTGGTCGAAAGGGCTCACGGGGGAGTTTGCCCTGGGATTCGTCGTGTTTTCGGGACTGGCCCTGGTTGGTCTGGCCGGTTTGGTGCTGGTCAAATCCCGCTGGAGGACGACCTGGGGGGCGGTCTCCGGCGCCCGCGTGTAGGGAGCCTGTCCATGACGGGCCATCTGCGGCGTTGTCGGGAGGCGTGGCGTCCTCACGTACGACCCAGTACGCTCCGGGCGCCACGCCTCCCTCCGCCTTGCATCTGGCCCATCCTGAACAGGCTCCCACCGCCTTATGGTGAGGCCCATGCCCCTTTCCCGGCTGGCAGTGTAGAATAACAGGCCGATGAGTCATCCCGGATCCACCCACGAACTCCAGACGCGCATCGGGTTTCTGAGCGAACAGGGCCGGCGCGACGCCAACGAGGATTATGTCGCGTCCTATGCGGGCGACGCCCACCAGCGCGCCGCGAAGGGCATCGTCGCGGTTGTGGCGGACGGGGTCGGCGGAACGAACGGGGGGCGTCAAGCCGCAGAGGTCACGGTACGCGGGTTCCTCGACGGATACTATGGCCTGCCGGAGACGCTGGGAGTGGAGCGCGCGGCGGGCCGGGCGCTCGACGCGATGAATCGCTGGGTGTGCGCGCAAGGGCGCCAGGACCCCGCCCTGCAACACATGGCGACGACCTTCAGCGCCCTCGTGCTCAGGGGCCGTCAGGCGCACACCATCCACATTGGGGATAGCCGCATCTACCGGTTCCGGGACGACCGGTTGACTCGCCTGACCACCGATCATACCCACAGCCACCCGGACCTCCGTCACGTCCTCTATCGGGCCGTCGGGATCGAGGACGCCTTGCGCGTCGATTACGCGACCGACAGTCTCAAGCTCCATGATCGGTTCATCCTGTGCAGCGACGGCGTCCACGGCGCGCTGTCGGATCGAGCCCTCCAGGCGATCATGGCCGAGCGGACCTCTCCCCAGGAAAGCGCGGAACGCCTCGTGCGCGCCGCATTGGATGCCAGCAGTCAGGATAACGTCACGGCGCTGGTCGTGGACATCGTCGGGCTTCCCGCGGTGGAAGAGGCCGAACTCGAGACCGTGATCGACACGCTGCCGATCATCGAGTTGCCCAAGCTCGGGGACGTCGTGGACGGGTTCCGCTTGGTCGACGTCGTGTCCAACGGTCGGTACAGCCGGCTCTTCCGAGCCGAGGATACGGAAGAGGGTCGGCACGTCGTGCTGAAGTTTCCCCATCCCCGGGTGGCCGGTGAGGCCGCTTACCGGCGTGCGTTCGTCCGTGAAGCGTGGATCGCGTCGCGGGTCACGAGTCCCTGGGTCGGCGAAGCGATCGATCTGCCGCCGGGTCGCAAGACCCGCCTGTACTCGGTCATGCCGTATTACGAGGGCGAGACGCTGGAGGCGCGCCTCGGACGAGAACCTACGATCTCGCTGGAGGAGGGGGTCAGGATCGGGATCGGCCTGGCGAAGGCGGTCTACGCGCTGAACCGTCTGCGCATCATCCACCGCGATATCAAGCCCGAGAACGTTCTGTTGCAAGCCGGCGGAGACGACTGGAGGCGCCAAGCGTCCCAGGGGGATTGCGGAGGTTTGAAACTCTTGGATCTGGGGGTGGCGCGACTGCCGGGCATCCCGGAATCATCCACGGAAGAGATCCCCGGCACTCCGAGCTTCATGGCCCCCGAGCTGTTCGAGGGCACGGCGGGCGACGAGCAGTCCGATGTCTACGCCTTGGGAGTCACGCTGTATCGGATGTTCAGCGCGGGGCGCTACCCCTACGGCGAGGTGGAGGCGTTCTCTCGCCCGCGCTTTACCAAACGCACCCCGCTCACCCAGCACCGGCCCGATCTCCCCGCGTGGTTGGACGCCGTGCTGGCCAGGGCCACCGCCGTCGAGAAAAGTCGGCGGTTCGCGGATGCGATGGAGGTCGCGTTCGAACTGGAAAACGGGCTGACCCAAGGCGGAAAGCACGTTCACGACCCCCTCCCCCTCTACCACCGTAACCCCGTCCTGTTCTGGCAGGTGGTGTCCGTCTTGCTGGCGCTCGCGCTCCTCGCGACGCTAACCCTCTGATCCTTCAACGCGGACCGACACTTGTGTGGGGAGCCGGACACTTCTGTCGGGGATGAGGGCGCCCCACGTTCCAGCCACGCGGTTTTCCGGTGCCCCGATCTGGCACCTCTCTTGCGTAGGCCACTGAGCAGCGATCCGCGCATTCGTCGCTCGCTCCCGACATAGCTGACCGCACGGTGGCTCTGCAGGGGAGGGACGAGGGGGCGGGAGGCTACCTCCTCCCGCCCTACGTCGGATCGTTCAAGGTTAACCCACACCCGGGAACGCAGAGTGCTCTTCGGCCGCCGCAAGAAAAACCCCATCCACCTCCCCGTCAAGCCGGTCAAGCAATGGGTGTACACGACCTGCGGCTACTGCTCCACCGGCTGCTCCATCGAGGTGGGCGTCGACGGAGACGGCAAGGCGATCACCGCCCGCGGGGCGGCCGACGCCGATGTGAACCGCGGCAAGCTCTGTTTGAAGGGCATCTTTGAATTCGAGTTGTTTGCCTCGGCGAATCGCGGGACGATTCCCCTCGTGCGCGAGGCTCCGTTCGAGCCCTATCGCGAGGCGACGTGGAATCAGGCCCTGGACCGGACGGCGTCCGAGATCCAGCGCATCCAGGCGCAATATGGCAGGGATAGCTTCGCGGTCGTGTCGACCGGACAAATCTACACCGAGGAGTTTTATACCCTGGGCAAGCTCGTGCGCGGGGTGATCGGCACGAACAACTACGACGGGAACACGACGCTCTGCATGGCGTCGGCGGTGTCGGGTTACAAACGATCGTTCGGGAGCGATGGCCCGCCGGGGTGCTACGATGATTTCGAGCACACCGAGTGCCTGCTGGCGATCGGCTCGAATCTCCCCGAGCAGCACCCCGTGATCTGGTGGCGGCTCAAGAACGCCGTCGACCGGCGCAGGTTTCCGATCATCGTGGTTGATCCGCGGGTGACGATGTTCGCCCAGATGGCCGACATCCACCTGCCGATCACGCCCGGCACCGATCTGGTGCTCCTAAACGCGTTTGCCCACGTCATCCTCGACGAAGGGCTCGAAGACCGGGCGTACATCGACGCCCACACAACGGGGTTCGACGCGTTAGCGGCGTTGGTGGCGCACTACGATCCGGTGACGGCCTCGAAGATCTGCGGGATCGACGAGGACACCATCCGCCACGTTGCCCGGACCTACGCCAAGGCCAAAGCCGCGATGACGATCTGGACGATGGGGATCAACCAATCGACCCACGGGTCGGACGGCGTGGCGGCGATCAACAACCTCAACCTGATCACCGGGAATATCGGCAAGCCGGGCGGGACGTCGTTGTCGATCACCGGGCAGTGCAACGCGATGGGCACGCGGGAGTTCTCATCCTGTTCCGGTCTGCCCGGTTACCGGCAGTTGGAACACGAGGACGACCGCGAATTCATGGCGCAGGTTTGGGGCGTGGAAAAGGACTTCTTCCCGACCAAGCGAGGTCTGTTTCAGACCGATATTTTCCCGGCGATCGAGGCCGGCGCGATCAAGGGGCTGTGGCTGATCGCGACCAACCCGATGACCTCGATGCCCAACACCTCGCGCATCCGCAAGACCCTCGAGAAGCTCGAATTCATGGTCGTTCAAGACGCATATGCCGACGTCGAAACCGTCACGTACGCTCACGCGTATTTCCCAGCGGCCCTGTGGGGTGAGAAGGAGGGGGTGTTCACGAACACCGAGCGGCGCGTCAACCTCGTGCGCCAGGTGGTCAACCCTCCAGGTGAAGCCAAACCGGACCTGTGGATCTTCACGCAACTCGCCAAACGCTTCGAGCAAGGACGCCGCATGCGGTTTGCGGAGACGCCCGCCGAGGCGTTCGAGGAGATCCGGCGGGTATCCAAGGGCCGAGCCTGCGATTACTCCGGGATGGCGTACGAGTCGATCGAGGCCCGGCGCGGGATCCAGTGGCCGTGCAACGAGGCGCATCCAGGAGGCTCGCCGCGATTGTACCCCGATGGGGTGTTCAGGCACCCCGACGGGAAGGCCAAGCTCATCCCGTTGCCGTTCGTCGACAACAACGAGCGCCCGGACGAGCACTACCCGTTCTGGTTGAACACCGGCCGCGTGGTCGAGCACTGGCACACGCGGACCAAGACGGGGAAGATCGGCAACCTGAACAAGTTCAGCCCGACCCCGTACATGGAAATCAATCCCAGCGCGGCCGAGCAGTTGGGGATTGCGCCCATGGAGTACGTCCGGGTCGTCTCACGGCGGTCTGATGCGGTCGTCCTGGCGCAGCTCACCGAGCGCGTGGCGCCCAACGCGGTCTTTATCCCGATGCACTATCACGACTGCGTGAACCGCCTGGTCCTCGGCTTGCTCGATCCGTATTCGCGACAGCCGGCGTACAAGCAATCGGCGGTCCGGATCGAGAAAATTCAGGACCAGGACGCCGCGGCTGCGGTGAACCTGCGGGCGCGGACCTACTGATGGCGGCTGTTCCGGTGCAAGGGGTAAATCCCCCCCTGCCCCCCTTTGTCAAAGGGGGGCAGGGGGGGATTTTGTCCGACGCGATCAGTCTGCACGGCACGCCCGTGGATCTCGGCCAAAGCCATCCCGATCTGGTCGGCCAGCCCCTGACCATCAACGGCTGCGGGAGCGAGTCGGCCAATCCCGATCGGCATAAACAGCACGGGTTTCACTTCAACGCCGACAACTGCATCGCCTGCCACGCGTGCGAATCGGCGTGCTCGGAGAAGAACGGCCTGCCCGCGCACCTGTCGTTCCGTAAGGTCGGGTACATTGAGGGCGGATCGTACCCGGATGTGGTTCGGCTCAATATTTCGATGGCCTGCAACCACTGCGAGGAGCCGGTCTGCCTCAAGGGCTGTCCGACCCTGGCGTACACCAAGTACGTCGAGTACGGCGCCGTCTTGCAAGACCCCGAGATCTGCTTTGGCTGCGGCTACTGCACCTGGGTTTGCCCCTACAACGCGCCGCAGCTCGATCCCGTCAAGGGCCGGGTCGAGAAGTGCAATATGTGTGTGGATCGGCTCGAAGTCGGCTTGAAACCGGCGTGCGTCTCGGCGTGCCTGTCCAATGCACTGGAATTCGGCGTGATCGAAGACATCCCAGCGGGTCGGCAGCAGGCCAAGTTGATCATTCCCGGTTTTCCGGATCCGTCGATTTCACGCCCGAATATCCGATTCCAGCAGACCAGGTCGTTGCCGTCGGAGTTTCGTCGCGGCGACGGCGAGCCGGTGGCGTACCGGCGGAGCCAGCCGGGTCACGACGCATTCACGGTGGTTCCGCGCAAGGCTCAGGAACCGCGACGCTGGGGTGTCACGTCGCTCAGGTCGCGTGAAGATCCTCTTGTGGTCTTTACTTTGCTCTCGCAGGCCGCCGTGGGATCGTTTGTTCTCTGGTTCCTGCTCCGGTGGTTCGGCGGGGCGGCGGCGCGCGCCCTGGCGCCGGAGACCCACCCCCTCGCCGCGGCCGGGATGCTCTTCGGTCTCGTCGCCCTCCAGACGCTCGGGATGGTGATGTCGACCCTGCACCTGGGCAAGCCGCGCTACTTTTACCGCGCGATAAACAACCTTCGCCATTCGTGGGTGAGCCGCGAAATCTTGACGATGGGGACCTTCTATCACCTGCTGGGCGCGTACGTGGTAGTCACGACCTTCCCCGCCCTCACCGCGTGGTTACCTCACGGCGTGTCGAGCGCTTTGCCGCTCCCGTTGGGGTGGGCGGCGGTCGTGACGGGGCCGGTCGGCCTGTACTGCATGGTCCGGTGCTATCGGATCAGGGCGAGACCGTTCTGGGATCATTGGCACTCGGGCGGCGCGTTTTTCGCCAGCGCGCTGATCGTGGGCAGCGTGGGGATTGGAATGATCTTCGGCGTCGCCGAAGTCGCGGCGGGACGTTCGGCGTATCCCCTGTTCACCCTCTTGGCCTGGCCGTTGCTGGGCGGGCTTGGGCTGCAAGGCGCATCGCTCGCGGCGCACGTCCGGTACCTCGATCGACGCGGGGCCGAAGCGGCGGTCTCGCGTCGACTGATGCTGACCACTTATGGGAAAACCTACCTCGCGCGGTGGGTAAGCTGGGGGGGGCTTGTCTTGGCGGCCAGTGCCATGATTGTCTTGGGAGTTGTAGGGGCGGGTTTGAAACCCGCCCCTACCTTGGCTATGTGGGGCGTCATCCTGTGCTTTGCGCTCGTGCACGAGGTCGTCGGACGGGCCTTGTTCTACGTGGTGGTGGTTCCCACGACCAATCCCGGTGCGTTCTTCTGGGGCAATAAGGTCTTCGAAGTTCACGCGCGCCAAACGGGCCTGGCCGCGATGCCCCAGGTAGGGGTGGCACCCGAGGGGCATTGATGGGAATCCCGGAGATCGTTTCCATCAATACCTCACCAGGCGGTATCCCCAAGCACCCGGTTGCTGAGGTTTTCGCGACCGTCGACGGCATTGTCGGGGACGGGCGGGCCCATGCCAAGCACCTCAAGCCCGGTCGTGCCGTCTCGCTGCTCGATGCAGAAATGATCGAGACCATCAGGGGAGAAGACTATGCCGTCGGACCTGGCGTGATGGGCGAGAACCTGACCACAAGGGGCGTTGACCTCCTGAGTCTGGCGCCCGGAACTCGGCTGCGCCTTGCCGGCGGTGTCGAAATCGAACTGACGGAGCCGCGCGCGCCCTGCTTCGTGCTGGATGCCATCCATCCGGATCTTAAACACGCCGTTCGCGATCGCTTCGGCTGGATGGCTCGGGTGGTCACTCCAGGCGTGTTGCGCGTGGGCGACAGGCTAAAAAACAGCTCGCAGCTCATAGCTCCAGGAACACCGAAACGACATTCATCAGAGGATTCTCCTGTGGGCTGTGAGCTGACGGGCGCCGTTCTCGCCGGTGGCATGAGCCGGCGGATGGGCCGACCCAAAGAAGGCGTGATCCTCTGGGATGGCCGACCGATGATCGAGCACGTGATCGAGTCGCTGGTCGCGCTCTGTCGACGGGTGGTGATCGTGGGCGCGTGCAGCGGGTTTCGCGTCGAGCCTGGGCGTGGGATCATCCGTCTCGCCGACCGGAGTTCCGGGCAGGGGCCTCTGGCCGGCATCGAGACGCTGCTGGCGAGCGGCCTGGACAGCGGCTACCTCATCGTGGCCTGTGATCAACCGCGGGTGACGCCCCACCGACTGCGTCCGTTGCTCAACGACGGTGATCCGGCCGTCCCGCGATTTTTCCGCGCGCAGGACGGAAGCAAGCTCGACCCGTTCCCGGGATATTTCCCGGCTGCGTGGCTTCCGATGGTTCGCGACGCGCTGGCCCGAGACCACCGATCGGTGAGGGCGCTGATCAGGCGGACCCAGGTCACGTGGGTCTCGATTTCGGATGTCTTGCGGGCCGATCTGCGGAGTGTCAACACCCCTGCCGATCTCGCCGGTCTGATCGAGCCTCGCCACGCGTGACCCCCGACCCTCAGGGCGGCCACGAGACACAATTGTCGGCATTCTTGTCGATCTCTGACAGAAGTGTCGGGCAATCGTGGTGAACCGACCGCGAAACGAGTCTGGCGTATTGGTACGGTGTTTGCTTTTTGTAGTTCTCACCATGGTGTGCTTGAAACAGACTGTGCCGAAGAGTAGCAGGCTGCTCAAAAAGCTCCAGATGCAAGGCCGCAGGGAGGAGGAACCCGGAGCGTACTGGGAGGCTCCGGGAGGTACGAGGCATTCCCGGGGGATTGCGGTCGTACGTGAGGAGTTCCGACGACCGAGAATCTGCCCTGCACCGAAGGTGCAGTATGAAATCAACTTCCTTGCAGATCGCGAAGCAACGCAGCAGATGGACTTTTTTAGCAGCCTGGTTAGGAGACGATGACACAGCGTGAAGGCGTGAAATACCCGGCGTTTGCCTCCGAATTTGCCCGGATCGACTTTGACGCCGATCCCATGCCGGTCCTGTGCCTGTTCCCGCTGCCGGAACCGACCACGCTCGAGCGCTCGGCCCTCGGTCTCTGCGGTCTGGACGGCCGTCCTACGACGGTGTCCTGGCCGTCGCTGGCGACCCTTCCGCGGGTCACGCTCCGCGTGCCCTTGGTCTGTCAGATCTTCAATTGGTGCGAGGCGGTGACGTGGGAGGGCATCCGGCTGGCGGATGTTCTCGACGCCTCCGGGATGGAGACGACGCCCGACGGGTATTACGCGATCTATTCCCGGGATGGCCACTTCTTCGAGGGCCTGTCCCGCGACGAGGCTCGCGATCCCCGAGTGCTTCTGGCATACGGCTTGAACGGCCGGCCCCTGCCCGACGTCCACGGCGGACCGCTGCGCCTGGTGGTGCCGTTTCTCCAAGGCTACAAGAGCGTGAAATGGGTCCGGTCGATTCGCGCGTTTCGGACCGATCCCATCGGCATCAAGCGGCTCCGCGGCCAGAGCCGGAGCGGACGGTTGAGCCAACCATGGCTCGATCGTCTGGGCATCAAGCCGCCGGAGGGGCGGGCGGGAGACCCGCCGTGACGCCGCGTCTGGTCGTCGTCGGCAACGGCATGGCCGGGGTGGCGGCGGTGGCGGAGATCGTCGCCAAGCCGTCGCCGCCGCGCGTCACCGTGTTCGGCGACGAGCCGTACGTCAATTACAACCGCATCCTGTTGTCGGACGTCCTGGCGGCCGCGAAGACCGTTCAGGACACGATCCTCAACCCCCGCGAGTGGTACGAACGCCACGGGATCGACCTCCACACGGGGTGTCGAATCACCGCCCTGGACCTTTCGCGTTGTGAGGTGGTGACTGAGAGCGGAGATCGCGTTGGCTACGACCGCCTGCTCTTGGCCACGGGGAGCACGCCCTTTCTTCCGCCGATGACCGGCCTGGACAAGCGTGGCGTCTTCACGTTTCGCAACATCGACGATACCGAGGGCATGATCCGCTGGTCCGCCACCCGCACGCGCGCCGTCGTCGTCGGCGGAGGGCTGCTGGGGTTGGAGGCGGCGCGTGGCCTGACCAACCGTGGGATGGTCGTGACCGTCGTCCACCTGATGGGCCACCTGATGGAACAGCAGCTCGACGCGGGGGCGGGCGCCTTGCTGCGACGACGGATCGAGCGGATGGGAATCGGGGTGCGGCTCGGGTGCACGGTGGAGGAAATTCTCGGCGGAGAGACGCTGGAAGCCGTTCGCCTCTCCACCGGCGAGATCCTGGAGGCCGAGCTCGTCCTGGTGACCGCCGGGATTCGTCCCAACGTTCAACTGGCCCGCCACGCCGGCGTGGCGGTCAACCGCGGGATCGTCGTAGACGATCGCATGGCGACGTCCGTCGACGGGGTGTATGCCGTGGGCGAGTGCGTGGAGCACCGCGGGAAGACCTACGGACTCGTTGCGCCGTTGATCGAGCAGGCCAAGGTCGCGGCCGAGGCGATCGCGAGCGACGGCCGATTGCGGTACGAGGGCTCGGTCACCCAGGCCACACTGAAAGTCGCGGGGGTCGAGCTGACGTCGATGGGCCAGGTGACCGCGCAATCCGAGGCCGACGAAGAGCTCGTCTACAGCGACAGCGGCTCCGGGGCGTACAAGAAGATCGTCATCCGCGAGAATCGCGTCGTAGGAGCGATCCTGCTGGGAGACGCCTCGGCCGGCCGGTCGATCCGGGAATTTTGGACGACGGGCCGCGATGTCTCCGACGCGAGATCAACGCTCCTCGGAGGCCAGGCGGGTGCGACCGCGCCGGCGGGCGCCATGGATCTGCCGGATACCGCGCTCGTCTGCAATTGCAACAGCGTCACCAAGGGCGAGATCGTCGCGGCGATCCAAGAGAAGGGCTGTACGTCACGTCAGGCTCTTGCCGAGTGCACGCGCGCGACCACCGGCTGCGGCACCTGCGCCGGTTTGGTCGACGAGATCCTGCTCGCGCTCGTTCCCACGCCCGCGGACGGAGCGCCCGCGTCGGCGAGGCCCCCCAATAAAATCGAGAAGCTGAAGAAGGATAAGCCCGGTTTGGACGCGCTCCCGGATCTGTATCGGTACGCCAAAGAGGGATGGGAGGCGATCACCGAGGACGACGTCCAGCGGCTCAAGTGGTACGGGGTGTTTCTGCGGACGCCGACGCCGGGCCACTTCATGCTCCGCGTCCGCGTGACCAACGGCATCGCCACCGCGGCGCAGTTTCGCGCGTTCGCGGCGATCTCGCGCGAGTTCGGCCGGGGGTTTGCCGAGTTGACGACGCGCCAGCAGGTGCAATTGCGCTGGATGACGATCGACCAGATCCCGGAGATCTTCGAGCGATTAAGAGCCGTCGGCCTCAACACGATGCAGACGGGGATGGACAATATCCGCAACGTCATGGGCTGCTCGGTCACGGGTCTTGCGTCGACCGAGGTCCTCGATACGGCTCCGATCACGCGGGCACTGACCGATCTCTTCACCGGCAACCGCGAGTTCACCGACTTACCTCGTAAATTTAACATCGTCATCACGGGCTGCCGCGAGAACTGTACCCACTCCGAATCGCAGGACATCGCCATGACGCCGGCGTCGAAGACCGTCGACGGAGAGGTCATCTACGGCTTCAACGTGGCGGTCGGCGGCAAACAAGGGTCGGGTGGATTTCGCGCCGCCACGCCCCTGGACCTCTTCGCCCGTCCGGAGGAGGCGGTTGAGATCGCGAGCGCGATCATCGTGATCTTTCGCGACCACGGCCCGCGCGAATCGCGCAATCGCTCCCGGTTGGCGTTTCTCATCGACGAGTGGGGCGGCAAACGCTTCCGCGCCGAGGTGGAGCGTCGGGTCGGCCGACCGCTTCAATGCGCGGGGACCGACGAGCGGAACCCTCGGAAGAAAAACATCCATATCGGCGTGTTTCGCCAACGACAGCCCGGTCTCAATTATGTCGGGTTGGCTGTGCCGGTCGGTCGACTGACCACCGATCAGTTGTTCGAACTCGCTCGTCTGGCAGACGAATACGGGAGCGGAGAGATCCGGATCACGCCCGAGCAGAACGTCGTCCTGGTCAACGTGCCCGACCGTACGTTGGGCGCGCTCTTGGAAGACGAACCGCTGCTGAAAGACGTGCCCTACAACCCCTCGGAGATCATGCGGGGATTGGTGGCCTGTCCCGGGAGCGATTACTGCGGCCTGGCGGTCATCGAGACCAAGGGCCGGGCGCTCGCGATCGCGAGGTCGCTTGAGCGAACGCTGGCCGCGACGAAACCCGTGTCGATCCATTGGTCGGGCTGCCCTTCCGGATGCGGCAATCATCTGATGGCTGATATCGGCCTGTTGGGCAAGCGCGCCAAGGTGGATGGGCAGGTCGTGGACGCCGTCGACATCTTTGTGGGGGGACGGTCGGGGATACGGTCGGAGGCCGGAGTCAAGATCATGGAAGACGTGCCGTGCGATCGACTCGAGACCGTGCTGGAGGGCCTCGCGGTCCACGTGGTGCGTGAAAAGACCGTGGATATGGTCCGGGGGGAGGGAATCGGAGCCCCAGCGAGTGCCGGCGCGAACAGGCCGGTCGTGACCGGAGACGCGGTGAAGACCGTCGAGTTCGGCGGGGGCACGCCGTGAACGGGAACACCGCGAAGAAAGATCGCTCGGGCCCGTCGATCCGCGAGGCGGTGGAGCGCCTCGAACGGGAGTTGATCGTCCGCGCGTTGGAGTCGTCCGGGGGGAGGCAGTCCGAAGCCGCCAGAGGGCTCGGCATTAGCGAACGCGTCCTGCGGTACAAGATGAAGAAGTACCGCATCATACGCACGACAAAAGTGTCGATCACCGACAAGAGTGTCTCATGAGCGGAAACCTCCTATCTTCTCGCGCCGTTCAAAGGGCGGATGCTCCGATCGCGGAGGACGCTCGACATTCTTGTTGGGGGGACGGTTCGACCACGATGGGGCGCACGGCTCTCGATTCTTCTATTTTTTCGGTGTATTATCCCTCCCCATTGATGGCCCGACCATTCTGGCCTGGGTCTTGCTCTCGGTCCCGGTCTATCCGGGAATTATTCACCGCTCCCGACGAGGGAGCCCATGGAGGAGGAAAGTGATGCAGGCAGTGACAAACAAGGCAGTGAAGCAGTGGGTGTTGGGTACGGCGATGACGGTCGCGGCGCTGGGCGCACCGGCGGCGTACGGCGCCGATCCCGCGGCGGTTATGGACGGCCTGAAAGGCGTGTCGGTCAAAGGGTACGTTGAGGGTCAGTACAACTATAACTTCAACACCCCAGGGCCGATTGCTAATCCGACAACCGGGTCGGTCCAGGCCAACGATTTTCGTGTGTTCGATACCAAGGCGAACAGCTTCACCTTCAACATGGCCGAGCTCTCGCTCACCAAGGGTTCAGATAAGGGAGCGGGATTTGGCCTGGTGTTGAACTACGGACTAGACGCTGACTCCATTGCGTCGGCTCCGTTTTTCAATGCGGCGACCGTCAGCGACTTCGCCGTCCAGCAGGCGTACGTGACCGAGAAGTTTCTGGGCGGGGCATTGGAACTCAGGCTTGGAAAGTACGCCACCCTCGCCGGGGCGGAGGTGATCGAGGGGCCGAGCAACTATAACATCAGCCGGTCCTTCCTCTTCGGCTGGGCAATCCCGTTTACGCATACCGGGATTCGAGCCGCCTACACCACGCCGGTCCCCGGGTTGTCCCTGATCGCGGGGCTTAACAATGGATGGGACGCCGCGAGCGATAGCGATACGGGCAAGACGGTGGAGTTGCAGGCTGCCTACGCGCCGGTGGACATGATTTCGCTCGGGGTCACGGGGTATTACGGTCCTGAAGCGTCTGTCTCCGGTACCGATAACCGCGGCCTCGTGGACGTGTTGGCCACGATCAAGCCGATGAAAACACTCGCCGTGGTCGTCAACTACGACCGAGGGTCCCAGAAGGACACCGCGGTGGGCAACTCCCTGTGGCAGGGCTACGCGGTCTACGCCAACCTTGGGATTGGCGACAAGCACGCCGTGACCCTGCGTGGCGAGGTTTTTGACGATCCAGACGGATTCAAGACTGGCTTTGTGCAGACGTTGAAAGAGCTGACGGCCACCGTGTCCTGCAAGATGGTGGATAGCCTCGAGTTACGTGCAGAAGTCCGTCACGATGAGTCCAACCAAGATGTATTCGTTGATGACAAGGGCGTCGCGAAGGATAATCAAAACACCGTCGCGCTCGCCGCGTACTACACATTCTAACGATCCGGTCGGAAGGAGTGCGGTCTATGAGCAGCAATGGTGCAGTGCGACGAGCGTGGGTGATGTTGGCGATGATGGCGGTCTTGCTCCTGGCCGTCCCTTTCTGGGGGATGGCGCAGGAGGCGGCGCCCGCCCCACCGGCTGAAGCGGCGGCGCCTCCTGCCGCGGCCCCGGCCCCGAAAGTGGACACCGGCGATACCGCGTGGGTGTTGACGTCCACGGCCCTGGTGTTGCTCATGACCGCGCCCGGCCTGGCGCTCTTCTATGGCGGGATGGTGCGGAAGAAGAACGCGCTGGGGACGATCATGCACAGCTTTATCATCCTCTGCGTTGTCAGTGTGATCTGGGTGTTGTGGGGGTATTCTCTGGCTTTCGGTCCCGATAAGGGAGGATGGATTGGCGGGCTGGAGTGGTTCGGGTTGAACGGCGTCGGCGGCGACCCGAACGCGGATTACGCGGCGACGATTCCGCACCAGGCGTTCATGATCTTCCAGATGATGTTCGCCGTCATCACGCCTGCCCTCATCACCGGGGCGTTCGCCGAACGGATGAAGTTCTCGGCGTTGTTGCTCTTCGTCGTCCTGTGGTCGACGCTCGTCTACTCGCCGCTGGCCCACTGGGTCTGGGCGGCAACAACGGTAGGAATGGATAAAGCTGGAAACCCGATACAACAGTTGGGGTGGGTCAGAGCGATGGGTGCTCTCGATTTCGCCGGCGGCACCGTGGTGCACATAAGCTCGGGTGCCGCGGCGCTGGCCGCGGCGCTGGTGATCGGACGGCGGCGCGGCTTCGGCACGGACTCGTTCATGCCGCACAACCTCACGTTGACCGTGCTGGGCGCGTCCCTGCTCTGGTTCGGATGGTTCGGATTTAACGCCGGCAGCGCGTTGGCGGCTGGCGGCGGGTTAGCCACCAGTGCATTCGTGGTCACGAACACGGCGACGGCCACCGCCGCGCTGACGTGGATGTTCGTCGAATGGGCATACCGCGGCAAACCCACCGTGCTCGGGGCCGCCAGCGGCGCCGTTGCGGGCCTGGTGGCGATCACCCCGGCCTCGGGGTTCGTGGGGCCGATCTCGTCGATCTGGATCGGCATCGGCGCCGGGGTCCTGTGTTTTTACGCGTGTATCATCAAGGGCAAGCTCGGCTACGACGATGCCCTCGACGTGGTGGGCGTGCACGGCGTGGGCGGCACTTGGGGTGCGCTGGCCACCGGCCTCTTTGCATCCAAGGCGATCAACTCTGCGGGCGCCGACGGTCTCTTCTTCGGCAACCCGGGCCAGCTCCTCATCCAGATCAAGGCGGTCCTGGTCACGTGGATCTTCGTTTTCGTCGCGTCGTACATCATCCTCAAGGTCGTCGATGCGTTGGTGGGCTTGCGGATCACCGACGAGGAAGAGAAGATGGGGCTCGATTTGGCCCAACACCACGAGAGCGCATACAATTGACGCGCCCGTCCATGAACGGCCATCTGCTGCGTTGTCGCTGCGCTCCGGTCCTCACGTACGACCAGTACGCTCCGGTCCGGTGCTCACTCCGCCTTGCATCTGGCACGTTCCTGAACTGGCGCACGTTTAGTCACGAGCGGGGGAGGCCATGAAAAAGATCGAGGCGATCATCAAACCATTCAAGCTGGATGAAGTGAAGGAAGCGCTGACCGAGCTGGGCGTGCAGGGCATGACGGTCACCGAGGTCAAAGGCTTCGGCAGGCAGAAGGGCCACAAAGAAGTGTATCGCGGGGCGGAATACGTCGTGGAGTTCGTCCCCAAGGTCAAGGTTGAAGTGGTGGTGGCCGATGGCCTGGCTCAGCGGGCGGTGGACACCATCATGCGGATGGCCAAGACCGGCACGATCGGCGACGGCAAAATCTTCGTCACGCCCGTCAGCGAAGTCGTCCGCATCCGCACCGGTGAAACCGGCGACGGCGCGCTGTAACGGCGGCGAACGGGTGGGGTAGGTGTTCGGAGGGGCGAGGCGGTGCCTCGCCCCTCCTCGTTCCCGGCCCGGAGCGGCATGCCGATCCCGAACCCGACCGGCGTGGGGTTACGCGCGTGAGGCCAGCAGGGCGAGGAACTCCGCCTCATCCATCAGCGCGATTCCGAGGTTCTTGGCTTTTTCCAGCTTTGATCCCGGTTTTTCCCCCGCCACGACGACATCCACCTTGCGGCTCACGGTGTCGCTCACGCTGCCGCCGGCGCCCCGAATCGCGTCCTGCGCCTGTCCGCGCGTCAACGAGGTGAGCGAGCCCGTCAGGACGAAGGTCTTGCCGGTGAGCGGTCCCGCCTTTGCTTCGTAGGCCATTCGAAGGCCCGCGGCCCTGAGGCGCTCGACCAGTTTTCGATTTTTGGGTTCTTCAAAGAACGCCCGAACGATTCCGGCGACCACGGGCCCCACGTCGCGGACCTGCGCCAGCTCCTCTTCACTCGCGGCCATCAGGGCGTCCATCGTACGAAAGGTCTCGGCGAGTTTCTCGGCCGTCTTCTCCCCCACGTGTTGGATGCCGAGGGCGTAGAGCACCCGCGGGAAGGGGCGAGACCGGCTCGCGTCGATGGCGGCCGGCAGGTTCGTCGCCGTCTTGTCCTTGACGCGCTCCAGCTTCAGGAGTCGCCCCTTCGTCAGATGGTAGAGGTCGGCCACGTCCTTGATGAGGCCTTCGTCGAGCAGGCGGAGCGCCCACTGCTCGCCAAGGCCGCGGATATCCATCGCGCCCTTGGAGACGAAGTGCTTGACCCGCTGTTCGAGCTGCGCGCGGCACGCGGCGTTGACGCACCGCGAGATCACCTCGCCGGGCGGTTTGACCACCTTACCGCCGCAGACGGGGCACGACGCGGGCACGACGAACGGCCGCTCCTCCCCTGTGCGGCGCTCGGGGATCGACTTCACGATCTCGGGGATGACCTCGCCCGCGCGACGGACGACGACCCAGTCACCCTCGCGCACATCCTTCTTGGCGATGATGTCCTCGTTGTGGAGCGTGGCCTTGCGGACGGTCACGCCGCCGACGTGGACCGGCTCCAGCATCGCCACCGGGTTCAGCGCGCCGTAGCGGCCAACGGTGATCGCGATCTCGCGCACGCGCGTGGTGGCTTCTTCCGCGGGGAACTTGTACGCGATGGCCCAGCGCGGCCGACGCGAGACCTCGCCCAGCTCGCGCTGCACGTCCAGATCGTCCACCTTGATCACAATGCCGTCGGTGTCGTAGTCGAGTGCCTTGCGGCGCGTCTCCCACGTGTGTGAGAACGCCCACGCCGCCTCCAAATCGGGAAGCCGTTCGCTGTGGGGATTGACCGCGAAGCGCAGGCGCTTGAGGAGGTCCAGCGTCTCCCAGTGCGTCCGCAGCGTTCGCCCCGCGATGACGCCGACCGCGTAGGGGAAAAACTTGAGCCTCCGCTCCGCGGTGATCGTCGGGTCGAGCTGGCGGACCGCGCCGGCCGCGGCGTTGCGCGGGTTGGCGAAGAGGGGTTCGCCCTCTTCCATCCGGCGCTGGTTGATCTCGGCGAACGCCCGGCGCGACATGTACGCCTCGCCCCGCACCTCGATGACGTCGGGCGCCTCGGGGCCGAGCCGGAGCGGGACCTGGCGGATCGTGCGGAGATTCTGGGTGACGTCCTCGCCGACGAACCCGTCCCCGCGGGTCGCGCCGCGGACGAAGACGCCGCGTTCGTACCACAGCGAGACGGCCAGCCCGTCGATCTTGAGCTCTCCCACGTAGCTGATGGGGCGGTCGCCGATCCGATCGCGGATGCGGCGTTCGAGGTCGAAGAGTTCCTCGCGGGTGAACGCGTTCTCCAGGGAGAGCATGGGGATGCGGTGCTCGACCCGCTCGAAACGGTCGAGCGGCGCGGCGCCGACGCGCTGGGTCGGGGAGTCCGGCGCGAGCAGCTCGGGGTGCGCGCGCTCCAACTCGCCCAGCTCGACCATCAAGCGGTCGAACTCGGCGTCGCTGATGATCGGCGCGTCGAGGACGTAGTAGCGGTAGTTGTGCTCCTCGATCTCGCGGCGGAGTTCCGAGGCGCGTCGGCGGGCTTGGGCGATCGAGGTCATCGCCGCCATTCTACCGACCCGGCGGATATCCCTCAAGTGCCCCTGGTTTTTGCTTCGTTTTGATGATTTCCGTACAATAGCCGCGTGCGGAAGTATTTCACGGTCTTTCGGGTCAACTGGCAGAACTCCCTGCAATACCGCGCGCCCACCGTCATCTACATTCTCGGCTACACGCTGTACGTCTCGGTCCTGTTGTTCCTGTGGACGGCCATCTACCGCGAGGGGGGCCGGGTGGGTGAGTACTCGCTTCCCGAGTTGGTGACGTATTACCTCATCCAGTTCGTGATTAACACGGTCGTGCTGTCGTACGTGAGTTGGGAGATCATCGACCAGATTCGGGAGGGGTTTTTCTCGCACTTTCTCGTCAAGCCGGTGGATTATTTCCTTTACTGGTTCACCATCAATCTGTCGGGCAAGCTCTTTGAGACGACCCTGATTCTGCTGGCGGTCGCCGGGTTCGGGCTGGTCGTGGGGCCGTACGTGAGCCTGCCCTCCGATCCCCTGACCTACGCGAGCTTTCTCGCGGCGATGGCGCTGGGCATCGTCCTGGCATTCGAGCTGGAGTTTTGCATTGGGTTGATCGCGTTTTGGCTGGTGCAGGTCCGGGTGTTCAAGTACATGCTGCAATACGCCGTGTTCTTCTTCGCGGGCACGTTGTTGCCGCTCGACGTGTTCCCTCGGGCGCTGGCCGAGGTGGCCGGCCTCCTGCCGTTCCAATACCTGGTCTTCGTCCCGATCCAGATCTTCCTGGAGAAGCGGCCCGCTCCGTTGGCGGATTTCGCGGCGGCAGGGGCGTGGATCGTGGCGTTTTACCTCCTCGCCCGGTGGGTGCTCGCGCGGGGGGTGGCCCGGTATGAAGCGGTCGGGAACTAGCGCGGTGGTAACCCTTCGTCGGTATCTGTCGCTCTACCGGTCGTTCCCCGTGCACAACCTCAAGAACGAGATGATCT
>JACQCD010000135.1 GCA_016201825.1 Nitrospirota bacterium | reverse complement strand
TGTGACGCAGCAGCGCGTGTACCGCTCCACGACCACGGGTGGGCCGTACAGCCTGGTCACGACGTTCGCGAACAACACGACGACCACATTTACGGATACGGGGCTGACGAACGGGACGACGTACTACTACGTGATTCGGGCGTTCGATGGGACCCAAGAGTCGGCCAACTCGACGCAGGTGTCGGCCGCGCCGGCTGACAACACGGCGCCGGCCGCGCCGACGGGCGTGAGCGCGGTGGATACGCCGGCTGACAACGGCGGGGCGATCACCCTGGCGTGGACGCCGTCGACGGCGACGGACGTGACGCAGCAACGCGTGTACCGGAGCACGACGACGGGCGGACCGTACAGCCTCGTGACGAGCTTTGCCAACAATACAACGGCGGCGTACACGGACACGGGGCTCACCAACGGGACGACGTACTTCTATGTGCTCCGGGCGTTCGACGGGACACAGGAATCGGCCAACTCGACACAGGTGTCGGCCGCGCCGGTCGACAACGTGGCCCCGGCAGCGCCGACGGGCGTGAGCGCGGTGGATCGGCCGGCCGACAACGGCGGGGCGATCAACCTGGCCTGGACGCCGTCGACGGCGACGGACGTCACACAACAGCGCGTGTACCGCTCCACGACCACGGGCGGACCCTACAGTTTGGTCACGACGTTCGCGAACAACACGACGACGAGCTACACCGACACGGGCTTAACCAACGGGACGACGTACTACTACGTGATTCGGGCCTTCGACGGGACGCAGGAGTCGGCCAACTCGACGCAGGTGTCGGCTGCCCCGGTTGACAACACCGCGCCGGCGGCGCCGACAGGTGTGAGCGCGGTGGATACGCCGGCGGACCAGGGTGGGGCGATTAACCTGGCCTGGACCGTGTCAACGGCGACCGATGTGACGCAGCAGCGCGTGTACCGCTCCACGACCACGGGTGGGCCGTACAGCCTGGTCACGACGTTCGCGAACAACATGTGACGCAGCAGCGCGTGTACCGCTCCACGACCACGGGTGGGCCGTACAGCCTGGTCACGACGTTCGCGAACAACACGACGACCACATTTACGGATACGGGGCTGACGAACGGGACGACGTACTACTACGTGATTCGGGCCTTCGACGGGACGCAGGAATCGGCGAACTCGACGCAGGCCTCGGCCGCGCCGGTCGATAACACGGCCCCGGCGGCGCCGACGGGCGTGAGCGCGGTGGATCGGCCGGCGGACCAGGGCGGGGCGATCAACCTGGCCTGGACCGTGTCAACGGCGACGGACGTGACGCAACAGCGGGTGTACCGGAGCACGACGAGCGGCGGGCCGTACAGCCTGGTCACGACGTTCGCGAACAACACGACGACGACCTACACCGACACGGGCTTAACCAACGGGACGACGTACTACTACGTGATTCGGGCCTTCGACGGGACGCAGGAATCGGCGAACTCGACGCAGGTCAGCGCCGTGCCCGCGAGCAACGCCGTCTTCCACATGCATAATGAAACGTCGGCGCTCAGCGCGGCCCGCCAACTGCGCCAAACCGGGCCCGATGTGGCGGCGACCAATATCCAGAGCGGTCAACTCGTGGCCGGCGTGAACGTCATCGTGAACTTCGAAACGCAGACCGGCGATCCCAACGGCACGACCACGCTCGCGGCGTCGTCGACGGTTTCCTTTACGATCTACCTGCAGAAGACCGCCTTCTCCGGGACCATGGTGCCGTATGCGGCGGCCTACAAGAATTCGGCGGTCGCAGGGAATCTGATCTGTAGCGGGACGGGCGCCACGGCAGTAACCACTACCATGACGGCGTACACCTTCACGTGCGCCGTCGGCGCCGGAGGGGTGCCATTTACGTCGACCGATCGCCTCTATGTCTCGGTCGGGGTGAACGTCACGACGGTGCCGGCAGCCACCAATCGTGTCAATGTGGGCGTGGAAGGGACGCTGAATGGGGCGAGGGATTCCAGGATGACAGTGCCATGGCCATAAGACATTTGACACGTATACTCCGCGGCGGTAGGCTACAGGCACATCCCACATCGCTGTGGGATGTGGATCACTGGCTGAATAGCATCCTTCGCGTGAGCGCGGTGATGGTGTTGATCGGTCTCGTGGGATGTGGATCGCATGGAGGATCGGACGGGGGGCCGGGCGGGGGGTCGTCGTCCGGCACAGCGGCTAATCAAGGTGGTCCACCACCTCCTCCCCCGCGCGTGACTGTAAGTCCGTCGCAGGCGACCGTGGCCAAGAAGGGGACGCTGACGTTGACCGCGACCGTAACGGGAGCGGAGGGAGGCGTGACGTGGTCGGTCGAAGGAGGGTCAGCGAACGGCTCGGTGGATGCGGGGGGGACGTACACGGCGCCAGCGGTCGTGCCGGATGCACAGGTAATCGTCCGGGCGACCAGCGTGGCCGATTCCCGCGGCACGGCGACGGCGACCGTTCGAGTGGTCGTCGGAGGTGAGGCCTTGACGGTGAACCCGAATCGCGCGCTGAGCCCAAGCGGCTCGACGGCCAACACGTTTTCTGGAGGCCAACGGAGCGTGGCAATAGCGGGTTCGACGGTGTACATGGTGTGGAACGACAACCACACCGGTGACGACGATGTCTATCTTTCCGTGAGCCAAGACCGCGGCGTCACCATCGGCGCTCCGATTCGAGTCAATGACGACGCAACGACGGCTCCCCAGTTGGCGCCGTCCGTGGCCGTAGACGGCTCGGGTCGTGCGGTCATCGCTTGGCTCGACGCCCGCTGGAACCTCGATCCTACGTATGATGTCTACGTAGCAACCGCGACGGTGGACACAACCGGTGCCGTGACCGTGGGAAAAAACCAACGCGTGACCGCGGTGGGGACGAATGAGGACCGGGATCCCTCGGTGGCGCTGGCGCTCGACCGCTCCGGGAACGCGTACCTCGCGTGGGGCGATGGGACCAGCGGAGATACGGACGTTCTGCTGACGAAGGGGAGCCGGCTTCCATCGGGCCAATTCAATTTTGCACCGCCAGTCAAGGTCCATGAGAACTATTTCTCCGATCAGTCCCGGCCCGCGCTGGCGGTTGATACGGCCGGAAACGTGGTCGTCGCGTGGAACGATCGGCAGCCGCTTGTGGACCAGGATGTCTATTGGCGACGAGGGCAGTTTGACGCGACAGGGGCCATCAAGTGGCCGGCCGCGGAGGTGAGAGTGAATCTTCAGACCGATGGAGATCAAGTCTCTCCCAGCGTGGCGGTGGATCAGGACGGAGTCGCCTACGTGGCCTGGGGACAACAGGTGGGTCTGGAGCGACGAAAGCTGTATTTTGCCAAGAGTGGTCTCCCCGACCAGAACGGTTACCTCGATATGACAGTCACCGCCAATACCGAAGTGCTCCCGGCGGTCGATGCCGATCAGAACTTTCCGAGTCTTGTGGTGCGCGGCGATGAAGTCACGATCGCGTTTGCCGATAATCGCGGGTGCCCCGCGTGCGGGTTCGATCCATTTAATCCGAAAGGGACGGGTCCCACGGATGTCTACCTCGTTCGAAGCGTTGACGGCGGAGCCACCTTCGGGCCCAGTCTTCCCGTCAACGACGACCAGTCAGCCCTCGCGTTGCACGGCCGCGCGTCGGTGGCGGTCGATGACGTGGGGCGCGCGTACGTCGTGTGGACCGATGCCCGGAACGGTTCGTCCCAGGCCCAGGCCTTCATGGCGCGGGTGGAGTGACGATGCTTCGGCGAGGGCTCCAGTGGTTTCGAGGGATGACCTTGCGGGGCAAGCTGGTTGCGGCGTTCGTGGTGTGGGGCGTCTTGGTGCTGGGTGTCACCGCCGGCTACCTCGCGGTGCGCTTCGAGGCGCTGACCGCCGTGCTTGGGCCGTCCCGGGTCACCCACATCAGGGGCATTCTGGGTGAGATGGTGTGGCTGGCGTTGGGGTTGCTCCTTGCCACGGCGGTATTCGGCGTCTACGTGTCCCGCTTCATTCTTTGGCCTCTTTCGGCGCTCGCGCGCGCCGTGCGCGAGATCAAGCCGGGCGCTTCGCACGTTCCTCTTCCTCCCGTTTTGACCCGTGAGGGTGACCTGTGGGAGTTGACTCAGGCGTTCGACCACATGGCGTATGCGTTGGGTGAGCGGGATGCCCAGCTCCAAGTGACGTTGCGGGAGCGCGAACGGCAGATTGCCGAGCTGGCGGCGATTTCGCGATTTGCCGAAGGCTGCGCTCAGTTCCGCGACGGAATGGAACTGTACCAGCACCTCACCAGCCAGATGGCCCGGGCGGTCGGTGCGGAGGTCTGTTTCATTTTGCTGTACGAGAAGGGATCGAACGAGATGGTGGCGCAGGCCCCAGGGTACGGCATGGCCGACGCGGTCGTGACCACGGTCCGATATCAGGTCACGCCCGAGATCCGGGCGATCTGGGATTTTAAGACCCAAGGGGCGCTGCTCTGCAACGATCCCCAGTCCGATCCGCGGCTCGTCCAAGAGCTGATCAGCCCGTTGGGGTTTTATAACCTTGTTGTGGTTCCGTTTTATTTCCAGGGTCGGGTGACGGGCCTGATCGTGGTGGCGAACAAACCGAAGTGGTTGACCCATGAGGATAGTCGTTTGCTCTGGGTGTTCGCCAATCACACCTCTATCGCGGTCGCGAATCTCCGTTTCTATCAGGAAATTCAGCAGCTCGCGATTCGGGACGGACTGACCGGATTGTACAACCACCGCTATTTTCGCGCCCAGATCGATCGAGCCGCACAGCATGCCCACCGATATCACTCGCCGCTCTCCCTGTTGCTGCTCGACATCGATAATTTCAAAACCTACAACGATTCGTACGGCCATCTGAAAGGCGATCTGATCCTCAAGGAGATCGCCGGTCTGTTGACCGCCCACACCCGCAGCGCCGACCTGGTCGCGCGATACGGCGGCGAGGAGTTCGTGGTTGTGCTCCCCGAGATCGGCCCTGAGCAGGCGCACAGCGTGGCGGATAAGATCCGGCAGGTCGTCGAAGAGCACCCGTTCGCGCTGGAAGCGGGAGAACTCCCTCAGACGCTGACCGTCAGCGTCGGGGTGGCCTCCTCGGATGGCACGTGGTCGGCCGACGCCATCATCCAACGCGCGGATGAGGCGTTGTATCGAGCCAAAGAGGCCGGCAAGAACCGCGTGGTGGGCTCGACGGCTTCCTCCTCTTGATTCTGGGAATCACCCGCGCTTATAGTGAGTCCCCACAGACTCTCGGTCCAGCGCAATGCGACGTCTCGGTCTCCGATACCAACTCACCTGGTTGTTTTTACTGATCGCTGTTGTCCCCGCCATCGGAGGGAGTGTCTACACGTATACCGTCACCCGCGGGGGCCTGTACCGTGAAGCGGTGGCCGTCATGCGCGGAGAGGCGGCGGTGGTGGCCGACCGCATCGAAGACACTCTCCATACGACGCAGGAAGAGGTGGCGCTCGCGGCCGCGCAGGTGGCTCTCCGTCTGGCAGACGCCAAGGGCGAAGAAGACCTGGAGTCCGTCGGACCGGTGCTGGCGGCCTGGGGAGCGCATGCGCCAATGCGCCTGGATGCGTGGTCGGTATTCGACGTGCAAGGGCGGGTCCGCGTGGTGATCCGCGAAGGACAGCCGGCCGAGCGGGCGGTCTCTGATGCCGATCGGGCGCTCGCAGAACGGGCAGCCCACGCCGCAGCGGGCGACGTGGTGTTTGGCGGACTGGTCGCGTCGCCGCGGACGGCCAAGCCGGTCTTGACTTACGCGACCCCCATCATGGGGCGCAACGGGGTTCCGGTTGGCTCCCTGCACGGGGATATTCCGGTGGAATCGTTTCGTCGCGCACTGGGGAGCAGTTCGTCCCAGGCGGCGGACCTCTGGGTCATGGATGCCGAGGGCGGCGTGGTGATGACGACCGCGCCGGACGCCCAAGTGACGAGTGTCGCCGCGCCGAGCGCTCTTCGTCGGACATCGGCGGGGGACGGCGACTCGGTCGAGCGGGTCGTCGTCGCGGATGGATCGGTCGGTGTGATCTCTCGACCCGTACCGGTGAGTCGATCGGGCGCCTCGTGGACCGTGGGGGTGGTCGTGCCGGAGGCGACCATTTACGCGGGGACGGGATTCAGCCGCTACCTTGCCTTGATCGCCTTCTTGGCGGCGGTCGTCGTGCTCATTGCCTACCTGGTCAGCGTGCGGATCACGCGCCCGATCCGCCAATTGGAGGAAGGCACGCGTCGGATCGCGCGGGGCGAGTTGGACTTACAGGTCGAGATCGAGGCCCGCAATGAGCTGGAACACCTGGCCCAGTCCTTCCATCACATGGCGTACGAACTCAAACGAGCGCAGGAACGTCTCATCAAGACCGAGCGTCTGGCGGCGATCGGCGAGGTGAGTTCGGCGATTCATCACGAGATCAACAATCCCTTGACTTCGGTCATGGGGTATGCCGAAATACTCCAGCAACGGAGCGATCTGCCCCCCGGTGTCCACGACCAATTGAAGTCGATTTACGACGGAGCGGTTCGGATGCGGGACATTATCAGGAAACTGGAGCATGTCCAGGACCGGACGACAGATCGTCTCGGCGGGGCCAAGATGACCGACCTGTCTTCGTCCTCCGCTCCCGAGCCCGATTCTCGGGCGCGAATCGGGTAACCGCCTCGCTGATGGCTGAATTGTCGTCCGCGCTGGCGACGGCGCTGAGTGAGGGGTTGGACCGCGAACGGCGGCTCAGCCGAGCGTACCGGCAGCATCTTCTCTCCGCCAGCAGCCCTCGCGTACGCCAAGTGCTTGAGTTGGGCCTGGCGGTGAAGCGGCGACATGAGATCGAATTGGAACGATTGCTTTCGGCCGCGGGCGGATCTCCTTCCGCCGAAGGGACCGGGGCCGTTTCGCTCCCCGGATCCCGTGAGGCGCTGACATGGTATTACGAGCAAGAGCGGGTCTTGGCGCTGCGCTATCGCGAGCACCTTCGTCTGACCGATGACCCGAGCGTCCGCCAAGTCGTCGATCACTTGGCGACCGACCAGATCGAGCACCTCGCGCGTCTCAAGAGTGTGTATCGCGGTTTTTCCTCTGCGTGACCGTATCCGCCGGGCCCAGTCGGTGGTGTCGAAGGGTGGCACGTGACGGGCGGTCGGCGATGGTCCTGCCCGCGTGATCGGGGCTCCCCTTGACAACCGAACGGTGAATTGGGTAGAACCAACAACCGATACTCGGCATGATCCACGTTAACGAATTAACCAAACGGTTCGGCGCCTTCGTGGCGATCGACCGGATCGGGTTCGACGTCGCTCCCGGGGAGATTCTCGGGTTTCTGGGGCCGAATGGAGCGGGCAAGACCACGACGATGCGGGTCTTGACCGGGTTCGTGCCTGCCACCAGCGGTACCGCCACGGTCGCGGGATTCGACGTCTTCGAGCAGCCGCTCGAAGTGAAACGCCGGATCGGCTATCTCCCCGAACAGCCCCCCGTCTATCCCGAACTGACCGTCACGGAATACCTTCGCTTCGTCGGCCGCATCAAGGGTTTGCCGGGGCGCGCGCTCTCGTCGGCGATCGATCGGGTCCTGGGGGCTTGTGGGTTGACCGATGTTCGACGACGCTTGATCGGCAACCTCTCCAAGGGATACCGCCAGCGCGTGGGCCTGGCGCAGGCGTTGATCCACGACCCCCCGGTGTTGATCCTCGATGAGCCGACCGTGGGGCTCGATCCTAAGCAGATTATCGAGGTGCGCGAATTGATCCGGAGCTTAGGCGGTGCACACACGATTATCCTGTCGACCCATATTTTACCGGAAGTCACCGCCACGTGCCAGCGCGTGGTGATCATCAATGACGGCCGGATTGTGGCGGTGGACACTCACGCGGGGTTGGCCGCACGGTTGCGACGGTCTGAGAAGATCCGCGTGACGCTCCGTCGCGGCACCACGGAGGTGGAAGCGGCGATCCGCGCGATCCCCCACGTCGTGACCCTCTCGCTGGAGCAGGCGGATGAGGCCGCGGGCCGGAGCTGGTTGGTCGAGGCCGAGCTGGGACATGACATCCGCGAGGAGTTGGCGCGGTGCGCGGTATCCAAGGACTGGGGATTGATCGAACTACGGCCGGTGACGCTGAGCCTTGAAGACGTGTTCCTCAAGCTGACCGCCGAGGAGGCCGTCGCGTGAAGTTCGGCTTCTGCTCGGTGTCGCCCGTGTTGGCGTTGGCGGGGAAGGAATTGCGGATCGCCCTGGCCTCGCCGATCGTGTACGTGGTGGCGGGCGTGTTCCTGGCGATCGTCGGGCTGTTTTTCTCGCAAATCGTCGCCTTCGCGAGTCTGCAGAGCCTGCAAATGCTCCGCTTCCAGGGCGCCATGCCCCAACTCAACGTGACGGTGATGGTGTTCCAACCCATCTTTCGTAACATCCACGTCATCCTCCTGCTGATGATGCCGCTGTTGACGATGCGGCTCTTGAGCGAGGAACGCAAGAACAAGACGATGGAACTCTTGGCGACCTCGCCGCTGACGCTCACGCAGATTGTCCTTGGCAAGTACCTCGCGGTGCTCGCGATCTTCGCGGGCGTACTTGCGTCCACCCTCTACATGCCGGTGTTGCTCGCGGCGTGGGGCCATGTCGACTGGCCCACCGTGTTGAGCGGCTATCTGGGCCTGTTTCTGGTCGGAGCGGTCTATCTCTCAGTGGGATTGTTTGCGTCGTCGCTCACCGAGAATCAGATTAGCGCGGCGATCGTGACGTTGGGGCTCATCTTGGGATTTTTCGTGGTTGGGTGGGCGGCACAGACGGTCGAGAACCCTGCCGTGCAGCCGGTGTTGGAATATCTCTCGATCGCTCAGCACCTCGACCGCTTTCTTAAAGGCCTGTTGGATTCCTCCAGCGCGATCTATGTGCTCAGCGTGGCGGGATTCGGGCTGCTCCTGACGCATCGGGTCCTGGATTCCGGCCGGTGGCGCTAGCGCAATGATGCGTCCGGCAATCCTCAGTCCGCCCCCGAATTGGCCGGGCCGTATGGCGGGCGCCGTCACGGTCCTCGCGTTGGTGACAGGCGTCACGTTGGACCTGTGGTTTCCCGGCAGGCCCTACGGGCTGATCGGCCTCGGGGTGGCCGGGGCTTCTGCGGTCCTGTGGGCGGTGATCTGCCGGGGATCCCTGTCCGGATGGTTGGGCCGCCGATCGACCCGGCTGGGCGCCAACACGGCGGTGATCGTGATCGCGACGGTCGCAATCCTGGCCATGATCAACGTCCTGGCGGTCCGCCACTCGGCGCGCGTCGATCTGTCGCAGACCGGCGCGTTTACGCTCGCGCCCCAGACCGTTAAGGTACTCGACGCCCTGCCCAAAGACGTCAAGATGACTGGATTCTTCCAGAAGGGCAGCGAACCCGAGGCAAAATTTAAGGACCTGATCGAGACCTATCGCCACCGCAGCGCAAAAATTTCGGGCGAAGCCATTGATCCCGATACCCACCCCGCCGCGGCCAAGCAATATGGCATCACGCAGTACGACACCGTCGTGATTGAAAGCGGGTCGCGGGAAGCCCGGATTCGGACGGTGGACGAGCAGGAGGTCACGAATGCGCTGATCCGGGTCGGCAAGGACCGGAAGAAGCATGTGGCGGTGCTCGACGGCCACGGCGAGCCCAGTGTGGACGATAAGGAGCCGACCGGTTTTTCGCAGGTTAAAGAGGGGCTGGAGCGCGAAGGATATCAGGTCGCCCCGTTGCTGCTTGCGCAGACCGGAGCGGTGCCGCCCGAGACCGCAGTCGTGATCATCGCTGATCCGCAAAAGCCCCTCTTGCCGGCGGAGGAGGAGGCGGTGTCCCGGTATGCGTCAGGCGGCGGCCGACTGCTGCTGCTGCTCGGGCCCGGCACCAAGAGCGGGGCGGAGCGCCTCACCGAGCGGTGGGGGGTGAGATTCCGGGGCGATACGATCATCGACCCCGTGGCGCGGCTCTTTGGTGAGGATTACACGACGCCGCTCATCCGAACGTACAGCGAGCATGACATCGTGAAGGACTTCCGGCTCGCCACGTTCTTTCCGCTTGCCCAGTCGCTGACCTTCGATACGAGCAAAAACTCCACCGTGGACTATCAGCCCCTCGCGATGACCAGCCCTGACAGTTGGGGCGAAACGCAGATCATCGGGGGCAAGGCACGATACGACCCGGGCCGAGACACGCGGGGCCCCATGGATGTCGCGGCGGCGATCAGCGAGAAGAAGGCCTTACCCACCGCTTCGGAGGGGGCCACCGATCATCCCGTTAGTGGATTCAGCGGCGTGCTGGTCGGCAACGCGGTCTTCGCGACGAACCGCGCGTTCAACAAGTCGGGGAACGGGGATTTCCTGTTGTCCGCGGTACACTGGCTGACTGAAGAGCGTGACCTGATTGCCATTCGACCCAAAGAGGCCGCCTCTAGTCCCTTGTTCCTGACGGCCGGCCAGAAGCGGGCGGTCTTCTGGATTCCGGTCGTCGTCATCCCTGGTATCGTGACGATCTTTGGATTGACCGTGTGGCGTCGACGCCGACGATTGTGAATCGATGAAGCGGTACGGAGCCACCTTCGCTCTGCTGGTTCTTGCGGTGGTCTTGGGCCTGTACTTTGTTGTGGTGGAGAATCCGCGCGAACGGGCCAAGGACGCGCAGCGCGAGCGCGCGAGCCGCGTGATCGACCTCAAAGAGGATGAGATCACCGCCATTGAATTGATCACCGCCAAAGATCGTGTCGCGCTTGAGCGCGCAGAAGGCGGAGCCTGGAAGATCACGCGGCCCTTAGTTGCGGAAGCCGACGACGGAGTGGTGAGGCGGGTGCTCGCACAGCTGACAACCCTGTCCATCATCCGCCCCGTTGAAGGAGTCGAGGATCTTGCCCAAGTGGGGCTCGCAGCACCGAACGTTCGGGTGATTGCCCGGCATGCGCACGGCGAGACAACGGTCGAGTTTGGGGATGCAAACCCCGCGGGATCTGGGGTATACGTCAGGCGGGACGATCAGAAAATTTTCTTGACGACGGCGAGCGCCAAATCGACCTTTGAGGTGACGGTCGATGATGTCCGGCGCAAAGAATTTTTGGACTTCGACCCCCAGGCCGTCACGCGGATCAAGATTACTACAGCAGGACGCGCCCTTGGTCTGGAGCAGCGACCGGACGGATGGGTGCTCGGCGATCCGCCTCGACCGGCAGACCCCGAAAAGGTGTCCTCGTTGCTGAGCCGTCTTCGGGCGTTGCGCGCGACGGCGTTTCTCGATACCCCGGAGCAGCGGGCGATGGTACGGATCGATCCGTCGCCGCGGACCACAGTGGAACTCACGGTGCGCGACCGACCGGTTGGCGTGACCTTCCATGACGCACGGGGAGGA
>JACQCD010000006.1 GCA_016201825.1 Nitrospirota bacterium | reverse complement strand
GAGAGATTCATAGAGCACCAGCGCAGAAGCAATAGCCCTGTAGAGGTGAAGATGGGCGAGAAGATTTGGTTTGTCCAAACCTTTCCCTGAGCGATAGCTTACTTCGCTCGTTTGAAAATGCAATGCCATCCACCCCGGTCAGTTTCGTTAAATCCGGCGAGTTCCCACCCTTCGGCTCCGAGCGCATTCATACGCTTTTCGTCGAAGCATTGCTGTTCTGTTTTATATTCCCAAGTTTGCGCGGCAGGTGCTGCATGGGAATTAGCGTTGACGAAATAGAGGCTCGCGCATAACGCGGTGAGCAGGGCGATAACGGTTAGACGGTGTTTCATAGTTAAGATGCTCCTTTGAAAATGTAACCGTGAAAGGGAAGACAGTCTTCTGAAGGACGGTTTTCACATCATGGCCAGCTATCCTTGGCAAGTCGTCGGTCGATGCATTCATCGAGCAGGATCTTCACAAAGCCGCGGCAACGACGCGGTCCTTCGCCTCCTCAAGAAAGGCGATGACCTGTTCGCGCGTCACCGTGGGGAAGCCTTGGAGAAAGTCATCGATGGTCTCTCCGGCTTCGAGATAGTCAAGGAAGGTTTGGACAGGGACACGCGTTCCCGCAAACACCGGTGTGCCCCCCATCACATCAGGCGATCGGCTCACCACAGGCTTTACCATACGCACAGCGTACGCCCGGCTTGATGGAAAATCAAGGCGTTGAAGGAAGAGGAAACATCAAGCCTCCTGCCATTAGAGGAGGCGAACTTTATCCTCAGCTACACAGCTCTTCCGAACTGTCCCTCCGTCGGCTCAGCGCAGCAGAACCACGGTTCGGTAAGCCGCGGAGGGCGTGTTCGGTTCGGATCGGGCGAGACGGCCACGGGTTTCGGCTCTCGGTCCTCGCGTGCGGCATGAGCCAGCTCACGTAGGCGAGCGAACGTCACGGCGGCATCCTCTTCTTGCTCAGTCGCCTCTTCGACCACGCGATTCGCGGCGCGGTACAACCGGTCCATCCTCGGATCGGGATGGGTCCACCGATACGTGAACGACGGCGCGTCCAGATCGCCCAGATGCGGTGCCATGGCGGGGTCGCGTTCCAACAGCGAGCCTGGGGGGACGAGGAGGCGGATGACGTATTGGATGGGATCTACCGCGTCGATCAGGCCTTCGCGTTCGACAATGTCGAACAGCTCGACGTAATCGTCCAGCGTGGCCCAGGGGGTGAAGGGCACAAGCGACGGACGCAGGACGATGCCGGCTTCACGCACGATCTTGAAGGCTTCCAATGCGTCCACGCGGGTGTGGCCTTTGTCTAAGTATTTCAGGACCACGTCGTTGAACGATTCGACCGCCGAGACGACGAACAGGGCGCCGGCTTGGGCGAACTCGGGCAGGAGGTCGCGGTGTTTGAGGAGGTGCTCGACCTTGGCGGTGAAGTCGAACGTGAGCGAGGGAAAGCGTTCGTGTACTGCGGCGACTACCCGGCGCGCATGGGTGGGGCCGTTTAAGAAGTCGGCGTCGCCGAACGTGATGTGTTGGGCACCGGCCTTGACCTGGGTCGTGACGTCGTCCAGCACGGTTTCGACCGGCACCACGAAGAATTGGCCGTCGTACACCGGCGGGATGGGACAGTGGCGGCAGAGGTGCTTGCAGCCGCGGCTGGCCTCCACATAGCCGACCACGCGCTCTTCGCCGTTGGCCTGAAGCTTGGCGTAGCGATCCAGGCCGGGCAGGCCATCCCGATTCGGCGGGACGAACCGAATCCGCGTGAGCACGGGACCGGCGACGCGGCCCTTGATACCGACGCCTTCGATGGTCAGCGGCTGCCCCGCATCCAAAGCGTTTACCAGATCGACCAGCGCCGCTTCGTACTCCCCGCCGATCACCGAATCCGCCACGCTCCCCAGCAACGTCTCGGCGTTCAACGAGGCGTACATCCCGTAGAAGCAAATATGGGCGCTCGGGTTGATCTCCCGAATGCGTGTGGCCACGCGCACGCCCAGCCGCAGCGCAGTGTGCATGGGCACGCAGATACCGACGAACCGCGCGCGCGTAACCCGCTCGGAATCGAGCCGGTCGATCGCCAGGTCCTGCGCCACCGGCCGATACCCCGCAGCCTCCAGAAACCCCAGCGGCCACGCGACGCCGAGCGGCTGGTGCCCCAGCTCGTAACAAGACAGCAGTAAGATCCCTGATCCGTCGATAAGGGGCGCTTGCTGCGTTGTCACGTCAGCCTCGCGTCCTCACGTACGACCCAGTACGCTCCGGTACGAGGCACAGGGCGCGCGCTGCACGCCCGTCGAATATTGACACGGGCCGACAGAGTCGGCCCTGTGCCGCCTTGCACCCGCCGCCTTCTCGACGGCCAGAGATCTTACTCGGTCGGAACCAGATCATCAACGCCCGGCCATTTTGGTGGTAAAAGGGAAATAGGTTTGCTGTTGATCGTAGAATTGTTGCATCGCACACTGCGCCTTGTCCGCCCTCTCCAACGTCGCGCCCAGCGTGCTCAGCAGACGCCCGGAGACTGCCGCGAGCATCAGCGACGGGTCGGTCTGAGTGAACGTGCGCATGCCGTTGCACCCGAACGAGAGCGCGACGTTGCCCTCGTTGGAAGCCACGGCCAGGGCCGCGCACGACGGCCGGCCGAAGAGGTTCGACGACACGTCGCTCTTCCACGCCACGTCACCGGTGGCCTCGCGCAGGAGCATGGCCTGTCCCGGAGTGAGCCACATCAGCGCGATTTCGGCCTCGATCGGAAATTGCGCGAGCGGGCCGTAGAGGACGAGCGGGCCCTCCGGCAACAGGGAGGGCAGGTGCTCGGCTTCTTTGGGATCGATGTAGCCGACCTCGGTCATCAACCCCAACCCGCCTTCGAGCTTGGCCTTGGCCTCGGCCGTCAATTCGAAGCCCATCGTCATCGCGCCGATGGGGCAATTCATGTGGTCCGCATCGCGGGCCACGAACAGGCCCTGCTCCGCGTGCCGCCAGAAACTGCACGACGAGGGCGCCACGCCTTCAAACCGCGAGACGCCGGCCGGAACGTCCGGCACTCGGGCCAGCGCCACTGGCGGCCTGCCGAGCTTTAAGATCCGCTCACAAACCCGAGCCACCTCTGCATATCGTTGCGCCATCAGGATCTCCTTTTCCTCAAGACTCACGGCCGATCGACGGCGTAGTATAGGGCGCGCGGCTGAGGCTTGTCCACCGCCGCCCCCGTATTGACAGCGGTTCCGGCATCGGGCGTATAATGCGGCCGTTCCATTCCCGTTATCCCAATTGAAAAAGGAGAGGTCCGATGGCAGAGACAACCGGCATCCCGCGAATCGGCGATATTGCGCCGGACTTTAAGGCGGTCACCACGCAGGCGGGTGACATGACGTTCAGCCAGTGGCAGGGAAAAGACTGGGTCGTGCTCTTTTCCCACCCGGCTGATTTTACCCCCGTGTGCAGCACCGAGTTGATGGAGTTCGCCCGCCGGGCGGAGGACTTTAAAAAGCTGAACACCAAGCTGATCGGCATCAGCGTGGACAGCATTCACTCCCACCTCGCGTGGCTCCAGAACATGAAGGAAAAGATGGGTGTGGAGATCCCCTATCCGATGATCGCCGACATCGATATGAAGGTGGCCTCGGCGTATGGGATGATCCACCCCGGTGCCAGCGCGACCGCCACCGTGCGCGCGGTATTCCTCATCGACCCCAATCGCGTGATCCGGGCGTTGGTGTACTACCCCATGAACGCGGGGCGTAACGTCGACGAGATCTTCCGCCTGGTCCAGGCCCTGCAGACCGCCGACAAGCACACGGTGGCTACGCCGGTCAATTGGCGGCCGGGCGAGAAGGTCGTGGTCCCGCCGCCCAAGAAGGTCGACGAGGTCAAAGAACGCGAGAGCCACAAGGGCAAGGACTACGACTACCAAGACTTCTACCTGTGCATGAAAGAGCTGCCGAAGAGCTAAGGTTTTCGGAAACGTCTCGCCGTCGGGAGGGGCGGTCGCACGACCGTCCCTCCCCTCGTTTTTCCTCCCAGCGATTGACTTCGCTCGGTTTCCTATGCTAGCGTACAGCCTTTATTTTGAGGGGAATGATGCAGGGTGAAGTTCTCGGACGGCGGTACGCCAAAGCGCTCTTTGAACTGACCAAGGACGATCAGAACCGCACCGCGATCGGGGCGATGTTGGCCGATCTCGGCGTGGCCTTGGGACGCTCAAGGCCGTTGGCCGACGCGTGCTTTAACCCGCAATATCCGACCGAGGCCAAGCGCGCCGTGCTGGCCGAGGCGGTTCGACGCGCGGCTACTGGGTCGCTCGCCGGCTCGTTTCTCGATCTCTTGCTCAAGAAGAACCGCCTGCGCTTTCTCCCGGCGATCGCGGGCGCCTATCAGGCCCTGCTCGACGAGTCCGCGGGGCGTCAGCGCGTCTCCGTGGCCACCGCGCACCCCCTCTCGCCCGATGACGAGGGCGCGCTCCGCCGCCGCTTGGAGGCCACCACGAAGCGAACCGTGGTGCTGGACCTTCACGTCGATCCCGATTTGATCGGCGGTCTCGTGATTCGCTGGGGCAGCCTCTATTATGACGGCAGCCTCAAAGGTCAGTTGGAACGCTTGCATCAACGCCTCTCGACGGCATAGAGTCGCCTCGCCCGGCCATCCGGTTACGCAGTGACGAAGGAGTCCATGGAATGCAAATGAAGGCCGAAGAAATCACGGAGATTCTCAAGAACCAGATCAAGGGGTTCGACGGGACCAGCCAGGTGGCCGAAGTCGGCACCGTGCTCCAGGTCGGGGACGGGATCGCCAAGTTGTACGGCTTGACCCAGGCCATGGCGGGGGAGCTCTTGGAGTTTCCGGGCGGCGTGACCGGCATCGTGCTCAACCTGGAGGAAGACAATATCGGGGCGGTGCTGCTGGGCTCCGACACCGCCATCAAGGAGGGCGACACGGTCAAACGGACGGGCCGGATCGCCCAGGTTCCGGTGGGACAGGCGATGGTGGGTCGCGTGGTCGACCCGATCGGATTACCCCTCGACGGCAAAGGACCGATCGCGGCCAAGGAGTCTCGCCGCGTGGAAGTCCTCGCGCCGGGCGTGGTCTCACGCCAACCCGTCCGCGAACCCCTGCAGACCGGCATCAAGGCCATCGACGCGATGATTCCGATCGGGCGGGGCCAGCGCGAGCTGATCATCGGCGATCGTCAAACCGGCAAGACCGCCATCGCCGTCGACACGATCATCAACCAGAAGGGCCAGGACGTGATCTGCATCTACGTCGCGATCGGCCAGAAGCGCTCGACCGTGGCCCGGGTGGTCAGCACGCTCCAGGCCCACGGCGCGATGGACTTCACGATCGTCGTGTCGGCGACCGCCAGCGATCCCGCCCCGCTCCAGTTCTTGGCGCCCTATTCGGGCTGCGCGATGGGCGAGTACTTCCGCGACAACGGCAAGCACGCCTTGATCATTTACGACGATTTGTCCAAGCACGCCGTGGCGTACCGGCAATTGTCGCTCCTGCTGCGCCGCCCGCCAGGACGCGAAGCCTATCCCGGCGACGTGTTTTACGTCCACTCGCGCCTGCTCGAGCGCGCGGCCAAGCTCTCGGCGGACCTCGGCGGCGGATCGCTGACCGCGTTGCCGATCATCGAGACCCAGGCCGGCGACGTGTCGGCGTACATTCCGACCAACGTCATCTCGATCACCGACGGCCAGATCTATCTCGGCTCGGATCTGTTCTTTTCCGGCATCCGCCCCGCGATCAACGTCGGGCTCTCAGTCTCGCGCGTGGGCGGATCGGCCCAGATCAAGGCGATGAAGCAGGTGGCGGGGACGTTGCGCCTCGACCTTGCCCAGTACCGGGAAATGGCGGCCTTCGCGCAGTTCGGCAGCGAGCTCGACAAAGCCACGCAAGCCCAGCTCGCGCGCGGGGTGCGGATGGTCGAGCTGCTCAAGCAAGGCCAGTACGCGCCCCTCGCCGTCGAACAGCAGATCATCGGCATCTTCGCGGGCAACAACGGCTTCGTCGATGACCTGCCGGTCGGCGAAGTGCGCCGGTTCGAAGAAGAGCTGCTGCGGTACATGGACAGCGACCAGAAGGCGCTCCGCGAGGAGATCGCCAAGAAGAAGGCGCTGGACCCCGATCTCACCGCCAAGCTCAAAGCGGCCATCACGGAGTTCAAAGCCAAACGGTTTATCCTCCGGGCCGGCGCGTAACTCATGGCGAGCCTCCAGCAAACCCGCCGGCGCATCGCCAGCGTCAAGAATACTCAGAAGATCACCAAGGCGATGAAGTTGGTTTCCGCCTCCAAGCTCCGCCGCGCCCAGGACCGCATCCTCAAGGCCCGTCCCTACGCGCTGAAAATGGGCGCGCTGTTGTCCAACCTCGGCGCGCGCGTCAGCCGCGACGTTCACCCCCTGCTCGTGCGCCAGCCGATCCGGAAGGTCGAATTCGTGGTCATCGCGGCCGATCGCGGGTTGTGCGGGTCATTCAACGCGAGCATCTTTCGACGAGCCACGGACGCGTTACGGGCGCACCAGGCTCAAGGACGCGAGGTGTCGCTCACCCTGGTCGGCAGAAAGGCCCGCGACTACTTCCGTCGGCGCGGCCTTCCGACCCGTCACACGATGGTCAACGTCTTCGATAAACTCTCGTTCGACCACGCCGCCGACCTCGCGCGCAATGAGATGGACGCCTACCTGGCCGGGGCCTTCGACGAAGCCTGGCTGGTCTACGCGGAATTCAAGTCGGCCATGACCTCCGTCATCCGCCTGCAGCGACTGATGCCCATCGAGGCCGAGACCACGGCCGCCGAGGGCGGGACGGGCGCCGATTACCTCTACGAGCCGTCGGACGAGGAACTCCTGGCCGACCTCGTGCCGCGGTCGATCGAGATCCAAGTCTGGCGCGCGCTCTTGGAGTCCTCGGCCAGCGAGCAAGGGGCGCGCATGATGGCGATGGATTCCGCGTCGCGCAACGCCAAAGACATGATCACCAAACTCACCACGGTCTACAACAAGACCCGGCAGGCCGCGATCACGAAAGAATTGATGGACATCGTTGGCGGAGCAGAAGCATTGAAATAGACGTAGGGGCAGGACATGTCCTGCCCGTCTCGTAGGAGGATTCATCCGTGCAAACAGGTCATATCGTGCAAGTCATCGGTCCGGTCGTCGACGCCGAGTTTCCGCGCGGCGCGCTACCGGCGATTTTCAACGCGCTGAAGATTGAGCAGCCGGCCGACGAGAAAAGCGGGCGGCCCGCGATCGACCTGACGCTGGAGACCGCCCAGCACCTGGGCGAGAACCGGGTGCGAGCGGTTGCGATGTCCTCCACCGACGGCCTCGTCCGCGGCATGGCGGTCGCCGATACCGGCGCCCCGATCTCGGTCCCGGTGGGTCCCGAGGTGTTGGGACGCATCCTGAACGTGGTGGGCGATCCCGTCGACCAGTTGGGCCCGGTCAAGGCCAAGCTCCGCCTTCCCATCCATCGGCCCGCCCCGGCGTTCGACGAACAAGAGACGGCCACCGAGGTGTTCGAGACCGGGATCAAGGTCATCGACCTCCTCGAGCCGTACGCGCGCGGCGGCAAAACCGGTCTATTTGGGGGCGCCGGCGTCGGCAAGACGGTCATCATCATGGAGTTGATCCACAACATCGCCAAAGAGCACGGGGGGTATTCGGTCTTCGCGGGCGTGGGCGAGCGGACGCGCGAGGGCAACGATCTCTGGCTCGAGATGAAGGAGTCGGGGGTCATCGACCGTACCGCGCTCGTCTACGGCCAGATGAACGAGCCGCCGGGGGCCCGCTTGCGGATCGGCCTGGCGGGCCTGACCATGGCCGAATACTTCCGCGACCAGGAAGGCCGCGACGTGCTGCTCTTCATCGACAACATCTTTCGGTTTACGCAGGCGGGGTCCGAGGTGTCGGCGCTCCTCGGGCGAATGCCGTCGGCGGTGGGGTACCAGCCGACGCTGTCCACCGAGATGGGGACGTTGCAGGAACGCATCACCACCACCAAAAAGGGCTCGATCACGTCGGTGCAGGCCATTTACGTTCCCGCCGACGATTTGACCGATCCCGCGCCGGCGACCGCGTTCGCGCACTTGGATGCCACCACCGTGCTGTCGCGGCAATTGACCGAGATCGGGATTTATCCGGCGGTCGACCCGCTCGATTCCACCTCCCGCATTCTCGACCCGAAGATCGTCGGCGAGGAGCATTACAAGGTTGCGCGGGACGTCCAGCAGATCCTCCAGCGCTATAAGGACCTGCAGGACATCATCGCGATCTTGGGAATGGACGAGCTCTCGGAGGACGACAAGCTGATCGTGGCCCGCGCCCGGAAGATTCAGCGGTTCTTGTCGCAACCCTTTTTCGTGGCCGAGGTGTTCACCGGCAGCCCGGGGAAGTACGTCAAGCTCAAGGACACGATCAGAGGCTTCCGCGAGATCGTCGAGGGCAAGTACGACGACCTGCCCGAGCAGGCCTTCCATATGGTGGGAGGGATCGAGGAAGTGGTGGAGAAGGCGAACCGGCTCGGAGCGAAGGCGTAATGGAGGTCGCGGCCGGCAAGTTGCTGCTGGAAGTGGTCACGCCGGAGGACCTCATCCTCTCCGAAGAAGTGGACGAGGTCACGGCCGAAGGCGTCGAGGGCGACTTCGGCGTGCTCCCGGGCCACATCAATTTCTTGACCGCGCTTCGCCCCGGAGCTCTCGCCTACCGAATCGGAACGTCCACGACCCGAATTGAGATTCGCGGCGGAATCGCCGAGGTGCTCGACAACTGCGTCACGATCCTGGCCGCGTCACGCGCGTAGGGTCGCCCGGCGTGCACCTGGAGCAGCCCGCCACCGCGGTACCGGTTCGCGAGCCGTCTCGCTCTTCGTATTGAGGCACTGCACGATCGTCCAGTACCCGAACGGGTTGACCTTGCGACCGATCGTCACCCGTAAGCCAGACCCCGCCAACAGGTGTTCCAGGTCGAGATCGCTCCGAAACCCGATCCTCGTGCAGAGCGGTGAGAACCACCGTTCGATCCTCGCGCCAAGCGGGTGCTTGGCATGAAAATGATTGAGCAGCACGATCGTGCCCCCCGGCTTGCACACCCGCACCATCTCGTCCAATGTTCGCCGCGGATCGGGCACCACGCTCATCACGTAGGCGGCGAGCACGGCGTCGAAGCGATCGGTCTCGAACTCCATCGCGCTCGCGTCCATACGCACCAGGCGGACATGCGTCAACCGGTGGCGACGGATCTTCTCGCGCCCCTTCTCCAGCATCTTCTCGCTCAAGTCGATGCCGGTGACCCGACACCACCGGGGATACAGGGGCAACGAAAGACCGGTGCCGACCCCGACTTCGAGGATCTCCTGGCCCGGTTTTACCCCGAGCAGTTCGACGGCATGACAACGAGATCGATGAAACACCTTCCCGAATAAGGCGTCGTAGACCCCGGAATAGGACGAATAGATCCGTTCGACATCCGCAGCATCCATGCCGCCCTCTGCGTCACCGTTCATTCCCGATCTCTGTGGCGGGATCATCGACATCTCATCCCCAAGACGAATACTCCATCCCACTCTAGACCACTCGTTCCTCCCGTGTCAACCCGCACCGCGCCAAGGGCGCGGACTGAAAATCGCTCAATTCTCCTTCCAGGTGGCGTAGCAACCCGCACCGCGCCAGGGGCGCGGACTGCAAATCCTCAACTATACTTCCGGGTGGCGCAGCAACATGCCCATTGTCCGTTCCGAGGCGGCGGGTCCCTCACGGCGAGATCGCTTGCGACCCCTAGACGATCGCTGTATACTGCTGGCCCGTCTCCGCCACGCGAGACACGACTCGTTGCTCCGGTGAGGGTTCGATGACTCCGTCCTCGATTCGGCGTGCCGCGCTGTTCCGCCCCGGCGACGTCAATGCGTTCTTCGGATTAACCGTCGACAATCTGACCCAGATGGTCATCATGGCCTCGTTGCTGACGGGCGTCTTCGGCCTGCCGATTAACGTGGTGCTCTACCGGATGATTCCCGGCTCGGTGGTCGGCGTGTTGGTCGGCAATCTGATCTACACCCGGATGGCCTTCACGTTGGCGGCGCGCTCAGGGCGGCACGACGTGACCGCGATGCCGCTCGGGATCGATACTCCGTCGTTATTCGCGTACACGTTCGGGATCATCGGCCCCGCCTTCCTGGCCACACGCGACGGGCTGCTGACCTGGCATATCGCTTCCGCAGTCATCGTCGTCGTGGGTCTGGTGAAGGTCGTGGGAGCGTTCTTCGGCGACGCCATCCGTCGGGCCATTCCTCGGGCCGGTCTTCTCGGACCGATCGCGGGCATCGCCATTCTGCTGATCGCGTTTTTCCCGGCGTTGAGGGTCATGCACGATCCCATTCCAGGGTTCCTCTCGCTGGGGATCATCCTCGCCTGTCTCGTGGGGCGGTACCGGTTTCCCGGCCGCTTGCCCGCGGCCTTGGCCGCCGTGATCGTCGGCACCGCGGTCTACTATGCGCTCCAAGCCTTCGGCCTCAACGCGCCCGCCGGCGCGTTGCTGGCGGAGCCCAACGAGTGGCGCGTGGCGGTGCCGTGGCCCACACTGGGGTTCCTTGAGGGCCTCCCGTCGCTGCCGACGTATCTTCCCCTCGCCCTGCCGTTTGCGCTGGAGGTGATCATCGGCGGGGTTGACGTCACCGAGAGCGCCGCCGCCTCGGGGGACGACTACTCCACGCGCAGTATCATGCTGACCGATAGCGTGGCCACGGTGATCGGCGGGCTCTGCGGGGCGGTGGTGCAGACCACGCCCTATATCGGCCATCCCGCGTACAAGCGGATGGGCGGCGGCGCGGGGTACACCTTGGCCGCAGCCCTGGTGATCGGCCTTGGCGGGGCGCTGGGCTACATCGCGTTTCTGGCGGGGCTCATCCCCGAGGCGGTGGTCGCCCCCATCCTAATTTTTATCGGCATCGAGATCACGGCCCAGGCTTTCGCCGCCACGCCGCCCGCGCACTACCCCGCGGTCGCCCTCGCGTTCCTTCCCGTCATCGCGAACCTGGTTGTAATCCAGATGCATGGATTGATGGGCAACCTCGGCGTGCAGTCGGCGGCGTTTCATGGCGACTTCGCCAAAACGTACCAGGCCCTGCTCCTGCTGGGTAACGGCTTCATCATCACGGCGCTCTTGTGGTCGGGCGCGCTGGCGTTCATCCTCGACGGGCGTTTACTCCGCGCCGCCTTGATCATGGGAGCCGGCGCGTCGGCGACGTTTATCGGCTTGATCCATTCGCCGTATGAAAACGGGCGCCTCTTTCTTCCGTGGCAAACCGAGACCGCAACGCCGTGGATGGTGAGCGCAGCCTACCTGGCCGTTGCGGCGTGGCTGTGTCTGATGGCAAACCGGAAACAGCTCCCGGCTCATCCCTCCTCGTAACCACCGGGACATTAAATCAGTCTTGGAATCGGCCGTGACCGCGGTTACGCGACTCGCTACAAGCCTGGGAGGAAGGGGTTGTGCGCCCGTTCTTCTGCGACCGTGGTGATCGGGCCGTGGCCGGGAAGGAGGAGAGTCTCCGGCGGTAACGAGAGGACGTGCCGGCGGAGAGAAGACAGGAGCGTGGAATAACCCGCCGGGGACATCGACCGACCGGTTGATCCCGCAAAGAGCGCGTCGCCGACGCAACAGAGCCCGTCGGTGGCATAGCTCGTCCCCCCAGGCGTATGACCAGGCGTGGGAAGGGCTCGTAAGGAGAGCTCCGGACCGACCTCGATGCGCGACGAGGCCGATACGGGCAGATCGGGGTTCTCGTGCTGGTGAGCGCGATACGTCGCCCACTCCGCTTCCGGGACGGCGACGCGGGCGCCGGTCTGAGCCTTGAGAAACGCGGCTCCTTCCATGTGATCGCGGTGGCAGTGGGTGAGCACGAGCCAGCGGAGCATCAGCCGCCGCTGCATGACGCTCTCCAGGGCATGGACCGGTTCGTAGCCGGTGTCGACCAGCGCCGCATCGGGCGACCCCTCCCGAAAGAGCAGATACGCGTGGACCGGGTACCCTCCCATCTGCCCCGTGAGCATCACGTACCGGATGGGCCCCGCGCCTTCCCGCGGCTGGGGCGCGGGCACGCCGCCGCCCCGGTGAATCGCCAGAAGCCGCTCCGCGTCCAACCCCAACGCCACGGCTAATCCAGTCAATTGGGACGGTTGCGGGCTGCCCTCACCCGATTCCCAGTGCTCAAGGGTTTCAAACGACACGCGAGCGGCCCGCGCGACGTCCGCCACCGACCGCCCCAGGCCCAGACGGGCCTTCTGGAGAATGTCGAACCACTCGTCTTCGAGCCGGGAACCGGCCGTCCGGTCATTCGTCATGGGGCACTGGCATTGACTTATGCGGGGCTCGTCTGGTATTATTGCTCGGTTTACATCCTACCTTCAGGAAGGAGTATCGCTCTTATGAAACTCGTCAATGCTATCGTCATCGGGGATACCCACATCTTGCTTTCCGAACCGCTTCCCAAAGACGCCGAAGAAATCACCATCCGCATCAAGCTCACGACCCCGACTCCGTCTCGACCGGCTCTCGAACTCGCCAAACAGCACGGTTAATCCGTCCCCCCACTGATTACGGCTGACGGAGGATCGTCACCTTCTTGATCACCACGTCGGTGAGGGGGCGATCCATGCCATCCTGGGTTTTGGGAACCCTCGCGATCTTGCCCACGAAGGCCAGCCCCTCGATCACCTCTCCAAAGATCGTGTGTCGGCCGTCCAGCCATGGGGTCGGTTTTTCAGTGAGGAAGAACTGGCTGCCGTTGGTGTTGGGGCCGGCGTTGGCCATCGAGAGCCGTCCCGGCTTATCGTGCCGCAAGGAGGGCGAAAACTCATCGGCGAATTGATAGCCCGGCCCCCCCGTACCATCCCCTTTCGGATCGCCGCCTTGAATCATGAACTCGGGAATGACCCGATGGAAAATCAGTCCGTCGTAGAACGGGCGTTTGACCTTCTGGCCGGTTTTGGGATCCGTCCACTCCTTCGTCCCCTCGGCCAGGCCGATGAAATTGGCCACGGTCTTGGGGGCCTCCTTTTCAAACAGCCGGCAGACGATCTTCCCCTGCGTCGTCTCGAACACCGCGTACGTCCCAGCGGGTAACTTCTTGGCTTTGGCCTCCGCCTCGGCTCCCCCTCCAATCACCAGCCCCATCGCCATGGCACCCAACACCAGCCAACTGAATAATTCCATCGATCCTTCCTTTCCCCGCAACACGATGACGCGGCCCGCGGACTAGCCCGGGGCTGCGCATGGGGTTGACCGCGGCTTGGTCATCCCCCTCAGCGTGGTCTATACAGACGTCGCTACTCGTCGAGTTCCGGCTCCACCGCCACTGGCGTCACCAGTTTCCGCGCCACGGTCAGAAATGCCGTGTGGGCGACCATCCGTAGCGCGGGACGCACGCTTCGGCCCTCGATATTCCACGGGCGCTGCAACGTCTCAAACGTTTCGATCAACCCGAACGCTCCCGATCCTTGAAGCACCTCGACAACCTTGACGACCTGGGGCACGGTGGGAAGGTACGACAGAAAGATTCCCCCGGTTCGGAGCGCTCGCACCGCTTCCGGCACGACCCGCCACGGCTCGGGAAGATCGAGCACCAGGCGGTCGACCTGCTGCTCCTCGATGCCCAGCGCGATGTCCTGACGGTGCAGGACGTGGTTCCCCACTTTGCCCAGATACATCGCGATGTTCTCGAGCGCGCGCTCGGCGAAGTCGTCTCGAATTTCGTATGAGACGACCCGCCCCGTCTCACCCACCGCGCGCAGGAGCGTCATGGTGAGCGCGCCGGACCCGATCCCGGCCTCGACCACCGTAGCCCCGGGGTAAATGTCGGCCCAGAGCAGGATCGTGGCGAGGTCCTTGGGATAGATGACCTGCGCGCCGCGCGGCATCTTCATGATGTACTCGGCGAGCGTGGGCCGCAGCACGACGAACTTGGCGCCCCCGGACAGCACGACGTTGGACCCGTCCTCGGCGCCGATGATCCGGTCGTGAGGGATGGTCTGGCCGCTGTGCTGGTAGGTCTTGCCCGCCCGGAGGTTGAGCGCGTACACCCGGCCCTTGTGGTCGATCAGATGGACCCGCTCGCCGTCGCGCAACGTCACTTGAGGACTTTCAACGCGGGCTCTGCCTCGCGCTGCAACGTTCCGACCAGCTTGCAGTAGCTGCAGATTTCGGCCGTGCTGGGCTGACCGCACGACACGCACTCGCGCAGATCCGGCTCGATCGGAGAGACCTGGGCGCGCGCTTTCTGGCGGTCGAGGAACTGGAAGTAGAACTGGTGTTTGGTCCCCGGCGCGGCGTCTTCCAGGCGGTTGAGCGCGTCTTTATAGACGAACATCTTGGATCCGACGCTGTTGGGGCACTCGTCAACGATGTAGTCGATCTTCTGGAGCACCGCCCACGCCGCGATTTCGCGCTCCGCCAGCCGGTACAGCGGCTTGACCTTGCGGACCAGTTTGGGATGAGAGTTCGGCAAGACCGGCGATTGCTTGTCGAGGTAGTCATCCTGCCAGTGCAGGACGTTGCCCAGGAGCCGCGACGCCTCGTCGTCCAGATTATGGCCGGTCGCCAGTACGGGCATCCCGTGCTGCAATGCGATCACATTCATGTTGTAACGCTTGATGACCCCACACGCCGAACAGGGCGGCCGATGCACGCCCTCGGCGATCTCGGTGATCCCCGCTCCGTGGTTCTCGCGAAGCGAGTGCACCACGAACGGCAGATTCCTCGCCGAGGCAAACACCTCGACCTTCCGCTGCGAGATCCGCGAGTACTCGCCGATCCCGAGATCGATGTGCAGCCCCAGCGTCCGATACCCCAGGCGCGACAGGATCTCCCACAGCACGAGGCTGTCCTTGCCCCCCGAGACCGCGACCGCCACGCCCTCGGCGTGTCCGAACATGCGGTCGCCTTTGATCGCGCGCTGGACCTGGTCGGTGACGTACTCGCTAAAACACGGCGGGCAGAACGCCGTGTTGTGGCGCGGCAACCGAATGATCGCTTTCGCGGAACACTTGCGGCAGCGCATACCCTCCTTATCCGCCGGAAATCACCGGCCGGACCTCGATGGTGTCGCTATCGTTCACGATCTCGTCCTCGGCGATCAACTCCTCGCCGCGGATGACCAGCACGGTATCGGGCAAGATCTCCAGCTCGCGCAGCACCTGCAAGACCTTCTTCGGCCCCTTCAGCGCCGCCTCGCGCGGGGGATGATGGAGCAGGATCTTCATCGGAGCGCTCATGATACGGGAAAACGGGCGGCGATTCAACACAGCCTATGAGTGGCACCGCACAAACACGAAGAAGCTCGCCACTGAATTTTGTTAGGTCAGATATTCAGATATATGGCTGAGCCAACCTGAAACAAGGCTCTGGGGCGACTCGGATTTCTCTTCATTATCGCCCCGCCTTGCCCGCCTTCCGAAACTCCCACGGCGGTTTCGGGTGGGCGTCGGCCCACAAGCCGCGTTTCGCCCGGCGCGCATCGCCCTCGAGCCGCGCGAACTCCTTGTTCTTCGAGGATTTGGTCAACCTCCAGGCGAAGCCCGCGGCCACCAGCTCCCGATTCAGCGATCGGCCGTCTGGAAGAGTCACGTCGCCGACCTTGCGGCCGTAGGAGTCCACGTCCCACACGCGGACCGAGACCATTTGCCCGGATGCAAGGCGGGAGGTGAACTGCTTCGCGCGAGGGCCGAACGCTTGGCGGAGCTCGGGGCAATCGATCCCCGCGAGGCGGACCTTTTCGACCTGGTTGCGGCGCACGACCGAGATGGTGTCGCCGTCATGAACACTGACGACCGTGCCGCTAAAGGTGAACGGCCTCGCGAGAGCCGGGAGGGGGAGCAGGGTCGCAAAGGCCAAGACGAGAAGGACAACCCTATTCAGTTGGTACACCTGGTGCGGGTGGCGAATCTGGGGCATGGGCGTTCCTCGCTTTCCGCCCGTGTGGGCTATGTGGAAGAGTATATCCGAGGCGGGCTGACGAGGGGCTTAGCGTTGTTTGCACATGGGAAAGAAAAGGACGGGGCTTATTCGGAACAGGTTGCGTCGCCGCTTTGCGGGATTTGAAAGGGCGAGAAGGGCAACGGCTTCTCGCAGCCTCGGCCCGGGACTACAGGGCCTGCGTTGCGCAGCCCGCTTTGCGGGGAATGGTCCCAACGGGTTTCGAACCCGTGTTTCCGGCGTGAGAGGCCAGCGTCCTAGGCCACTAGACGATGGGACCCATCCTAGCTTGCTGAGCGCCTCGCAGGCCCTGTAGTCCCGGGCCGAGAAGCGAGACGGTTTTTATTTTGATACGTCCGGTTTCCCCGCTCGCAAGCCGCTTCGCAGGCCCGGAGTTGTAATACACCGCCACTTGAAAGTCAAGACAGGTAGCGCGGTACGCCTTTTACCTCAACGCCTATGAGTTCGCCCGCCCCCCCGCCCGCGCCGCGGCCGTGGCGGCCGTCGCGAGAGCGATCACTAGGCTGAGCAATACGACACCGACCAACTGGATCCACTCGTTCATCGTCGCCGGCGCCAACAGAGCAGCGAGCGGCCCCAGCACGTCAAAACCGCTCTCAGGATTTTTGTGGGTAGTTTTCATGGCGGTCAAGACCACCGTCGCGGCTGCGCCGGCCACAAGCGCGACGGCTCCGCCCGCCACCGCCCGCATCACCAGCGCGCCTCGACCAAGCGGTTGCGCGGTGCGTTGGGGTTCGATCGCGAGGCGCGGCTCCCGGGTTCCCAGCGGGGAGAAGCGTTGGAGCATGACCATTCCCGGAACCCCGATCACCATCGTGAAGAGGAAGAAGTCGCGCCAGCCCACGGCATCCACCACCACGCCCGTCACGGGTCCGGCCAAAAACCGCGGGAGGGCGAAGAGGCTGGAGAAGAGCGCGTATTGGGTCGCCGAGAAGCGCTTCTGCGTCATGCGGAGCAAGAGCACGCTAAACGCGCCGGTGCCCATCCCCGTGGTCAGGCTCTCGAAGCCCATTGCCGCGTACATCAACGGGCGGTTGACGCCGAACTCGGCCACCGCGACGTAGCCGAAGTTCGAGAGGATCTGGAGCGCGCCGAAGACCCAGAGCGCGTGGCCCAGGCCAAGAGCGGTGGTGAGCATCCCGCCGAGAAACGTCCCGGCCAGGGTGGCGATCAGGCCGATCGTGGCGGTGGCGATGCCCACGTCGAAATCGTTGAAACCGATCTGGACCAGGAACGGCCGCACCAGCGCGCCCGCCAGGTTGTCCGCGAGTTTGTACAGCACGACGAACGTGAGGATCTCGATCGCCCGGCGGGTGGCCAGGAACCCGACGAACGGCTCCCACACCGCTTCGCGCAACGACAGGGGCGGCGGGGACTGATCGGCCTCGGAGGGGGGCGCCCACCAGCTCACGAGCATCAGCGGCACATACAGGACAGCGAGCAGGATGAAGACCGCAGGCCACGACCAGAGACCGGCCAACGAGATCGCGAGGCCGCCCGCCGTGAACATCGCGGCGCGATAGACCGCGATTCGCGCGCCGACCGCCACGCCCTGCTCGTCCGGCCTGAGTACCTCGACGGCGTACGCGTCGATCGCGATGTCTTGGCTGGCGGATGCGAAGGCGATCGCCAGCGTGAGGGCGCCGATGAGCCACACCGCATCGGGATGGCCCGCCAGCCCGGCCAGGCCCAGCGTCAGGCCGCACAGCGCGACCTGCATCGCGAGCGTCCAGCCGAGCTTGCGACCGAACCCCGGGATCGGCACCGCGTAGCGATCCATCAACGGGGACCAGAGGAACTTGAAGGTCCACGGCGCCTGGGCCAGGGTGAATAAACCGATGATCTTGATGTCGACGCCTTCGCGGGCCATCCAGGTGGGGATCGTGATCCAGACCAAGCCGAGCGGCAAGCCTGATGAAAAGGAGAGGAGGCTCACCGCGGCCGTACGCCAGGTTCGCAGCGCGAGCCAGACGGCGTGCCAGCCGGAGCGAGGGTTAGTCATCGAGGTGTGGGGGTGGGCATGGGAACGGGGAAGCGGAGAGAGAAGACTCGTTACGGCGAGCAGCGATCAACACACTCCACACACCCACGGATTCGGTGGTTACCACGCAGCCAACCGGAGTATAGGGATGCAGCCGGGAAAACGCAACCGGGGGACGGTCGCCCGATGTTAGTGGTTGGCGGCGCGGCGTCCGCGGCGGGCGCCGAACGCGGGCGCCACGACGTTCGCTTGGTGGTCATCCTTGCGGCGGCAGCGGGGACAGAACGACCACCCCGCTCTCAGCGTTTTCCCGCACTGGTGGCAGCGGTTGGCCACCGATGTGCCGCAGATGGGACAGGTCAGAAAGTCGGAGTGGAGGACGCCGTGGCACTGGACGCACACGGTCTCGTACATGCCCTCGACCTCCACCACCCGGAGCAACTCCTCGATGCTGGTGCTGCCTTCGCGCACCTTCTCGATCCCGTCCTGAAACAACGTGACCATCCCGCCCGCCAGGGCTTCGCGCTGGATCTCATGATCGGGGGCGGCGGTCGTCACCAGTTCGCGCAGCGCCGTGGTCATGCCCATGATTTCGTAGAGGCCGATCCGTCCCGTGTACCCGGTGTGGAGGCAGGTCGGACATCCCTTGGCGCGATAGGGGGTCAATCCCTGCGCGGCGTCGAGGGGGATCTTCAGCGCCAGAAGATCTTCGGGCCGCGGCGTGTCCGCCTCTTTGCACCGGGCGCACAACTGGCGCACCAATCGTTGGGCGATGACCCCCACCACTTGGGAGGCGATGAGAAAGCGCGGCACACCCAGATCGACCAGGCGGGAGAGCGTCGCGGGGGCGTCGTTGGTGTGGACGGTCGAGAGGACGAGATGACCCGTCATCGCCGCCCGAAGCGCGATCTGGGCCGTTTCCGCGTCGCGGATCTCGCCGATCAAGATAATGTCGGGGTCCTGGCGGAGGATCGCCCGCAGACACGCGGCAAACGTCAATCCAATGTCGGCGTTGACCTGCATCTGATTGACGCCCTCGAGCTGATACTCCACCGGATCTTCGACCGTGGCGATGTTCACGGCAGGAGATTTGAGTCGTTGGATCATGCCGAACAGCGTCGTGGTCTTGCCGCTCCCGGTGGGACCGGTGACCATGATCAGTCCCTTGCGGTGGCGCAGGAGCGACACGACCATCTCCTGGTCCCGAGCCGACATGCCGAATGATTCCAGCGTCTGCGGGGCGGCCGACTGGTTGAGAACCCGGATCACCACTTTTTCGCCGTACTGGGTCGAGACGACCGAGATCCGCAGGTCCATCTCTTGCCGATCCACGAGGACCCGGACGGCCCCATCCTGCGGCATCCGCCGCTCCGCGATGTCGAGTTTAGCCAACACTTTGATCCGCGATACCAACGCGCCATGTACCCACTTCGGCACGCGCATATCCTCGCGCAGATGCCCATCGACGCGAAACCGGACGCGGATATCCCGCTTCTCGGGCTCGATGTGCACGTCGCTCGCGTGGAGCTTCACCGCCTTGGTGAGGATGAGGTTCGCCAATCGAACGATCGGCGCCAGACGGCTCCTCTCGCTGAGCGACCGGGTCTCCTCGGGGGAGAGCGAAATTTCGGGCACCAGCTCGATCTGTGCCTCGTCGAACTGCGCCGAACTTTCTTCCACGATGGCCTCGACCGTGGCTTCCTGGCGGTCCTCGCTCGACAGCGCGTACCGGGCGTCGATGGCCTCCGCGACCGCTCGTCGGGTGGCTAGCATGGGTTGGATCGGCGATCCGCTGCAAAACACCAGATCTTGGATTGCCTCGTAATCGATCGGGTCCGCCATCGCGACGACGAGGCGTTTCTTCTCAAAGCGCAGGGGGATCGCCGTGTATTTGCGGGCGAGCGTCTCCGGGATGAGCAGCAGGATCTCCTGATCGGCGGGAACCGTCGCGGGATCGACGTGCGGCAAACCGAGTTGATCGGCCAGCACGCTAAAGATTTGCGATTCGGTCACATAGCCCAGGCCGATGAGGACTTCGCCCAAGCGTTGACTGGTCTCGCGCTGACGGCTCAGGGCCGCCTCAAGCTGCGGTTGGGCGATCAGACCGCTTTCAACCAGAAGATCTCCGAGCCGTTTCCGTTGGATGATGACGAGTTCCTTTTCTCGCGGAGGTCGATGCGCAGTTATAAGGTAGTGTCGGTCCTCATCACCGTCAAGCCCAATTACCGTCGCACCGGAAAAATCGTTCAGGGATCATTCGTGAAAAATCCGTCGACGCCCAAGCGAAGCAGCCGGGCCTTCTCCTCCGGCCGATCGACGGTGTACGGAAGCACCAGCACGCCGCCCGCGTGGAGGCGGTTCACCAGGGCGGCGGTCACCTCGCGCGCCGGAGGGTGGATCGACCACGCCGCCAGCCGTCGCGCCCGGGCGATCGCCGTCGTCAGAGACCAGGGATGGACCAGAATGCCAATCGCCACGGTCGGGTGGAGACGCCGCACCCGGACGAGCCGATCGAAATGAAACGAAGAGATGAGCGCGCGACGCAGCCACCCCAACCGTCGGAGCATCGTCACGAGACGGACCTCCAACCCGGGATAGGGCCGGGGGCCCGACTTGAGTTCGATGTTCACGGCCATGCGCGGCCCCAGCGCGGCCAGGACCGCTTCCAGCGTCGGCACGCGTTGGCCGGCGAATCGCGGCCCAAACCACGAGCCCGCATCGAGGTCGGCCAGATCGGCCAGCGAGCAGTCGGCCACCGTGGCGCGCACGCCGGTCGTGCGGGTCAGGGTCGGATCGTGGAGGACGACCAGGCGACGATCCGAGGTCTGATGGATGTCGAATTCGACCATCGCTGCGCCGCGTCGCCGCGCCAACTGAAACGCCGCCAACGTATTTTCCGGCGCGTCCGCGGACGCGCCGCGGTGGGCGATGATCAGCGGCCGCCGCTCGGACCAACGGGGCGTCATCCCGGACAGGCTCCTGCGCGCTCCGCCGTGTGTCGCGCCAATTTGACTTGAGCTCCTCGTTCGGATACAGTCCTGTCCCATTCCGTCGACGAGGATGTCCCATGGATCAACCCGCGGCTCCCCCGCCCACGCCCCACCAGCTCCAAGTGGAACTGGATGACGCCACGGCGCAGGGGACTTATGCGAACCTGTCTCTGATCGCGCATACGGAAACGGAGTTCCTCTTCGATTTTCTGTTCGTGCAACCGCAGCAGCCCAAGGCCAAAGTCCGGGCTCGCATCATCTCCAGCCCGCTCCACACCAAGCGCTTCTTCCTCGCCCTCCGTGAAAATATTACCCGCTACGAAGTCCGGTTCGGCGAAATCAAAACCGGCGACGGCGGCGACACGCGGGGCACGCCCCACGAATGAGCCGGTGGCGGGTCCCCTTCGTCTGCGGGATCCTGCTTGTGCTGGCCTCCGTCGTGGAGCGCGGTCTTGCCCGCGCGGACGATCTTCCCCTCCCGACGGCGATCCGCGGGTCGCTCGCAGCCGACGCCTCCTCCGTGGCCGTCCGCGTCACGGTCACCAACCGGAGCGACCGGCCGACTGACGCCGCAACGTTGGACGTCTACCTCTCGGCAGACGGCCTCATCGATCCCGGCGACGCGCGGCTCGACGTCCGTCCGATCGCTCCGCTCGGCCCGCACGCCGAGTCCGTGCTGGACGTCTCCGCTCCGGTCCCCGATGTCCCTCCGGGACGCTATTACGTGGTGGCGCGGCTCCGCGCGACCGACGGGTCGGCGACCCCGCCTTCGATCCGCCACACCCTGTGGGGCGCACCGCTGGCCATCGGCCCCGACCTGGTGGTCGACGAGCTTGACGGGCGCCTCGAAGACGGCGGGACCCTCCGCGTCGCGGGCCGCGTGACCAACGCCGGCACCCGAACCGCCGGCCCGGTTCGCGTGAGTGCGTCGTTGGCCGAACACGCGACCGGCGCGTTGACCGGGGTCCTCGGCGCGGCCGAGGTCGGAAGCCTCACCCGCGGCCAGACGACTCGGTTCGAGACCGTCGTCCCGCTTTCGGACATTCCGAGCGGGCGATACCGGCTGGTGGTCCAGGTCGATCCCGATCACCGAATCACCGAATCCGACCTTACCAACAACGTCGCGCGCGGCGAGCGCGAGTATCTCCTCGGCCCCGATCTGTCGATCGCCGCGCTCTCGGCGGTCCTCGCCGAGCCGGACTCGCTCGCGGTCCAGGACACGGTGGTGAATCGGGGGACGCGGGCCGCGGCCCCCTGCGGGATCTCGTTCTTCCTGTCCCGAAACGGGATGTTGGACCCGAACGACGTGCCCATCGGCTACCGAGTGGTTCCGGCGCTCGCCCCCGGCGCCGACTCGCGAGCCGAGACTCGCCTGGTTCTGCCCCGCGGCCGTCTCACGACCGGCCGCTACTACCTCCTCGGCAAGGTCGACAGCTCGGGGGCGGTGGCCGAGAGCGACGAAACGAACAACGTGGGCTTGGCCGCGACGCCGCTGGATCTTCGGTTCGGGCCCTGACGAACACGAGCCCATCACCGGTCGCCTCCGAAAACGCGGCGGAAGTGGTCCACCACTTTGTGCCGCGCATACGGGGAAAACAGGGCGGCGGTGTAGTGCCCGGTCGGTAGCCAGATCAATTCCGGCCGCCCATACGCGCGCCACAGGGCTTCGACGTAGGGTCGCCGAATCACCCGGTCGAATCGCGCGTTGATCATGAGCACCCGCCACGGGGCCACCAGCGGCGCGTAGGTCAGCGGATCGACGTCCTCCAGGGCGGCCGCGGCCGTGTCGTAGAATTCCTGGGCGGTCAGCGCCTCGTCGGCCATCACCCCCTCGCGGACCCGCTTAAACGAGGGCTCGGCCGTCGTGCTGATGATCCCGCTCAGGTCGCCCCCTCCCAGGATCAGCACGGCCCCTTTCACGCGTGGGTCGACGGCAATGACGAGGCTGCCGAGGATGGCGCCGTGCGAAAACCCGACCACGCCGACGCGGTCTCCGTCGATCTCACGATGCGCGAGCACCCAGGTGAGGGCCCGGCGCGTATCGATCACCCGGGCGCGGAGCAGGTCGCGAAACAGCGGCACGCTCACGGGGTCGCCATACAGCCGTCCGATGTCGCCGTAACTTCGAAACCGCAGACACGCGTAACCGCGCTCGGCGAGATAGATCGCGAACCGCCGCGTGAAAAAATCGCCGCGCGAGATGGGGAGGATGATGGCGAGCGGAAACCGCCGCCCCTGATTGGGCACATAGTAAAATGCCTCCACCGGATTCAGCCCCGGCGCGTCGAGCACCGAGGCGAATGTCAGTTGACGCTCGGTATACGTGCCCCGGCGTTTGATCGGCCCCAGCGTGGGACGCAACGGCTCATCCGGCTCGGCAAAGAGCGCCGTGTGGCGGGATGGCACGGCCGGAGATCGGTGGTCGGCCACGAGCGGCCGCCCGGCGCAGGCGACGAGTCCCAGCGCCAGCACGACGGCGACCGCCCCCGCGGACGCCCCCAATGCGCCGCCCGCGCGTCTCGGCCGGCGGTCGATCATTCGCTCCCTCGGGCGAGCGGTCCCAGGCGCGCCATGGCCCGCGACACGATCGCGGTCAGGTACCGATCCATGGCGGGGCCGTTGAACGACATCTTGGCCTCGTAATGCGCCGTCTCATAATACTCCGAAGGAATGACATAGCCGACGTAGTCGTTCGCAAATCCGAGAATCACCGCCCGGCGGCCGATGCGCGCCGCCTCGGCCTTCCACGCCGCGCCGATTTGCGCGCTCAGGTCGCACGGCACCCCGATGAGGACTCGATCGCCGATCACCACGATTTCCACCCAGGTCCGGCGATCGAAGAAGAGGTTGGCGACGGGGGTGGGGAGCCGCCGATGCGGCGACGTCTTGACCTGCGCGTCGGGAAGCGGCAGGTCGAGCCGCCACGCGCCGAGCGGCGCCCGGGCCGTCCACGCCGCGGGCGCGAGCGAGTCGATTGACGCCCGCACGCGGGAGGCCAACTCGCGGCCCATGGCCTCCACCGCCGCAAACCGATCCGCGGCGCGGGGCGCGACCGCGGTTTGGTCGGCCACGGCGCCCGCCGTGTACAGCGCGGGGGCGCCGTCGGCTTCCAGATCGCGCGCCATCGCGCCGGGAAAATCGCCCGACAGCAGGAAGTTATCCGACTTGAGGACGGTGGGGTGGGCGGAAAAGTTGACGAGGGAGGCGACCGGCGTGTGGTCGATCCGCCGGATCGCCAGATACGGCACCGCCGGGTCCACGAACCCGTCCGGGATCATTCGGTTGGCGATGAACTCGGGGGCCGTCGCCTCGCCCCAGGCGATCTCCGCCGGCGCCAGGGCTCGATAGGCCTCGATCGCGGCGCGCGCGATGCGCTCGGTCAGCGCCCGGAAGATGCGCTCGTCGTATTCGCCGGCCGCGAACCCCTCCACCACCCGCCGGGCCACCGCACCGAACCCGGAGTGCGTGTGGGTGGCCGTCAGGATCAAGCTCTGCGGCTGGAGCGGGATCTCTCGCCGGACCAGACGCTCGACCGCGCGCGTGATGTCGTCGGTCATAGCCAAGAGATCTGAGGCGACCAGGATGACGACGCGATCGCCCACGCGCATTGCGAGCGCGCGGGTGTAGAGCCGGTCGTGCACGCCGCGGGACGCGCGCCCAAGCCGATTCCCGTACCCCGCGAGCGGCGTCGCGACGGCGGGCGTGATTTCCTCCCGCGCCGCGCCGGCGAAGATCGGCCCCTCGGCCGGCCGGTCGATCCGCTCGGTCTCGGCCACCGCCGTCCGGAACGCGGGCGTCGATTCCACGGGCGTCCGGTCGATAGGGAGGCACGCCACCACCCCCCACGCCGCCGCGATCATCGCCGCGCGCACGAGTCCGCTCACTGGACGTAAATGGGGTTGGAATAGATCCAGGGCCGCCACTGCCCCTGGACCGAGAGCGCGACCTCCGCCCGATAGACGCCGGGCCCGTCCACCGGCTGCTCGAGCGTCGGAGCATCGGTTTGGCTGATCACCCTCCCGTCTCGGATGACGGTGATGCGCCCGGCGTGCGGCGCAAAGACCCGGAGCGTTCGGCCCGCGCCCGCCGGGACGCGGTCTCCCATCATCCAGCTCTTTCCCTGGCCGTCGACCAGCCGAAAATCGAACGTCGGCGCGGACGCCAAGAGGTCGAACGCCAGGTAGGCGCGGCCGCGGCGCAGCGCGTCGAGCAGCGCCGGGCGTGTCTTGTCTTCGGCCAAGAGGTAGGTGGTGACGAGGTGTAAGGTCAGCGGATAGGGGTCCAGGCGGCGGAAGATGCGGACGTTCCGATGCGCGTCGGGCGTGCCGATGGCGACCAAGGGGCGACGACGCGTCTCGTCGTCGAACGCCGCGAGCGCGCGCGCGGGGTGACGCACGATGGACAGCAGGATCTCGGCGGGGTACGCGCCGTAAGAAAAGAGAACATCCAAGGCCAGCGTCGCGTACCGCCAGCGGTCGGAGATCGCCTCGTCGTACAGATCCCAGACCTCGACACCCGCCAACCCCGGATCGCTCCAATGGTGAAAGCGGTTGGGGTGGGCGCCGATCGCCACGCCCCCTTGCGCGGCGATCGCGGCCGTGATCTCCCGGAAGGTTTTGCCTGCCGGATCGATGAAGGACTCGATCCCCAGCGCGAGAAGATAATCGCCCTCCGATCCGATCTCCGCGCCGCGGACGATGAGCACGCCATCGTGGAGCCCCTCGAGGCCGCGCTGGAAGATCTTGGGGTTGTTGTGGTCGGTCATCATCACGAAATCGAGCCCGATCGCTTTGGCAGCGCTCAGAATCTCCGCGGGGTCTCCCCGGCTGTCGTGGGACAGGTTGGAATGCACGTGGATGACGCCTCGGTAGCGTCGAAGGCCGTCGAGCGGCGGGGCGTCGGGAGCGATCGTGAGGGCCGCCAGCTCTTGGCGCAGCGCGAGGAAGCGAACGCGCGGCGTGCAGGCGACGCCCATCACGAGTGCCAGGATGAGGCCGATGGCGATCGCCCGACCGCGGGTCAACACCGCGCGATCGTACTGGAATCCGGCGGGGGTTTCAAGCGCCTCGGCAAGACGCGACGGATCAACGTCGTACGAAACCGACGAGGTATTCCTGGTTGCCGTCGCGTCCCGCGATCGGGGACGGGATCCGGCCGCAGCACACCAAGCCCAGGCCGACGGCGCACGCGATCACGGCCTCGACCACCCGTTCCCGGGCCGCCGCATCCCGCACGATCCCTCCCCGGCTCACCTCGCCCTTCCCGACTTCGAACTGGGGCTTGACGAGCGCGACCACGCGGCCGCCCGGCGGCAACCAGTCCAACGCCTTCGGAAGGACGAGGCGCAACGAGATGAATGACACGTCGATGACAATGAGAGTGATCGGATCGGGGATCGCCGCGCGATCCAGATCGCGAATATTCGTCCGCTCAAGCAGGCGCACCCGCGGGTCGGTGCGGAGCGACCACGCCAATTGGCCGTAGCCCACGTCCACCGCCCAGACCCGGGCCGCGCCGCGCTGCAAGAGGCAATCGGTGAACCCGCCAGTCGACGCGCCGATGTCGAGGCAGATCGCGCCGGCGGGGTCGATGCCCCATGCGTCCAATGCCGCGGCCAGCTTCACGCCGCCGCGCCCCACGTAGGGGTGGTCCTCGGCCGTCACCTGCAACGGGGTGTCGGCCGCGACTAACTCCCCGGCTTTCGTGATCGGACGGTCACCCGCGCGGACGAGCCCTTGCAGGATGAGCGATTGGGCTCGTGCCCGGCTGGGCGCCAAGCCCTGTTCCACCAGCGCGAGATCCGCGCGGCGTTTTTTCGACGACATCACCACGGCAGCCCCGACCTTAGCAGACCGCAGCATGAGGCGGCAAGCGACTGACCGGGCATTGTATGTAAAAAATGTTACCAGCAGGACTTTTTTGAACGGATGCCCGTCATCTCCTAACAATGCCGTCGCGGAGGCTTCCCAGTCCTGCGCCTCCGCGATCTGCGGCGCGGCACGAGCGCAAGCGTGCGATTGTGGCGGTGGGGCACAGCATTCTCGTGATCGCCTATTAGCTGTTAAAGAATCAGCAGACCTACACCGAGCTGGGCGGTGCTTATTTCGACGAGCGAGACCGTTACGCCCTGCAGCGGCGCCTGATCCGAGCCCCACCCCACCACGACCCGGATACACCGTGCCCGTGCATCATCATCTCGTGCAGCATGCCTTACATCGCAAAGCTAAGCGGCGCGCTACGGAGGCGCGGAGCGCCGACGTAGCAAGTCCGCTTGAGCGTCGTGTTATGCAGCTTGTGGGCGAAGAATACTGCATGTGCTTGTGCCATGAGCATACAGTTTTCCGCTGGTGTCTTTGATGGTGCCTTCTGATACTCCAAGGCTCTTGGAAATGTGAATTACGCGCCCCTCAGCATAAAGTTCAACATCGAGTGGAATAGGACGGAGCATCTTTACATTGAGATCAACCGTGCTGTAACCAACGCCAGCATCAAGCATCGTGTGAATGGCACAACCTGTAACTGAATCAAGCACTGTAGCGGCGAAACCACCGTGCACACCCCCAAGGGGGTTAATATGCCGATTATCAGCCTTAACAATAAATTTGGGTTCTTCCGGCTTTTCCGTGGGTGAGAATTCTGGTATAGAGGGGGCTTCACTCACCGGGAGGGCCTCCTGTGCGCGATACCGAGCTGTACCGACACCTGTTGGGCTTGTTGGAGCCGTGGACCGTGGAGCGCGTCGAGT